>JBIICO010000097.1:0-11533 GCA_044238855.1 Caulobacter sp.
GGGTGCGGCTGATCTCGGCCGTCGCGGCGTCTTCCATCAGGTTGTAGAGCGGCACGGCGCCGCGGCCCTCGAGCCAGGCCTGGGTGTAGCGCACGCCGACGCGGATGTTCTCGCGAACGCCATCCTCGGTGCGGCCGCCATCGTGCAGGCGTAGCACGTCGTCCTGGCCGACGTCGACGTCCTCGCGCAGGCGGTCGAGCTGGTTGGGCGTCGGCATCAGGCGGTCGAAGACCTCCATGGCCACCGGCACCAGGTCCGGGTGCGCCACCCAGGTGCCGTCGTGCCCGTCGCCGGCCTCGCGCTCCTTGTCGGCCTTCACCTTGGCGAAGGCGGCGGCATTCGCCTCAGGATCGCCCTTGATCGGAATCTGCGCCGCCATCCCGCCCATGGCGAAGGCGCCGCGGCGGTGGCAGGTCTGGATCAGCTTCAGCGAATAGGCGCCCAGGAAGGCCTTGCCCATGACCATCGAGGCGCGGTTGGGGGTGAGGAACCGCTCGTGCCGGCCGAGCCGCTTGATGAACGAGAAGATGTAGTCCCAGCGGCCGCAGTTCAGCCCGACGATATGGTCGCGTAACTCGTAGAGAATCTCGTCCATCTCGAACGCGGCGGGAATCGTCTCGATCAGCACGGTGGCCTTGAAGGTCCCGACCGGGAGGCCGAGCGCCTCCTGGGCGGCGACGAAGACGTCGTTCCACAGCCGCGCCTCGAGGTGGCTCTCCAGCTTGGGCAGGTAGAAGTAGGCCCCCGAGCCCTGGGCCAGCGCGGCCCTGGCGTTGTGGAAGACGTAGAGGCCGAAGTCGAACAGCCCGCCGGCCACGGCCTGGCCATCGACCTCCATGTGGCGCTCGGGCAGGTGCCAGCCACGCGGCCGCACCAGCAGCACCGCCGGGTTGTCGCCCAGCACGTAGGACTTGCCGGAGTTGGCGTCGACGTGGCTCAGCGCGCCGGCCCAGCGGTCCTTCAGGTTGACCTGGCCCTCGACCACATTGACCCAGGTCGGCGAGGTCGCGTCCTCGAAGTCGGCCATGAACACCTTGGCCCCGCTGTTGAGGGCGTTGATGATCATCTTGCGGTCGACGGGGCCGGTGATCTCCACGCGGCGGTCCTGCAGGTCGGTCGGGATCGGGGCGACCTTCCAGTCAGCGGCGCGGACGTCGGCCGTCTCAGCCAGGAAGTCCGGCAGCTCGCCCGCGTCGAAGCGAACCTGACGCGCCTCGCGGGCCGCCAGCAGCTCGCGCCGGCGGCCGTCGAAGCGGCGATGCAGATCGGCGACGAAGGACAGGGCCTCCGGCGTCAATATCTCGCTGGCGCGGCCCTCGACGGGACCGGTCAGCTGGATGTCGAGGGTCATGGGCAGTCCTTGAGGAGATGCTTGGTCCAGATCACTGCGGCCGCGGACGATCGCCGCGCAAAAGGCCGCCGGGGGTCTCACCGGTCCAGACGCCGTTCTCGAACGTCGGGATCCCCGACTTCACCGTCCATAGATAGCCGCGCGCCGGTTGCAGCAGGCGGGTGCCGCCGGCCGGCAGGTCCTGGATGATCTCGGGCGGACCGAGGTTCAGGCGGCCCTGGTCGATGACGTTGACATCGGCCAGGTAGCCCGGTGCGATCACGCCGCGATCAAGCCAGCCGACCTGCTGGGCGTTCCGCTGGGTATAGCCGTGAACCAGCGCCTCGAGCGGGATGCTACGGCCCGACTTGTTGCCCTTCGACCAGAGGGCGATGGTCGTGGTCGGGAAGCTGCCGTCGCAGATGGTGCCGCAGTGGGCGCCGCCGTCCGACAAGCCGTACAGGGTGTGGGCGCCGGTCATCATGCCGTGCACGGCGTCGAGGTTGCCGTCGGCGTAGTTGATCAGCGGCATGTAGAGCAGCCGACGGCCGCCCTCCTCCATCATCACGTCATAGGTGAAGGCTGCGACCTCAATCCCGGCCCGCTCGGCCTGGGCGCCGATCGACTGGCTGGCGTCGGGCTCGTAGTCGACCGGGTCGTTCATCCGGAACATGCGCGTGAAGCCGCGCGTCAGGATCGCGATGAAACCGTCTTCGTAGCGCACGGCCGCGTGCTCGCACAGGATCGCGGTCCGCGTCTCGGGATCGGCAAGCTTCGCCAGCCGCGCCTCGACCGTCGGGAACTCTGCGGCGATGCGCCGATAGGTCGGCGTCGCCAGGAACGGGTTGGTGGTCGAGGAGAAGGACAGGATGGCGCCGATAGCGCGCGGCGCCACCTGGGCCTTCACGTCCAGCCCTTCGGCGGCCATCGCGTCGAGCTCGGCGTAGATGTGCTTCCAGCGATCCGGGGAGTCGTCGGACTGCTGCACCGTGAAGGACAACTTGCGGCCGCTGGCCTGCGCCATCCGCCGGATCAGGCTGAGCTCGGCTTGGGCGAAGTCGTCGTCGGCGGTTAGATAGGCGTCGGAGATCAGCTGGATGACGCCCTTGCCCGCCGTGCGCAGCGAACCGGCGATCGCCAGGAGCTCGGCTTCGCCAGCCGTCAGGGTGCCGATGTTGGCGCCGTCGCGGCTGCGGTGGGCATGGGTGCGCGACGTCGAGAAGCCCAGGGCTCCGGCCTCGAGCGACTCGCCCGTGAGCCGTGCCATGCGCTCGATTTCCGCGTCGGTCGGCGTTTCCAGGTGATCGGCGCCGCGCACACCCATGACATAGGTGCGAAGCGCCGCGTGCGGCATGTGGGCGCCGAGGTCGATCGCGTACGAACGTCGGCCAATGGCGTCGAGGTAGTCGGGGAAGCTCTCCCAGTCCCAGGTCAGGCCTTCAGCCAGGGCCGTGCCGGGGATGTCCTCGACGCCTTCGAGCAGCTGGATCAGCCAGTCGTGCTTGTCGACATGGGCGGGGGCGAAGCCGACGCCACAGTTGCCCATCGCCGCGGAGGTAACACCGTTGATCGACGACGGGGCCAGGACCTGGTCCCAGGACACCTGGCCGTCGTAGTGGGTGTGGATGTCGACAAAACCGGGGGTCACCAGCGCGCCGCCGGCGTCGATGGTCCGGCTCGCTGAGCCGTCCACCTTGCCGACCGCTACGATCACTCCGCCGTCGATGGCCACATCGCCGGTGAAGCCGGCCGCGCCCGTGCCGTCGACGATGACGCCATTGCGGATGATCAGGTCATGCATGGGGAACTCCAGGAATCTCGGCCGCGAACGCGGCGACGGCTTTTAGGCGATGGACGATGGCGGCGGGGTCGAGCCCGCCGTTGGTCTCGAACATGGCGGCCGCGATGACGTGGTTCAGAGAGCCGCTGGTCTCGACCGGCACGGCGATGCCGATCACGCCGCGATTGACGTGGCCCCGGTCGATTCCAACTCCGGCCTCCCGGGCGGCGGCCACTTCGGCCAGCCACTGGTCGTAGTCCGGCGCGGACGCCCACGGCACGCGGTCGAACCCGGCCCGCAGCGCCCGGGGGGTGAAGTCGCCGCGGGCGGCGACCAGCCGGCCCATGGCGCCCAAGAACATCGGCAGGCGGCGGCCGACGGTGAAGGCGATGCGCATCGCGGCATCGGACTCGGCCACCTGCTCCAGCTCGACCTCCGCGCCCGCGCGGCGCCATAGCGCGACGGTCACGCCCAGTTCGGCGGCGGCCGCCTCAAGCGCCAGGGCGAACCGGCGGCGCGGATCGTCGCCGCCCAGCAACGGCGCCGCGAGATCGGCGAGGCCTTGGTCAAGGCTGTAGCGCCGCGTGTCCCGGTCCAGCGCCACCAAGCCCTCATACTCAAGGGTGCGGAGAATGTTCAGCGCGGTCGACGGGTTGAGACTGAGCTCCCGCGTGATCTCGGACAGCCGCCGGGGCTCAGCATGGCGGCCCAGGCACCGCAGGATCTCGATCGCCGAGGTGACCGCGCCCACCGGCTTGGCCAAGGCCGGTCGGCCCTCCTTCGGCAGGGTCAGCACGGCGCTCATCGCGGGAGCTTCAGGATCTCGGCGGCCTGGGCCGACGTCGCGATCGGACGGCCGCAGGCCGTGGCGATCTCGACCACCTCGGCGACCAGGGCGGCGTTGGACGGCTTGTCCTCGCCCCCGTAGTCCTCCAGCCCGACGCGGACATGGCCGCCGCGCTCGATGGCCAGTTTAGCGACTCCGGTCTTGGCGACACACCCGCCGATTACGGAGGCGGCCCAAGGCAGAGCCGAGCCCTCCATCATCTCCAAGTAGGCGTCGAGCGCCTTCTCGGTCGGCGGCAGGCCGAACGTAAGGTCGCCCTTCTTACCGTCAAGGAAGTTGTAGTCGCCGGCCAGGTAGAGCTTCACGAACGCCCCCTGCGGCAGCCGGCCGGCCTTCTCGTAAGCCAGGGTCGCCCGCAGCCAGCCCGGCTCGTAGATTGCGATGGCCGGTCCTAGCCTGGCTTGGGTCAGCAGCTCGGCGAGGCCCGCGATGTCCTTGAACGAGGTCTGGTAGACGAACGACATCGCCGGCAGGCCGTCCGGCCCCTGGGTGGCGAGGTTAACCGATCCGGGATCAAACGCCCCCATCCGCATGCCGGCGTCGGCCAGCGCGCGGTAATGGCCAAAGCGCGTCTCGACGTCCCTGCCCTCGGCCACCGTGCCGTAGATGATTGTGTCGGGCTTGGCTTCAAGCACGGGCTTCCAGCCGGCGATGTAGGCGTCGGACGCCTCGTCGCCGGTCTGCTTGAGGCCCTGGATATGGGTGTGGATGACGGTCGCGCCGGCGTCGAGGCAGGCCAAGGCATCGACGGCGATCTCGTCCGGCGTGCGGGGCGTGTTCGGATTGCGGGACTGCGGCGTGCCCCCGTTCAGGGCCGCCTCGATGATCAGCGGATCCAAGACCCCTACTCTGCGGCCAGCGCCTGGGGCGCGGCCTGCCGTCCCCGGATCAGCTTGCCCGGCAATGCGTCGGTCGGCTGGCCTTCGCGGTAGATGATCTGGCCCGATTTGATCGTCGCGACATAACCGTCGGCGTCCTGCATCAGCCGGCGCGCGCCGGTCGGCAGGTCGTAGACCATGTAGGGCGCCTTGATGCGCAGGCGCTCGAAATCGATGACGTTGACGTCGGCCAGGTAGCCGGGCGCCAACACGCCGCGATCGTGCAGGCCCACGGCCTCGGCGGTGTCCTTGGTCTGGCCGCGGATGGTCTCGGCCAAGTCGAACTTCGGCCCGCGCTTGCGGTCCCGGCACCAGTAGCTGAGCATGAAAGTCGGCAGGCTGACGTCGCAGATGGCGCCGACGTGGGCCCCGCCATCCGACAGGCCCGACAGGGTGTTGGGGTTGGCGAGCATGGCGCGGACGTTGTCGAGGTTGCCCTCGACGTAGTTGTGCATCGGGAAGAACAGAAAGGCGCGACCCTCGTCGGCGATCAGGGCGTCGTAGATCAACTCGTCGGGGTGAATGCCCAGCGCCTTGGCCTTCGCGCCCAGGCTGGTGGCGGGATCGGGCTCGTAGTCCACGTGATCGTCCTCGATCGCGTACATCTTGTGATAGGCGCCAGCGAGCGAGTTGATGAATGGGTGGGCCTTGGACGGCGCCTCGGCGATCAGCCGGCGACGGAACTCGGGATCGCGCATAATCGCCACCTTATCAGCCAGCGGCTTGTCGATCAGCGGCTCGAACGACGGCCGGCTGATGAACGGGTGGGCCGATCCCTGCAGACCGAGCATCAGCCCGACCGGACGGCCGGCCACTTGGGCCTTGATGGGCAGGCCATCCTCGACCGCTTCGTTCAGCCGCCGAGTCAGCTCGCGCCACTGGTCGGGCACCACATCGGCCTGCACCATGGAGAAGCTCAGCGGCTGGCCGGCGATCTTTGTGAGATCCCGGATCAGCTCGAACTCGCCGTCCATGTCCTGGAAATCGCTCACCCATTGCAGCACGCCCGAGCCGGCGTCGGCGACACCCTGAGCGATGGCCTCCATCTCGGCACGCGCGGCACCGACCGTCGGGGTCAGGTCGCCGTCGGCGGTGCGGTGAACCATGGTGCGGGTGGTGGAGAAGCCGAGCGCGCCGGCCTGGATCGCCTCGCGGGTCAGCTCGCGCATACGCGCGCGCTCTTCCGGCGTCGCCGGGTCGCGGTTGGCGCCGCGTTCGCCCATCACATAGACGCGCAGTGCGCCGTGCGGCAGCTGGACCGCCACGTCGATGTCGTGCGGCAGTTTCTCGACCGCGCCCATGTAGTCGTCGAAGCTCTCCCATTCCCAGGAGAGGCCCTCGTGCAGCGCTGCGCCGGGGATGTCCTCGACCCCTTCCATCAAGCGGATCAGGGTGTCCTCGTCGCCCTTCCGCACGGGCGCGAAGCCGACGCCGCAGTTGCCGGCGACCACAGTCGTCGCGCCCAGCGTCGACGACGGCGTCATTCGGGAGTCCCAGGTAATCTGTCCGTCGTAGTGGGTGTGAATGTCGACCCAACCCGGCGTGACCATCAGACCGGTCGCATCGATCTCCTCGCGTCCTTGCGGCAGACCGGAGCCGACCGCGAGAATCCGGCCGTCCCTGATCGCGACATCGGCGACACGCCCCGGCGCACCGGTTCCGTCGAACAACATCCCACCCCGGATTACGAGATCTGGACCGCTCATGACGCCCTCCCTTGGGTCTTATCGTTTGGGGGCACAATGCACGCCACGGCGACCATGCGGGAGAGAAATTCGCGATTGAGAATGAAATTCTCTATGGAGAATTCCGCTTCGTTGAATGAGCGACCCGTTGGCCTAGGAGGACAGGTTGTACCGTCTAATCTGAGTCAAAATCCGCCCTCCCAGCAACCTAGCCAGGTCGAACCTACGAAATTGTCCCACCGGTGAGCCATTGCGCCGACCTGAAGGCGTCTTCCCTAAGACCACAGTGATGAACCCGTCGATGCCCGGCGCGTGCCCGCCGTGCGTATCTTCGGGAGCACAACATGAGCCAACCACCGGCCGACTTCCCCTTGGCCATCTCACGCTACTGCAAGCGTCGACTGACCAAGCTGCTCGCCCCTCGAGATGTAGGTCGTCTGCGGTCAATGTTGATATGCGCCTGGGAGGAGCACCGGGATCTTCCCCGTAGAGCCCGCGGGTACGATTGGAATGAGGTCGCTCGGCTGGCGGGCGTACCTCGCCGAACGTTTGCATCTGTCCGAGATCAGATCATCCCGCTGTTGGCAGCGTTTGAGCGAGCCGACAGCTTTCGCCGGCAGAACCTGAACCTCGCAAACACGCCACAGTTAGCACGGGGCCGGCCCAAGCGGCCTCTCGTCCCCTTCCCTGCTCCGGTGCGCGACGACGGCGACGAACCGAGCACGTTTCAGGAGGCACTCGACTTTCAGATCCGGCGCCACGGCGAAACCTCATGGCAGCTTCACGACGCCATCGCTCGCTCCGGTGACCTGCTGAATAAGACCACGATCCCGAGCTGGCGCCGCGGACATCGAACGCCTCAGACAATCGAGAGCTTCGACGTGCTGCGTCGCATCGAGGAGCGCTATCGCCTGCCTACCGGCTACTTTCGCGAGTTCCTCGTCAACCGACCGAGGGCTCCGATCGGCAATATCCCCGGCGTCAGGCCTGCAGAAGCCCGACGCCTTGCCTGGCACCTTCCGGATGATTTTGCGGAGCGCGCGAGCGCGGAGCAGGACGAGATTCTGGAGTGGGTCCGAAGGGTCATTATCAGTGGAACGACAGAGTATCGCCGCTACCAGGCCGAGAGCATGCGGCAACGCTTCGGCCTTCGCTTCGAATCCGCTTCGAAGCGCCGCAGACTCATCGCGCCGCCCCGGCTCCAGGCAGAAATGGACGCTCTGAATGGCTTCAAAACCGCCACGCTAACCAAGGCGGGCTACAAGAGGAGCGGCGTCTGGAATGAGGAGACCTCGGCGCAGCGCACCGAGCACCTGGGCTTGATGTTTGGAGCCATCAGTGCCGCCGCTGACGGCCCGGTGTCAGGGCTTGGCGTGCCGCTCGACCAGCTGACGTTCGGGCTGCTGATCTTCCCAGGAATCTGGGATTGGTACGTGCAGTGGCGTGAACGCAAGCGGGGCTTCTACACCCGATGGGAAGCCGAAATGCTGCAGACTGCGGCGGCATTTACGCGCGCCGAGACGGGCTGGCTGCGACAATCGCCTCAGTATGCCGAAGACCTCAAGCCAATCCCTGGCGTCGTCTCCGTCGGTGAGATCGAAGATGTGCAGCGGGACTGGTACGGCGCCTGTGACCTCCTCTATCGCCACGCCTTGGCGAGGGCGAAGGAAGTCGAACGTGTGGCTCGTGTTCACCGCGACCCGTTTGAGCCAATCCTTCCGATACTTGAGGCCGACAGCCCGCTCGCCGAGTACCGCAAGATCACCGACGAGCTGGTCCGGCGAATGCCGGATGCCAAGCGCTACCCGAAAGCCCACGCCGAAGCGGTTCGGTCATTCCTGATGCTGCGCATCGGCCTTCATTCCGGCCTTCGTCAGAAGAACCTCCGCCAGCTGATGGTCTGCCCAAAGGGCCAAACCCACCGTTCAGAACGCCAGCTTGCTGACGCCAAGCGCGGGGAACTGCGATGGAGCGAGCGGGACGCGGGCTGGGAGATCTTCATCCCCGCCGTCGCCTTCAAGAACGCGACTTCGTCGTTCTTCGGCAGCCGCCCCTTCCGCCTCGTCCTGCCAGACCTAGGCGGACTCTACGGCTATATCGACCACTACATCGACCGCGGCCGCGCCCTGCTCCTCCGCACCGCCGCCGATCCGGGCACCTTCTTCGTCAAGTCGGTGAAGGTCAGCAGCCGGGACGCCTCCTACAACCAGCACACCTTCTACGAAGCCTGGCGGCTGACCATCCAACGCTACGGGATCCACAACCCCTACACGGGGCTTGGCGCCATCAAGGGGTTACTTCCACACGGCCCTCATAACATTCGCGACGTGCTCGCCACGCATATCCTCAAGCAGACCGGCTCCTATGAGCAGGCCAGCTACGCCATCCAGGACACGCCCGAGATGGTCGCCCAGCACTACGGGCGCTTCCTGCCGCAAGATAAGGCCGCCCTAGCCGCTCAGGTTCTCAACCGCGTTTGGGAAAGTTCAGACGTCGAGACCGCCAAAGTCGCCTAGCGGCAGCTAAGGCGCTAAGCCGCCGCAAGCTTGAGTTTGTCAGAAAATTTGCTATGTTTCTGACATTGGAGAACGACGATGACGCCTCTTGCCGGCAGGATCATGGAAGAAAGCGCGCTGATGCCCGAGGGCTCGGCGATCCGTGCGAAGGGCTTGCTGCACCTCGGCGCCCGGGCCGCTGTCGATCAGGCGCTATCTCGACTGCATAGGAGCGGCGCGCTGCTCAAGGTCGGTCGTGGGATCTACATCCGCCCGGTGGAGAGCCGCTTCGGGACCCGGTCCCCCTCCCCCTCCAGAGTCGTGGAGGCGCTGGCGGAGGCTACGGGCGAGAAGATCGCCCAGCACGGCGCTGCCGCAGCCAATGCCCTTGGCCTCACGACCCAGGTGCCGGTTCGTCAAATCTATCTCACCTCCGGCCCAAGCCGGCGTCTACGGATCGGCAAGCAGCAGGTCGAACTGCGGCATGCGCCGGATTGGCAGTTGGTGCTGATCGGCCAACCAGCCGGCGAAGCCGTGCGTGCGCTCTCCTGGCTTGGGCAGAAGAGCGCAGCACGCACCGTGCAGCAGATAGGCGAACGCCTCACTCTCGCCGAACGCATAGCCCTGCAGGCCATCCGTCCGCAGCTCCCCGGCTGGATGGCGCAGGAAGTGAGCGCCCTCAACGCTCATGCCCGGCGCTTCCCTCGTACTGTCGACTAGAAAGCGATCTTCTTGCGACCGATTCAAACAATGCCGCCTGCAAGGGCTTCCCGGCTACACTCAAAGCACCTCCCGGGCGAGGGCAACGCTCGAGTCGTACGTGCGTACATGTTAGCGTGCCCCTTGGACGGGTCGATTCGGAGAAACAAATGAAGATTGCGGGCCTGTTTGCTGGCATCGGCGGCTTCGAATTGGGCATGCATCGCGCGGGCCACGAGACCGAGCTGCTCTGTGAGATCCTGCCGACGGCTCAAGCGGTACTTAGCGATCGGTTTGCCGGTGTTGATATCGCCCCCGACGTCTGCGAGCTAACGTCCTTGCCCTCCGCGGTGGACGTCGTATGCGCCGGCTTTCCGTGCCAGGATCTAAGTCAGGCGGGTCAGACGCTTGGGCTCGATGGCGACCGCAGCGGCCTGATCGGTCATGTTCTAAATCTCTTACGCACCGAGCGACCAGAATGGCTCGTGCTGGAGAACGTCCCGTTCATGCTCCAACTGCGGGGCGGCGATGCCATGCGGCGGATCGTCGACGCCATCGAAGATGTCCCGGGTTATCGCTGGGCTTGGCGCATTTTGGATACATTCGCCTTCGGCCTGCCGCAGCGGCGAGAGCGAGTCTATCTCGTCGCGTCGCGGGTCGGTGACCCGGCTGACGTACTGCTGGCCGATCAAGCCGAGTTCGTTCGCCCCACAACGGATCTTGAGAACCTTGCACACGGTTTTTACTGGACTGAGGGACGCGGCGGTCTCGGCTGGGCAGTCGATTCAATCCCCACCCTGAAAAACGGCTCGACGATCGGAATACCTTCTCCTCCGGCCATCCTTCTTTCCGACGGCCAGGTCATTAAACCCGACTTGCGTGACGCTGAACGGCTGCAAGGTTTCAACGCGGACTGGACCAGTGCCGCCGAGACGGTCGCTAGAAAGAGCGCGCGATGGGGCTTGGTCGGCAGCGCCGTGTCGGTGCCGGTCGCCGAGTGGGTCGGTCGACGCCTTGCCGAGCCCGGTCGGTTCGAAAAGCGCCGCGACAGCGGCTTCCCCATCGCGGGCAAGCTGCCCCGCGCGGCTCGCTATGACGGCAAGACCCGACACTCGGTCGAGATCGGCGCCGAGCCGCTGGGGCTGCGGGCACCGCCCCTCGCGGAATTCTTGCATTACGCCGGGGAGCCGCTGAGCCACCGGGCGACGGCCGGCTTCCTAGGGCGAACTCGGGTGGCGAAGCTGCGGTTCCAAGACGGTTTCATCAGGGCGATTGAAAACCATTTGGCCACCGTCGCACCCGCCCCGTCCCGAGCCGCCGCCTAGCTCACACGCCCAAACCCAGAGCCTGTTCGAGGGCCTTCGCGAGGTCGTCCGGTCGGCGTGGCGACAGCACAATGATGTCGTGCGGAGCGCTCGCAGCTGCCGACGTCGGCCCAGTGTCTGTAGGAATGTACAGGCCGACCTTCGGGAACTGTGACGCCCGCCAAAGCCCGGCGAAGTCGTAGAGATAGCCAAACGCCTTGTAGATCGAATCACGGACGTATCCGCCAGGTGCCGCCGCGCCGGGCAATTTGACTTCCAAGAAGAAGACCGATCGCGCGCCGCCGCGCGGGTGGCGCACAATCACGATGTCGGGTCGGCGGTCCGCTCCTTGTCCGAGACCTTCATGGCGCCGGAAGACTTCGGCATAGGGCGTCGAGACATCAAGGAGGAACGCGGGGCTTCGATCGAAATAGATCTCGACCGACCCGCCTTGACCATCTTCGAACTCGGCAACTGGTCCGCTCTTGGCGTTAGTGCCGATCCGCATCCAGTAG
>JBIICO010000106.1:0-10941 GCA_044238855.1 Caulobacter sp.
GACCTGCTGCGCGAGTGCATGGAGGTGTTCGGCTGCGGCTTCTGCCAGCAGTACGGCATGACCGAGACCTGTGGCACGATCGTCTACCTGCCGCCGGAGGACCACAAGCCCGAAGGCAGCCCCCGGATGCGCGCCGCCGGCCTGCCGATGCCGGGTGTGGAGATCAAGATCATCGACGAGAACGGCGCGCCCGTGCCGACCGGTTCGGTGGGCGAGGTCGCCACCCGCTCGGTCGCCAACATGCCGGGCTACTGGAAGCTGCCGGAAGCCACGGCCTCGACCATCGGCGAGGACGGCTGGCTGCGCACCGGCGACGCCGGCTACCTCGACGAGGACGGCTATCTCTTCATCCACGACCGGGTGAAGGACATGATCATCTCCGGCGCCGAGAACATCTATCCGGCCGAGGTCGAGAGCGCGGTCTATGGCCATCCGGCGGTAGCCGAGGTGGCGGTGATCGGCATCCCGGACGAGAAGTGGGGCGAGGCGGTGAAGGCCGTCGTGGCCCTGAAGCCCGGGCAGACCGCGACGCCGGAGGAGATCATCGCCTTCGCCCGCGGCCGGATCGCCGCCTTCAAGGCGCCCAAGAGCGTGGACTTCATCGACGCCCTGCCGCGCAACGCCTCGGGCAAGATCCTCCGCCGGGAACTGCGCGAGCCCTACTGGGCCGGGCGCGAGCGGCGGGTGAACTGACGGGCCGGGTCTGCTAGGGAAGCGACGTGCCTGCTTCCGCCGCCCTTTCCCTGCGAGACTGTCCCCACGTCGGCGACCTGAACCCGTGCGGCCACTGCCGCGCGCGGGCCGTCAGCGTCTGCGGCGTGCTGGCGGAGGACGGGCTGCGCCGGCTGGCGGCCCTGGCCGAACCGGTCGAGGCGGGCGACGACGGCGTGCTGGTCCGCGAGGGCGATCCGGCAAGCCATCTGATCAACGTCACCTCGGGCATGGTGCGGGTCAGCAAGCTGCTGGCGGACGGCCGACGGCAGATCGTCGGCTTCCTGTTGCCGGGCGATTTCCTGGGGCTGGCGGCGGGCGAGACGTACCCGTTCACGGCCGAGGCCATCGGCGAGGCGACCGCCTGCCGCTTTCGGCGCGACCGCTATCGCGCGCTGCTGGCCGAGCTGCCGGCGCTGGAGTCGGCGCTGCTCGAGCGGGCCTCCCACGACCTGCAGGCAGCGCAGGACCACATCCTGCTGCTCGGCCGCAAGACGGCCGACGAGAAAGTCGCCTCCTTCCTGATCGACCTGTTCGACCGCGGCGGGGGAGCCCCCGAGGTCGACCTGCCGATGACGCGGGCGGAGATCGCCGACTACCTGGGCCTGACCACCGAGACGGTGAGCCGGACCTTCACCCGGCTGCGGAAAGCCGGGCTCGTGAGCCTGCCGAACTTGCGAGCGGCGCGGCTGGAGCGGCCCGACGCGCTGCGGGCCGCCGCGGGCTGACCTACTTCAGCAGGTTCACGCGCAGGTGGGTGATGCAGACCACCGCGCCGAAGGCGCTGAAGGCCGCGACGACGCCGACCAGGAAGCCGATCTGGTCGGCGGGCAGGTGAGAGAGGATCTCGAGCATGGAAGGGGCTCCTTTCCATGCCGTTCTCGACCCGGCGGCCGGGCGGCGTCGTTGATCTGGATCAATGTCAGTTAAATTGACAGCCATGCGTCATTGGCGACGTCGGGGAAGGTAGTTTAGAGCCATCCCGGCGCGCGGACTTCCGCGCCCGTCAACTTCCGGAGGCCCCCATGACCGAACGCGCCCACGAACTCGCCCGCAAGGTCGACGCCTTCCTGAAGGACCACGTCATCCCGTTCGAGCAGGACCCGCGCATCGGCAAGCACGGTCCGTCCGACGCGCTGCGTATCGAGCTGCAACGGAAGGCCAGGGCCGAGGGCCTGCTGGCCCCGCACGTCGGCGTCGAGTACGGCGGCCATGGCCTGAACCACCGCGAGATCGCCATCGTCTTCCGCGCCGCCGGCTATTCGCTGCTGGGCCCGGTGGCGCTGAACCTGATGGCGCCGGACGAGGGCAACATGTGCCTGATCGAGAAGATCGGCACCGAGGCGCAGAAGGACCAGGTCCTGCGTCCGCTGGCCGCCGGCGACATCCGCACCGCCTTCCTGATGACCGAGCCCGACGGCGGCGCCGGCTCCGACCCGTCGATGATGAAGACCACGGCTCGCCAGGACGGCAACCACTGGATCATCGACGGCGCCAAGACCTTCATCACCGGCGCCGAGGGCGCGTCGCACGGCATCTTCATGGCGAAGACCGATCACGGCGCGACGATGTTCCTGGCTCCGATGGACGCGCCGGGCGTCTCCATCGTCCGGGTGCTGGACACCATCGACCGCACCATGCCGGGCGGCCATGCGACGGTGCAGCTGGACGGCGTGCGCGTCTCGTCGGACCAGATTCTCGGCGAGGCGCACGAGGGCTTCAAGTACGCCCAGGTCCGCTTGGCGCCGGCCCGCCTGACCCACTGCATGCGCTGGTGGGGCGCCGCCCGCCGGGCGCATGACATCGCCGTCGAGTACGCCGTGAAGCGCCATGCCTTCTCCAAGCCGCTGATCGACCACGAGGGCGTCGGCTTCATGCTGGCCGACAACGAGATCGACCTGAAGCAGGCCGAGCTGACCATCGACTGGTGCGCCGACGTGCTCGACGCCGGCGGCCACGGCTCGGGCACGGCGGAGTCCAGCATCGCCAAGGTGGCGGTGTCGGAAGCCCTGTTCCGCATCGCCGACCGCTGCGTCCAGATCCTCGGCGGCACGGGCGTCACCGACGACACCCCGGTCCACCAGATCTTCCGCGACATCCGCGCCTTCCGCATCTACGACGGCCCCTCGGAAGTCCACCGCTGGTCGATCGCCAAGCGCATCAAGCGCGAGTTCCTGAAGCGGTAGCGTTCGTCGCCGCCGGGAAATATCCTCGCGACACGGGCGTCGTACGGGGGCGCGAGCAGGAGTATTTCGCGCAGTGACCGACGACGCTCGATCGCCTGAACGGCTCATCGCCTACACCGTCACCGACGGTCCGCTCACCATGCGGCCGGCGCCGGTCGAGCGGGACTGGATGAACGCGACGGGGGAGCGGTTCGCCTATCGCTGCCTGCCGCTCAACATCGCCAACGCCCACGGCTGGGAGGTGCTGAGTCCGGTCGGCTTCGCGGCCGGCTGGACCGGCGGCCCGGGGCTGGAGCAGGTGGTGATCCAGCCGGACGGCGGCGCGCCGGCCCCGGCGATCAGCCATTTCGGCAACGGCATCCTGACCTTCCACATCCCGGCCCTGTTCCGCACCGAGCCGGGCTACGATCTGTGGGTCCAGGGACCGGTCAACCGGCCCAAGGACGGCATCTACGCCCTGAGCGGGGTGATCGAGACCGACTGGGCGCCCTTCACCTTCACGATGAACTGGATCTTCACGCGGCCCGGCATCCTGCTGCGCTTCGAGAAGGACGAGCCGATCTGCCACCTGTTCCCGGTGAAGCGCGGCGAACTGGAGGGGCTGTCGCCCGAGATCCGGCCGCTGACCGAGGAGCCCGAGCTTCACCAGCAGTACGAGGCCTGGTCCGCCAGCCGCAACGGCTTCAACGCCGGGCTGAAGGAGCAGGGCTCCGCCGCCCAGGCCCAGAAGTGGCAGAAGAACTACTACAAGGGCCAGGACGCCGCCGGCGCCGCCGCGGCCGAGGACGACCACCGCACGCGGCTGCGGCTGAAGCCATTCCGCAAGCCCTAGCGCGCTCAAACCTTCGGATGATTTCGCGGGCGGCGTGACAGGGCCATTGTTCGGCCGTCACATCCGGAGAGCGATCATGTCCGCGACCTCGAAACCCGACATCTGGCTGGCCGCCGGCGTCCGCACGCCCTTCGCCAAGGTCGACGGCGCCTTGGCCCGGTACGACGCCATCGAGCTGTCCGTGCCGGTCGCCCGGCACATGGTCGGCTCGCTGGTCAGCGGCAAGCCGGACTTCGCCAACTGGGGCACGGTGGTGCCCAACCTGACCTGGAGCAACATCGCCCGCGAGATCTTCATGGACGCCGGGATCGACGCCACCATCCCGGCCTTCTCCACCGTCATGGCCTGCTCGACCAGCATGATCGGCGTGTTCGAGGCCGCCGGAATGATTGACGGCCAGGCCCGCAACCTGGCGCTGGTCGGCGGCGTCGAGAGCATGAGCCGCGTCCAGATCGGCCTGTCGCAGAAGCTGTCGGACTGGGTCCGCAAGTTCCAGCAGGCGCGCTCGCTCGGCCAGAAGGCCGAGACGGTGGGCTATCTCAAGCTCGGCGACGTGAAGCTGTTCATCCCGTCGGTGGTCAACCGCACCAGCGGCCTGTCGATGGGCGAGCACACCGAGATCACCGCCAAGGACTGGAAGATCGGCCGCGAGGACCAGGACGCCAACAGCCTGGCCAGCCACCAGCGCGCCGTCGCGGCCTGGGAGGCCGGCTTCTTCGACGACCTGGTGATCCCGGTCGACGGCGTGACCCGGGACGGCATCCCGCGCAAGGACACCTCGCTGGAGAAGCTGGCCAAGCTGAAGCCCGCGTTCGACAAGACCAGCGGCCAGGGCACGATCACGGCCGGGACCTCCACCCCGCTGACCGACGGCGCGGCCGCCCTGTGGGTCGGGTCGGCCGAGGGCATGTCGCGCATCGCCGCCGACGTGCCGCGCGTGAAGCTGGTCGACTACGAGGTCAGCTCGGTTGATTTCCGCGACGAAGGGCTGCTGATGGCCCCCGCCTTCGGCGTTCCACGCCTGCTGGCCCGCAACGGCCTGAAGTACGACGACGTCGCCCTGTGGGAGATCCACGAGGCCTTCGCCGCCCAGGTGCTGTTCCACATCAAGGCCTGGGAGGACCGGACCTTCGTGAAGACGAAGGCGGGCGTCGACGCCGACCTGGGCGACTTCCCGCGGGAACGCATGAACCCCAACGGCGGCAGCGTCGCCATCGGTCACCCGTTCGGCGCGACGGGCGCCCGCATCCTCAGTCAGGCGATCAAGGAGCTGGCCGCCATGCCCAAGGGCAGCCGCGCCATCGTCAGCATCTGCGCCGACGGCGGTCAGGGCACCATGGCGCTGCTGGAGAACGCCTAGGGCGTATCGGCCCGAGCCGCGCCATAGCGCCGCGCTATACCCCTCGCACCTCTTTTCGGTTGTTCGCGCGCGGCCGACCTGACCAACCTCGCCGTCTGTTCTGCTGAGCGTTCGGGGGCTTGAGAGTATGCGGAAGTCGGTGAAGGTCGCGGCGATCGCCGCCGTGGCGGGCGTCGCTATGGGCGCCGGCGGGCTGATCGCGGGGAGCGTCTTCGCGGCGCCGGCGGCCGCTTCGGCCACGCCGGTCTACGAGGTCGGCAAGTCCTACTTCGGCGCCAACGGCTACATCGAGTACATCCCGGGCAACGCGCCGGTCATCCTGACCGCGCCGCACGGCGGCTCGCTGAAGCCGGGCAGCATCCCTGATCGCACCAAGGAAGCCTGCGGCGGCGCGGCGACGATCGTGCGCGACACCAACACCGCCGAACTCGTGGAGGCCATGCGCGAGGGCTATCACGACCGCTACGGCGTCTGGCCGCACGTGATCATCGCCCGGATCGCCCGGACCAAGATCGACGTCAACCGACCGTTCGAGGAGGCGACCTGCGGCAACGGCGAGGCCGAGCAGGCCTTCAAGGAATGGCACGGCTTCATCGACGCGGCGAAGGCCGAGGTGATCCGGACCAGCGGCAAGGGCTGGTACATGGACATGCACGGCCATGGCCACGAGATCCAGCGGCTGGAGCTCGGCTACCTGCTGAAGCCCTCGACGCTGAACGGCTCGGACGCCGAGCTCGACGGCGACACGGCCTATCGCGACCGGACCGGGATCCGCGCCCTGATCGTCGGGCGGCCGACGACGCTTTCGGCCCAGCTGCGCGGCAAGGGCAGCCTGGGCGCCCTCTACGCCCGTCGGGGCTTCCCCTCGATCCCCAGCGACCGCGATCCGCGACCGGGCGAGGCGAAGTACTTCAACGGCGGCTACAACACCGTCCGCCATACCTGCGGCGTCGACGCGGCCGAGGCGGGCGGCACGACCGGCGACTCCATCTGCGGCATCCAGATCGAGACCAACTTCAAGGGCGTCCGCGATACGCCCGAGAGCCGCAAGCGCTTCGGCGACGCCACGGCCGAGGTGCTGGGCGAATATCTCGGCGCCAACTGGGGGCTCTACCTGACCGCGGAGGCCGCCAAGGCGCGCAAGGCGAAGTAGGCGCAAGAAAAGGCCCCGCCTCCTTTCGGAAGCGGGGCCAGTCGCTTGTTCCGGGGAGGAACGCTGAACCCGGATCAGCCGTGCAGCTTGATCGCGGTCTCGGCGATCTTCCGGCCCTGGTATCGGGCGCCCGCCAGTTCGTTTTCGGTCGGCTGGCGTGAGCCGTCGCCGCCGGCGATGGTCGTGGCGCCGTAGGGGCTGCCGCCGGTGACCTCGTCCAGGGTCATCTGGCCCGCGTGGCCGTAGTCGAGACCGACCACCGTCATGCCGAAGTGCAGCAGGTTGGTGATGATCGAGAACAGGGTCGTCTCCTGGCCGCCGTGCTGCGTCGCGGTGGAGGTGAAGGCGCCGCCGACCTTGCCGTTCAGCGCGCCGCGCGCCCACAGGCCGCCGGCCTGGTCGAGGAAGGCCGCCATCTGAGAGTTGATGCGCCCGAAGCGCGTGCCCGCGCCGACGATGATGGCGTCGTAGTCGGCAAGGTCGTCGATTTTGGCGATCGGGGCTTCCTGGTCGAGCTTGAAGTGGGCCGCCTTGGCGACCTCTTCGGGCACGGTCTCGGGGACGCGCTTGATGTCGACCTGGGCGCCGGCTTCCCGCGCGCCTTCGGCGACGGCCTTGGCCATGGTTTCAACGTGGCCGTAGGCGGAATGATAGAGAACGAGAACCTTGGTCATTTCGGATGCTCCAGTTTGGTCTGGGTTGTCTTGATCTAGAAAACGGGGCCCCGCGCCGCCCCGGGGGGCGTGGACGGCGCGGGGGAGATGGGCGCCGGTCAGGCGGCGTCCACCAGAACCAGTTCGGCGTCTTCCAGCGCGGTGACGCGGATGACGTCTTCGTCGTTGATGGCGGCGCCATCGCGGGTTTCCAGCGTCACGCCGTTGACCTCGATCTTGCCGACGGCCGGCACGATGTAGGCGTGGCGCGACTTGTCGAGCGTGTACTCGGCGGTCTCGCCGGCTTTCAGCGTGGCGCCCAGGACGCGGGCGTCGGTGCGGATCGGCAGGGCGTCGTTGTCGTTGTCGAAGCCGCTGGCCAGGGTCACGAACTTGCCGGACCGGTCACCCTTGGGGAAAGGCTTGGCGCCCCAGGACGGCGCGCCGCCGGTGCGGGTCGGCTCGATCCAGATCTGGAAGATCCGGGTCGTTTCCGGCTCGAGGTTGTATTCGGCGTGGCGGATGCCGCTGCCGGCGCTCATCACCTGGACGTCGCCCGCTTCGGTGCGGCCCTGGTTGCCCAGGTTGTCCTGGTGGGTGATGGCCCCGTCGCGAACGTAGGTGATGATCTCCATGTCCGCGTGGGGATGGGGCGGGAAGCCCGAGTTGGGGGCGATCTCGTCGTCGTTCCAGACCCGCAGCGAGCCCCAGTTCATGTTCTTGGGGTCGTAGTAGTTGGCGAACGAGAAGTGGTGACGGGCCTTGAGCCAGCCATGGTCGGCGCCGCCGAGTTGGCCGAAGGGTTTGCGCACGATCATCGTCTTGTCCTCTCCGCGCCGGACACCCGGCGCTCTTGCTTGACGACAAGATAGAGATCAGGATCGGCGCATAAATAGAAACTCCTGAAACTCATCGTTTCCATTCCTGCATGTCACGCCTGCCTGATCTCGAAGCCCTCGCCATCTTCGCAAAGGTGGTGGAGCTGCGCTCGTTCGCCGCCGCGGCGGATGATCTGAAGCTGTCCAAGGCCACGGTCTCCAAGGCCGTCACCCGGCTGGAAGCGCGGCTGGGCGCCCGGCTGTTCAACCGCACCAGCCGCCGCCTGGCCCTGACCGACGCGGGCCAGGCGCTGGTCTCGCGCGCGACGCGCATCCTGGCGGAGGGCGAGGCCGCGGAGCTGGAGGCGCTGGAGCAGTCCGCCGCCCCGCGCGGGCAGGTGCGGCTGGCGGCGCCGATGTCGTTCGGCCTGACGGAGGTCGCTCCGATCCTGCCGGACTTCCTGGCCGACTATCCGGAGGTGTCGGTCGACCTCAGCCTCAGCGACGCGACCATCGACCTGATCGGCGACGGCTTCGACATGGCCCTGCGCATCGCCTCGCTCCCCGACAGCTCGCTGATGGCGCGGCGGTTGCGGCCCATCGGCCGCCACCTCGTCGGTTCGCCGGCCTACTTCGCCCGGCGCGGCACGCCCACGCACCCCAGCCAGCTGGCCGACCACGCCTGCCTCGCCTACGCCTACCTGCCGACCCCGGAGACCTGGCGCTTCCGTCACGCCTCGGGCGAGGAAGCGTCGATCCGGCTGGAGGGTCCGCTGCGCGCCAACAACGCCACCGCCCTGCTGCCGGCGCTGATCGCGGGGCGCGGCATCGCCCTGCAGCCGGACTTCATCTGCGGGCCCGCGCTGGCCTCGGGCGAACTGGTGGCGGTCATGCCGGACTGGGCCCCGCCGCCGATCGCGCTGCACCTGGTGATGCCGCCCGGCGGACCTCGCCCGGCACGTGTCGAGGCGCTGGCCGACTACCTGACCCGGCGGCTCGCCACGCGGGGATAGGCCGCCGCGCGGCCCGGACTCTCTTCGTGGGGGCAAAATACGCCTTCCGCGTGTACTGACGCGCGGCGCGGGCACGGTTAATACTGAATGCCGACAAGGGGGCGTTCAGGCGTGGAGCAGGCTGCGGATCGACATCTGCGCGACCACATGCAGCGGATCTTCGATTGCACGCCGGAGGTCGCGGCGAGCATCGGGGGACGCGCGGCGGAGCGCAGCTTCCCGGTCCGCGCCACGATCGTGCGGCAGGGTGACCGGCCGGAGGAAACCTACCTCATGCTGGCCGGCCGCGCCCATGCGCTGCTGTACGGCATGGACGGCCAGCTGGTCATGCTGCACGAGTTCGCGGCCGGCGACATTTTCGGCGCCATCGACCACCAGGACCCCGCGCCGCACGAGTCGGACATCGTCGCCGTCGAACAGGTCCGGGCGGCGGTGTTCCTGGCCCTCGACTTCCTGCACCTGATCGAGACCCACAGCTGCGTGGGCCTGGCCGTGTCGCGGATGCTGCTGCGCCAGCTGCGCGCCGCGACCGGACGGATGGTCGAGCGGGTGACGCTGTCGGCGGCGGGGCGGGTGCATGCCGAACTGCTGCGGCTGGCGCGGCTGGGCGACGGCGCGACCGTGCGTCCGGCCCCGGTGCTGGCCGCCCTGGCGGTGCGGATCCACAGCACCCGAGAGACCGTCTCGCGCACCATCAGCGCCCTGGAGCGCCGCGGCATCGTCCGCCGCGAGGGTGACGCGCTGATCATCGTCGCCCCGCACCGTCTTGAAGAGATGGTGCTGTAGGTTCGGCTACGGCTTCAGCGAGAACAGCCGGATCGCCTGTTCGGGATCGTCGCTCGACAGGTCGCCGATATATTCGGTGCGCATCCCGCTGGGCGCGCCCGCGTGCAACGCGGCGGCGAAACTGTCGGTGACGTGGACCGCGCCGGGCGGGGTGGAAGCGGTCAGCCGGCCGGGCAGGGTGGTCGCGGAACCGACCAGCAGCGGCGGGCCGCCGAACGGGTCGTCGATCCGCCGGGCCACGCCGTAGTGCCCGCCGAGGCGGACCTCCGTCCGGTCGGCCACGGCCGCCACGATCGCCAGCGCCGCGCGGGCCGCCAGGGCCGGCGTGGGCCAGGCGGCCGACAGCCGCGAGCCCGCCCATTGCGGCGCCGCCAGCGGCGCGCCGGCATCGGCCACGGCCCGCGCGATCGCGGGCAGCAGTTCGGCGGCCAGCTCGTCCTCGTCCTCGGCCGCGGGCATTTCGACGGACAGCATCGCCGCCAGCGCATCGCCGTCACGGCTGGTCGCGGGGGCGGGCGGCGTATCGCGGGCCACGGTCAGGATTCGCTGTCGCCGGCCGGCCTCGCGCCACAGGGCGCCGAACAGACCGCTGCCGGTTTCCGGCGTGTCGCTCCCGGGCGGGGCGTCGAGGATCAGCAGCTGAATGGCCTCGGTGGTCAGGCGCTGGGCCTGCATGACCGCCTGGCCCATGGCCACCTCGGTCGCCAGCCGTACGCCCAGCGGATGGGCCGGGCCGGCGGCCGCGCCGATGGTGACGATGCTCTCGGCCTGTTCGACGATCGCGTCGAAGCGGCGGGCCCAGTCGGCGCCCACGCTCTCGGCCGAGGTCTGGCGGAAGGTCTCGCGGTCGGCCGGCAGCACCAGGTGCAACTCGGCGCCGGCCTCCAGCAGCGCCTCGGCGATGACGATGTCGGCTCCGGCCGCCAGCGCGCCGTATCCGAAGCCGACGCGTTCGTCCGCCAGCAGGTCGCGCACCGAGCGCGCCACGGCCGCGTCGTCGGCGGCGACCGCCATATGTCCGGCGAAATGCAGGGCGCGGGGCGGGCGCAGGGCGTCGAGCCAGGCCGCGTCCTCGCCCTGGGCCGCCAGCACCAGCGCGAACTGGCGCAGGGTGGAGGCGTGGTCTTCCCAGGCGCGCGGCGTGGTCGCGACGGCGTCGGTCAGCGCCTGTCGCGCCGCCCCGACGTCGCCGAGCAGCAGGAGCGCCTCCGCCCGCGTGGCGCCCTGGTAGTAGGGCGTGTCGGGCTCGTCTTCACCGGCCTCGATCCGGTCCCAGACCTGCCGGGCCAGATCGCGCGAGGCGTCGGGCTCGCCGGCCAGCAGCGACAGGGTCGCGGCGTTGATCAGCGGATAGGTCGCCCCGCTGAGGGTGGCGGCGCGGGCCTAGGCCCCCGCCGCCGGGCGGGGGGACCGCCGCCGGGCCGCGCCC
>JBIICO010000027.1:0-25426 GCA_044238855.1 Caulobacter sp.
GAGCACGGCCGGATCGTCATCGACCGTCTCCAGTCCCGCCTCGCGGAACAGCCGCCATGCGTGATCCAGCGCCCCGGAGCGGGCGTAGGCGATAACGGATAGAAGCAGGGACCTGTGGGACAACGCTCGTCTCGACCTGGGCCTAGGGGAACCAGCCGCCGTTGTTCGGGATGTCCGGATCGAACACGACCCGGATCGGGCGGCTGCCGCCGATGAACTCGACGTTGAGATTGTAGCCCTCGACGTCGGCGTCGCCCTCACGGGCCACGACGGCGAAGTAGACGATGTGACAGCCGTCGCCGGGCGCGCCCGGGCCGGTGACTTCACCCTTGTCATTGACGTGCTGCAGGCGGGCGTTGCGGATGCCGTAGTCGGCCTTCATCGTCAGGCCGATGGCGGCGCTGTCGAACTGCCAGTTCGGCTTGGACCGGTCGAGCTCGATGATCATGTGGCAGGGACGGTCGACCGGCAGGTCGAGTGGCCCGGGGCCCGGAGGCGCGTAGGCTTCCTGCTCGACCACGGTCTGCTCGGGGCCGGTCGGGAACAGGGTCTTGAGGTACTCCTCGACCGTCACGTCCTTCTGGCTGTCGGCGTAGACGACCTTGTAGACGGGCGCCTGCATCTTCGGATTCCAGACGACGCCGATCTTGTAATAGACGACGCCCTGGGGCTCGAAGCTGTCCGGCAGGAACTCCGTCAGTTCGTAGTAGGTCACTTCCTGGGTTTTCCCAGGAGCGGCATCAGTCATTCGCTGTCCTTTCCGTAGTTCTCGGATGCGAGACCGGTGATGTTGGTCTCGATGAGGTCCTTGAGGTCTCGCCAGGCCTTGTTCTCGGGATCGAAGGCGATCAGCCGGTCGAGTTCGACGAGGGCGCGGCGCAGTCGCGCCGTGGCCTCGGCGCGCCGGCCTTCCGCCGCCTCCAGCCCGGCCAGCGCCCGCTGCGAGGCGACCCGCTTGCCCCGCAGGGCCTGATTCTTCGGGTCGGCGGCGATCAGGGCGTCGAGGATGCGCTCCTCGGCCAGCCGGTGTTCGCGGGCCTTGTCCCGCTTGCCGGCGGCGCGCCAGGCGTCGGCCATCCAGGCGTTGCGGTTGGCGAGGTCCGCCTGCACGGCCGGGTCCTTCGGCGCCAGCGTGGCGGCCTTCTCCATGCGGGCCAGGGCGTCGCCGCAGGCCTTCAGCGCGTCCCGGGGTCTGCGCGGCGGCTCCAGGGCCAGCGAGCAGAGATTGCCGTCGGCGTAGCCCGCCTCGCGCAGGTACTTCACGTTGTCGCCGTCCATCCCGACCAGCTCGTTGGACAGCCGGCTGTAGGCGCCGAACGCCGTCGCCGCCTCGACCAGCCGCTCGCGCTCATAGGCGACGTAGCCGTTCCAGAACTCGCTCTGGCCCTGGGCCCAGATGCGGTCGGGGTTGCCGGGATCGTCCAGCAGCAGGGCCCGGGTGACGCGGCGGGCCTCGCTGAACTTCATGGTCGCCGCGTCGAGGTCGCCGCGGCTGATATCGTCCTCGCCCATGGCGTGCAGCAGCCGCGCGCGGCGCTCGAGCGACTCGGCCGGCAGCCGTTGCAGATCCTGTCCGCCGTAGTAGCCGATGGCGCGCTCGTTGACGGAGGTCAGCACGTCGAGCCGCCCCACGCCCTTCAGGCGGTCGCGCAGATCCGTCAGCATGAACTCGACCAGTCCCTCCGCCTCGGCCCGCTGGCGATCGGCCTCGACGCGGGCCTGGAACGCGAAGATCGTCAGCATGCCCATGGCTAGCATCGCGGTCACGGACGCCGCCGTGACAGCGGTCACGGTGCGCAGCCGACGCTGGGCGTCGCGCTGGACCAGCTCGCCCAGTCCCGCCCCGATCACGCCGCCGATCAGCTTCAGCAGGGCGTGACGGGAGCCGTCCCCGTCCTTGCGGAAATCGGCGGCCAGCGGCTCCGTCGGCCGCCCGTCGGGCCCTGGCGTCACCAGCGGCGCGGGGAAGGCGTCCTCGGGCTCGCCGTCGATCAGGGCGGCCAGGACCGGCCGGTCGGGATGCAGGCCGCGGAACAGCTCGATCTCGCGCGCCACCCAGGGCGAAGCCGCCGCGTTGGGCGAGCAGACGACGATCAGCGCGCCCGAATCGCTCAGCGCGGCGCGGACCTCGGCGGTCAGGTTGTCGGCGGCGGTCAGTTCCTCGCGATCGCGGAAGATCGGCGCCACGCGGCTCGGGATCGTCCCCCGTTCGGTGACCCGCCCCACCAGCCGCCTGGGCACGGCGTAGCCTTCCAGCCAGCGGTGCAGCCTGCGGCCGAACGCGGCGTCGCGATGGCTGTAGCTGATGAACGCGCGATAACGCGGATTCCGCCCGTCTGCCCCCACGCCATGGCCCCCCAAATCGCCACACCCGTTTCGTGCCAGAGGCGAGCGTTGAGCACAATCGGGAGCTTAGCCCGGCGCGACCCGGACTTGCGGTCGCGGAGGGAGAGTGGTGGCGGTGAGAGTGGGATTCGAACCCACGGTAGGCGTTAACCTACACACGCTTTCCAAGCGTGCGCCATCGACCACTCGGCCACCTCACCCCACGTCGACGCGCCGAAGCGCCCCTTTGCGGAAGGCGCGCAATATACTCATGGGCCCCTTGGGAGCAAGGGCGGTTCTCGCCCGGTGAAATTTCGTCGCGGCGCGCCTATATCTGCGGTCGAAAACTTCGAGAGGACATCATGCTTTTCGGCAAGAAGACCCTGGAAATCCCCACCGCCGCCGACGCCCTGCCGGGCCGACCCCAGCCGATCCCCACCGCCGACGTCCACTTCGTCAACGGCCATCCCCTGCACGGTCCCTGGCCCGAGGGCCTTGAGGAGGCGGTGTTCGCCATGGGCTGCTTCTGGGGCGTCGAACGCATCTTCTGGCAGATTCCCGGCGTCTGGAGCACGGCCGTGGGCTACGTCGCCGGCGCAACGCCCAACCCGACCTACCAGGAGGTCTGCACCGGCCGCACCGGCCACACCGAGGCGGTGCTGGTGGTCTACGATCCCAAGGTCGTCACCTACGAACAGCTGCTGAAGGCCTTCTGGGAGAACCACGACCCGACCCAGGGCATGCGCCAGGGAAACGACGTCGGCACCCAGTACCGCTCGGGCATCTACCCGCTGAACGACGCCCAGGCCTCGGCCGCCGCCGCGTCGAAGCAGGCGTACGAGCAGGAGCTGGCCAAGTACCGCATGGGCCCGATCACGACCGAGATCGAGGCGCTGGGCCCGTTCTTCTACGCCGAGGACTACCATCAGCAGTACCTGGCCAAGAACCCGAACGGCTACTGCGGCATCGGCGGCACGGGCGTCACCTGCCCGATCGGCGTCGGCGTCAGGGCGTGACGCCTCAGGCCTTCGACGCGGCCTGCGCCGCCCTGCCGGGCGCCCACATGGACGTCCAGTGGGGCGACGACCACGTCTGGAAGGTCGGGGGCAAGATGTTCGCGGTCCGCGGTCCGGACGGCAGCTTCAGCTTCAAGGCGACGGACATCGCCTTCGAGGCGCTGACCAGCACTGGGCCCGGCATTCCGGCGCCGTACCTGGCCAGGGCGAAGTGGGTCTGGTTCGCGGACGTGGCGGACCAGGACGCGGCCGAGGTCGCCGACTGGCTGAAGACCGCCCATGGGCTGGTCGCGGCGAAGCTGACGAAGAAGGCCCAGCGGGAGCTGGGGCTGCTTTAGCCCCCTTTCCCGTCATCCACCCGTTCGCCGGTGTGCATGGATCCTCGGGACAGGTCCGGGGATGACGGCGGCAGGACGGGCGGCGCTACGCCCCAGGCTCCGTATCGATCGCGCGGCGCAGATCGCGAATCGCCTTGGCGGCCGGCGAGTGCTGCTGACGCCAGACCAGCAGGCTGATCGCCCCCAGGGTCGAGAGGGCGAAGGCCCAAGGCCCGAACAGCCACGACGCGGCCGCCAGCGCGAAGTAGTAGCCGCGCACCCCCGCGTTGAAGGCTGACAGGGCCGGGTTCAGCGTCCGCGAGGCCGCCGCGCCGAACGCCGCCTGCAGGCCGGGGTCGAGGTTCTCCCCCTCGGGCGTCGCGCCCATGATCGCCAGGCTGTAGTTCATCTGCCGGATCGACCAGATGAAATTCAGCAGGCCCCAGGCCAGCACCACGATGACCAGCGCCAGCTGGCCCTCGAACAGCACCCGGGTCGAGGTCTTGATGACGTCCAGGCTGGAGACGCTGGCGAAGGTCCGCTCGCCGCCGAACAGAGCGCCCGCCGCCGCCGCGATCAGCAGCAGGTTGGACGAGGCGAAGAACGACGCCGAGTTCAGGGCGTGGCCCAGCAGGTTGGCGTCCATCAGGCGGACTTCCCGACGCGACATCTGCCCCATCCATGCGCCCCGGATGACGGTCATGTCGGTGTTCAGCAGCCGTCCCTTCGACAGCCGCTTCAGCAGCGGCTCGTAGAACAGCCAGCAGACCAGGAAGAAGACCAGGACGATCAGGTCGGGCAGCGGCATCGAGAGCATGAGGAAGTGGTAGCGCAGGTCCGCCGACATGTCCGCCCCCCAAGCCCGTCATCCTCGGGCTTGTCCCGAGGATCCCTGTGTCGGTTCGCAGGTGGGCGCGTGATCTTGCTGTCACGGGCAGGCTGAACGAGGGATCCTCGCCACAAGGGCGAGGATGACGGCTTTAGGGAGGCTCAGTCCTCGTGGATCAGGCTGTGCTTCTTGGTGTCGGGCAGCAGGATCACGGTCACGAAGCCGACCAGCAGCACGACCGAGGCGTAGATGTAGAAGTTGCTCTCCGTCCCCGCCTTCTTGAACCACAGCGCCAGCGGCTCGGCCGTGCCGCCGAACACCGAGTTGGCGATGGCGTACGGCAAGGCGACGCCCAGCGCGCGGACGTGGGCCGGGAACATCTCGGCCTTGAACAGGCCGGAGATCGAGCTGTAGCCGGACTGGAAGGTCAGGGCGATCATGATCAGGCCCAGGGCCGCGAAGGCGTTGGTCGTCCCGGCGATCGCGGTCAGCAGCGGCCAGGTCGCCAGCATCCCGCCGCCGTAGGCGAACAGCAGCAGCGGCTTGCGCCCGACCTTGTCGGACAGCCAGCCGAACAGCGGCTGCATCAGCATGAACAGGAACAGCGCCACCACCATGATCTGGCTGGCGGTCTCTTTGGAGAAGCCCGAGGTGTTGATCAGGAACTTCTGCATGTAGGTCGTGTAGACGTAGTAGGCGAGCGACCCGCCGGCGGTCAGGCCCATCACCATCAGGGTCTGCCGGGGGTGCTTGAGGAACAGCAGCATGGTCTTGCCGCGCGGCTCGCCGGCGGCCTTGGCCTTCTCGAAACCCTCGCTCTCGTGGATGCCGCGACGGATCCAGAACACGACGATGGCCAGCGCCGCGCCGATGAAGAACGGGATGCGCCAGCCCCAGGCGGTCAGGGTCTCGTCGGACATGAAGCCCTGCAGCAGCACGACCAGGCCCTGGGCCGACAGGGAGCCCGCGATCAGCGTCACATAATGGAAGCTGGCCCAGAAGCCGCGCCGTTGCCGGCCCGCGACCTCGGACAGGTAGGTGGCGCTGGCGCCGTACTCACCGCCGACCGACAGGCCCTGCAGGATGCGGGCGGCCAGCAGGATGCCGGGGGCCAGGATGCCGACCTGGGCATAGGTGGGAGCGAGGGCGATGGCCAGGCTGCCGGCGCACATCATCGCCACAGAAAGGGTCAGCGCCGCACGGCGGCCGGCGCGGTCGGCGTACATCCCCATCAGCCAGGCGCCGAGCGGACGGGCCAGGAAGCCGACCAGCGACACCGCGGCGGCCTTGAACCACTTGGCGGTGTCGTCGCCGTCGGGGAAGAAGTGCTGGGCGAAATAGACGGTGAAGAAGATGTAGGCGGACCAGTCGTACCACTCGACCAGGTTGCCGGCGGAGCCGCCGAGGATGGCCCTCAGGCGCTGGGCGGGCGTCAGTCCCGGCGCGGTCGGTCCCTGTGGCGTCTCGTCCGCCGCGCCCGTTTCCGTCGCCGTCATGCCGCTTCCCCCAAATCAGCGTTCTTTGTGACACCGTAGGGTAAGCGGGGGGACAGGTTAAGACGTCCCGTGGGACGCCTCGACCTGTCCCCCGAATTCAGATCCTGCCGAGCAGGACCAGCACGATGATGATGACCAGGATCAGGCCAAGGCCGCCGGAGGGGAAGTAGCCCCACGACCGCGAGTGGCCCCAGGTCGGCAGCGCGCCGATCAGAAGCAGGATCAGAACGATGATGAGGATGGTCCCCAGCATTTTGGCGTCTCCTTGAACAGCTAACCCCGTCTCAGGACCACACAATTCCCGGAAACCCCCGCCGGTTCCGGCGTTGATCCGGGAACAGAGGAGGAAAGCCGATGTACGTCGCCGTCTACGCCTGGCGGGTGAAGCCCGGCCACGAGGCGCGCTTCCGCGAAGCCTGGCGGCGCGGCACGGCGCGGATCACGGAAATCTACGGCAGCTTCGGCTCGCGCCTGCACCGGGCGGAGGACGGCCGTTTCATCGGCTACGCGGAATGGCCGGACGAGGCGACCTGGAAGACGGCCTTCGACGCGAAGATGGTCTACGACGACCCGGAGGCCCGGGCGATGTTCATCGAGGCGCTGGAAGAGGACAGCCGGCCCGGAGAGTTGATCGCGGCGATGCAGGTCACGGACGACCTGCTGACGCGCCGAACCGGGTAGCTCACGGATCGCTGGTCGCTGTTTTCCGTGTTATCGCCGGTCACATGCAATCCGATCCCACAGCGCCCGCGGGGCCCAGACCGGGAAGACCCCGCGACCCCGAGGTCGACGGGAAGGTCCGCCGCGCGCTGCTGGAGACCCTGGCGGCCCATGGCTTCACCGGCCTGACCATCGACAAGGTCTGCGCCCGCGCCGGCGTGCCGCGCGCCACTTTCTACCGCCGCTGGAGCAACCTGCACGAGGCCGTCGCGGACGCTTTCCACGACGTCTTCCTGTTTCGCGACCTGCCGGAGACGGACGACGCCCTGGGCGACATCGTCGCCTTCTTCATGGCGATGGTGGCGCTCTACAACGATCCGGTCATGGGGCCCTGCATGGGGCTGATCGCGCAGGAAGGCCGGTTCAATCCGGAGCTCGGCGAACGCAATGCGCTGCATTTCGGCGAGCGCCGCAGCCGCAACCGCGCCTACGTCGCGCGGGCCCTGACCCGTCTCGGCCGGGCCGACGTCATCGAGCCGGATCTGCTGATGGATGTGATGAGCGGCGCGGCGATCAACTCCTACCTGGTCTCCCGGCCGCTGGGCCGGGAGAAGGCGGAACTGATCGTGCGCCGGCTCGTGCTGGCGGACTAGTCGGCGGGCGTCAGTACGTTCATGACCGCCAGACTCATGGCGGTGACGCCCGTACGCAGCGTCGGCCGGACTACCGGCGCGAAGGCCGGAGAGTGGTTGACCGGCAGCGGCTTTCCGGCCGCCTTGGCAGCGTCCACCGTGGCCGGATCGAAGGCCCCGACCATGAAATAGACGGAGGGAATGCCGGCGTTGATGAACTCCGAATAGTCCTCGCTGCCCGAACCCGGCTGCGGCAGTTCGATGGCGTCGGCGCCGTAGACGGCCTTGAACACCGCCGCCGTCCTGGCGGTCAGCGCCGCGTCGTTGACCACGGCCTTGCCGCCCGGGATGATCTCGACTTTCGGGGGCGGCGCGCCGGCCATGGCGGCCTCGGCGTTGGCGACGCGGTTGATGCCGTCCAGCATCTTCGTCCGGACCTCGGCGTCCCAGGAGCGGATCGTGCCGCGCAGCAGGGCGCTGTCGGGGATGATGTTGCCCGCGCTGCCGGCCTGGATCGCGCCCACGGTGACGACGCCGAACGCCGCCGGATCCTTCTCGCGACTGATCACGCCCTGGACGTCGACGACGAAGCGGGAGGCCATCAGCACCGGGTCGATGGTGGCGTGCGGCATCGAGCCGTGGCCGCCCCGGCCGGTGAAGGTCACTTCCAGCGCGTCGGAGTTGGAGCTGGACGCCCCGGGCTTGTAGAAGACCTGCCCGGCCTTGCCCGGCCCGATGTGCAGGGCGAAGCCGTAGTCGGCCTTGCCGAAGCGTTCGAAGAAGCGGTCGGCGATCATGGCGCGGGCGCCGGTCACGGTCTCTTCGGACGGCTGGGCGATGAACATCACCGTGCCTTTCCAGCGCGCCTTCTCGGCGATCAGGACCCGGGCGACGCCGACCCAGACGGCCATGTGCATGTCATGCCCGCAGGAGTGGGCGACGAAGACCTCCTTGCCCTGCCAGGTCGCCTTCTTGTTGCTGGCGTAGGGCAGGCCGGTCTCCTCCTGCATCGGCAGGCCGTCCATGTCGGTGCGGACCAGGACCACCGGGCCCGGGCCGTTGCGCAGGATGGCGACGACGCCAGTCCCGCCCACGCCGGTGGTCACCTCCAGGCCAAGGGCCTTCATCTCCTTGACCAGCCGCTCGGCGGTGCGGTGTTCCTGGAAGCCGAGCTCGGGATTGGCGTGCAGGTCCTTGTACAGCGCCTCTAGCGAGGGCTGTTCGCGGTCAAGCACCGCGCCGACCGCGTCGCGGGCGGCGACGGGGTCCAGCGGCGCGGCCGTCGCGGTTCCGGCGGAAAGCAGGGCCGCGGCGGCGGTAAGGAGAAGAAGGCGTTTCACTCAGTCTCGCGCGGCGGGCCGCGCCTCCCTGTGGTTGATCTGTCGGAGGTAGGTCAGAAGCGCTTGCGCAGGGTGACGCCGGCCGTGCGGGGCGTGAGCCCGTAAAGCAGGTCGTCGTACCCGATGCCGGAGTTCTTGTTCATGATGCCGACCGCGTTGGTGGCGTTCTGCACGAACACGTAGGCGCCCCAGTCGTCGCCCTCGATCCCGGCCCGCAGGTTCACCGTCGCGAAATCGCCGAAGCGGTCGTAGTAGACGTAGGTCGGCCGGAACGTGGAGGCCATCTCGCCGGTATAGGCCACGTCGGCCCGGACCATGCCGTTGAAGCTGTCGCCGATCGGCCAGATGTAGGTGGCCGAGGCCGACGCGGTCATGTCGGGCACCAGCGGGATCTTGTCGCCCTTCAGGCCGGTGGAGCCGTCGACGAGGATGTCGGCGTTGGCCTGGTCCTCGATCAGCTCGGCGTCGGTCAGGCCGATCGCGCCGTTCAGGGTCAGGCCGGTCATCGGCTTGGCGGTGACTTCCAGCTCCAGGCCGCGGATGCGGGCGTCGCCGGCGTTGGTGATGAAGGAATAGAGGCCGTCGGCGGTCAGGGCGCTGGTCTGCCGTTCCTTCCAGTCGATCTGGTAGATCGACAGGTTGGCGGTCAGCCTGCCGCCCAGCCAGGTGCTCTTCACCCCGGCTTCGTAGTTCCACAGGCTGTCGGGCTCGTAGACGACCAGCGCCGGATTCAGGCCAGGCACGTTGTTGGCGCCGCCCGGCCGGAAGCCTTCGGCCGCGGTGACGTAGAACAGCAGGTCCGGCGTCGGCTCATAGCTGGCGTTGACCTTGAACACCCAGCCGGAGGCGTCGGCGGTCTGGCTGCTGAACGGCGTCGGCGGGGCGCCGGTCAGCAGGTTCGGGTGCGTGCCCGCGCTTGAGGTGGTCTTGGTGTAGTCGTAGTGGCGCGCGCCCGCGGTCAGGCTGATGCTGTCGATCGGCTTCCAGGTGACTTCGCCGAACTGCGAGACCTGCTTGACCCGCGTCTCGACATAGCGGCCCTGGATGAAGCGGTAGGGGACGTAGATCTCGCCGGTGGTCGGATCGCCGCGCAGGGTGTTGCTGTCGATGTGGTCCTCGCGCAGCTCGACATAGGCGCCGACCGTCCACTGCAGCGGACCTTCCTCGGCGGAGCTGAGGCGTAGTTCGTTGTTCCAGGAGTTCAGTTTGGCCGGCTGGTAGCCGATGATCGGCAGCAGCGGGATGAGCGCGGGCGACGCGGCGGCGTAGCTGGCCGAGAAGTCGACCGTGCGCAGGATGTCGTAGCGATAGTGGGAGCTGCTCGCGGTCACGGTCGCGAACGGCGTCTCCCACTCGGCGGTCAGGTTGTAGAGGTCCAGCTCGGTGCTGATCGGCAGGACGGCGCGGCTGTCGGTCTCGAACTCGCCGACCCGCTCGTACCAGCCCTGTACATCGTCTGCCTCGGTCAGCTGGTGGATGACGGTGGCGGTGACGCTGATGTCCTCGGTCGGGGTGAAACCGACCAGCACGCGATAACCGGACGAGGTGCTGTCGTTGATGTCCTCGCGGCCGAAGCGGGCGCTGTCGATGTAGCCGGGCCGCTGCTCCTCGTAGGCCGCCACGCGCACGGCCAGCACGCCGTCGATGATGGGCACGTTGACCATGCCCTTCAGAAAGCCGCTCTCGCTGCCGCCGTCGGTGGTCGCCAGCTGGGCCTCGACGGAGCCTTCGAACTCGTCGGTGTCAGGCTTGTTGAAGATCACCCTCAGCGTGCCGCCCATCGAGCCGCCGCCGTACAGCGTACCCTGCGGCCCCCGCAGGACTTCGACACGCTGAACGTCGAACAGGTTCAGGTCGGCGGCGTTGTTGGCCGGATCCTGGGTGGTCCCGGACGGGCCGGTCAGCGGTGTCTCGTCATAGTAGAGGCCGGTGGTCGCCTCGCCGGAACCCTGGACGCCGCGGATGCTGACCCGGCTCTGGCCCAGCTGGCCCTGGCTCAGGTTCACGCTCGGCGTCTGACGGAAATAGTCCCCCAGCTGGGTCGCCCCCAGCTGTTCGATGGTCTCGCCGCCCATGGCGGTGATGCTCATCGGCGTGTCCTGAACGGTCGTGCTGCGCTTCAGCGCGGTGACGACGACCTCTTCGACCGTGACCTCTTCCTGCGTTTGCTGCGCTACAGCCGCGCTACTCCACAGCGCCACCAGCGCCGCGCCACCCATCAGAACTCCACGAAACCGCATGCTTCCGTCCTTCCCCTTCAGGACGCGGATGCGCCCCGGACGGACGAACGGTGGGTTCCCCGGTCTTAATTAGTCAACATGAATGTATCGATATTGTCACGCATCGTATTATGACCGTGCGCATGATCGCTTTCGCGGCGTCGCCGCCGTGAAGGCGGGCGTCGTGTGCGTTTGCACTGATTTTTCGGAGGTGGGGCGGAATCGCCTTGCGGCGTTGCTTCGGCGCCCCAAGCGAGCGTCGCGCCCGCATCGGGCGCGCCTGCGATCGCGGCGCGCCCCGCGGTGGTCGTGGTTAGCTGTTGTCTTCGGTCGGCGCGTCCGGGCCGTTCTTCTTGATGGAGTCGATGGCGTTCTGGGCTCCGGACTTGGAAGCGTAGCCCTCGGTCGAGAAGATGGTCTCGCTGTTGTACTTGAACCGCACCCGGAACTCGCCGGCCTTGTCCTTGTAGATCTCGAACTTGTGCGCCATCGGAGGCCACTCCCTGCTGTGTTGGGGAGTCGACATTCCGGCGGTCCCGCCGGGGGCGCAAATCACGGCGGCGGCATTGGAGCGTGAGGACGCGACCTCAGCCGTGGGGGGCTTCGGGCGGGCTGGGGCGGATCGACCACAGGCCGCCGATGAAGGCGCCCTTGATGCGCGGCAGCAGCAGCAGGATCAGCGTGGTCAGCGGGATCAGCGTCGCCGGAAGCACGATCCAGGGGGACAGCTCCCAGATGAACGGGAACAGCAGCATCGGCGCGACGATCAGGTGGCCGACCAGCAGAATGGTGAAATAGGCCGGGCCGTCATCGGCGCGATAGGTCGACAGGTCGTGGCCGCAGCTGGCGCACGCCGGTTCGACCTTCAGGTAGCCGCTGTAGAGCCTGCCCTCGCCGCAGGCGGGGCAGCGATGCTTCAGGCCGCGCGCCAGGCCGGTCCTGAATGGGCGGCGTCCGGTTTCGGCGGGCGTTTCGGCGGTGGCTTCGGACATGGTCGCCATATGGCCCCTCCCGCGTGGAGCGGGAAGGGCCTTGTGACGGTCTGACGCTACTTGGCGTCCTTGGCGGCGCCTTCGACGGCTTCGCCGGCGGCCTTCACGTCCTTGCCGACGCCTTCGACGGTGTTGCAGGCGGAGACGAGCAGGGCGGCGGCCGTGGCGGCCAGGACGATGATCTTGCGCATGGAGTAGCTCCCGACATGTGGACGTGGCGGCACTCTAGAGCCGGCGATTGTGGCCGATCAATGCCTGTCGGATCTTCGCGAGAGCGAGACTCTCGAGACAGATAAAGTCGAGGCATCGCGCGACAATCTGCGACATCTCATCTCGCTTTTCCGCGCCCGCCGCGACGCCTTTCCGCGAATTCATCCACCAAACCCGCCGCCTGCCTATATTTGACGGGCCGGTTCGGGTCGGCGTCGGGATTCCCCCGATTGCTGAAGGGGAACCGGCGGCGGTGGGGTTCCGTTGCTCCAGGCGAGGGCGCCGTAGGCGCCGCGTCGGGAGCCGTCGGGGCGCCGGCGGTTGAGTACCCGAGGAGCGACGCGTTGCGGACGATGAAGACTTGCGAGACAGACACACCCCGCGCGGAAATTCGCGTTTCGCACGACATCGTTGCCCGAGGTTCAGGAAGCTCTGCTACGGTATTCCGGCTGGGTCTTGAGGGACGTTCGAAGTCGATGCCGCTGCTATCGCGCACAGGCGCCGCGGGACTGCTGGTCGCGGGTCTGCTGGCCGGAACCGCCCTGGCGCCCGCCATCGCCCAGACACCGCCGTCGATGGCGCGGCCGTCCGCCGCCCCGGCCCAGATCGTCCTGCGTCCGGAACAGGCTCAGCTGCTGCGCGACACGCTCGCCGACGCGGGCCGCCACGGCTTCGAGCCGAACGAGTTCGCCCCCGCCGGCGACAGCGACGCGGCCCTGATCTCGGCCACCCTCCGCTACGCCAAGGCGGTGAAGATCGGCCGCCTCGACGTCGCCAATTTCCGCGAGGACTGGGGCCTGCGTCCGGAGCCGTTCGACGCTCGCGGCGGCCTGGCCCGCGCGGTCGCCGACAATCGCCTGCAGGAATGGCTGAACAGCCTGCCGCCGCCTTACCCGGGCTACGAGACGCTGCAGGTCGGCCTGGTCACCTACCGCGACATCCAGCAGCGCGGCGGCTGGAAGCCGCTGGGCGGCGAGGGCAAGGTCGAGGTCGGCGCCACGGGGCCGGAGATCGCGGCGCTGCGCGAGCGCCTGTTCGCCGAGGATCCCTCCACGCCGGCGCTCGCCCGCGTGCCCGCCGGCCAGCCCGGCGCGGGCCAGCCGGTGTTCGACCAGCCCCTGTCGGAGGCGCTGAAGCGCGCCCAGAAGCGCATGGGCCTTCAGCCCGACGGCGTGCTCGGTGTGGGCACCCGCGCGGCGCTCAACGTCACGGTCCAGCGCCGCATCGACCAGATCGTCGCCAACATGGAGCGCTGGCGCTGGCTGCCGCCGTCGCTGCCCGCCGACCGGGTGCAGGTGAACGTCGCGGCCGGGGTGCTGACCCTGTTCAAGGGCGACCAGCCCAGCCTGTCGATGCGCGCGGTCACCGGCAAGCCGAACGGCGGCGAGACGCCGCTGCTCAGCTCCGAGATCCATTCCATCGTGCTGAACCCGCCCTGGACGGTGCCGACGGGCATCGCCAATCGCGAGCTGCGGCCCAAGGGCGCGGCCTACCTCGCCAACAACGGTTTCCGCGAACTGCCCGGCGGCATGCTGCAGCAGAAGCCTGGTCCGGGCAGCGCGCTGGGCCTGGTGAAGTTCGACTTCAACAACCCCTACGCCGTCTATCTGCATGACACGCCCAGCAAGGGCGGCTTCTCGCGCTACACCCGCCTGGCCAGCCATGGCTGCGTGCGGCTGGAGAAGCCGATGGCCCTGGCCCGCGCCCTGATGGAGGGCGACGAAACCTGGACGCCCCAGCAGATCGACGACACCATCGCCGGCGGCAAGACCACGCGCGCGCCGGTCGCCAACAAGGTCGCCGTTTACCTGCTCTACTGGACGGCCTACGTGACCCCGGACGGCCAGGTGAACTTCCGCCAGGATCCCTACGGCTGGGACACGCTGCTGATCCAGCGCATCGCCAACCAGGGGAAGGCTGTTTGAGCGCCGACTGCCCCTGCTGCAACGGCGGGCCGCTGATCGGCCGCCGTAGCCTGCTGGGGCTGGGTCTCGCCGGCGTGGCGGGCATGGTCGCCACGACCGCGCGGGCGCAGGACGACGAACCGCCGGTCGAGGCGCCGCCGGGCGCGCCGGGCAATTTCGCCTCGCTGTCGCCGACCCCGGTCACCCCGCCGCCCGCCGGTCCGCGCTGGCTGAAGTTCCGGCACCTGCACACCGAGAAGAATCTCGAGGTCGTCTATTGGGAGGACGGCAAGTACGTCTGGGACGCGCTGCAGGCGGTGAACCGGCACCTGTCGGACTTCCGCAGCCTGGAGGTCCATCCGATCGACGTGCGGCTGCTGGACCTGCTGTTTACGCTTCAGTCGCTGACGGGCAGCAAGGAGCCGTTCCGCATCGTCTCGGCCTTCCGCTCCTCGCAGACCAACCAGATGCTGGCCGACCAGAGCGCGGCCAGCAACGGCGCGTCGCAGGTCGCCAGGAAGAGCCAGCACATGGAGGGCAAGGCCATCGACATGCGCCTGAACGACGTGTCGCTGACCGGCCTGCGCGACGCCGCGCTGGCGCTCCAGGGAGGCGGGGTGGGCTACTATCCCGACTCCGGCTTTGTTCACGTGGATATCGGTCCGGTCCGGACCTGGCAGGGTACGTAAAGGTTTTCGGGGGCTATGGCTGAGAAGAAGGAAAAGAAGGGCGGCGGCTGCTTCACCCAGATCCTGCTGGGGCTGCTGGCCGGCATCGCGCTCTTCCTGGCGGTGGTGTTCTTCCTGAGCGCCGGCCCGGTGGACCAGGAGGACGACAGCTCGCTCGCCGACAGCGCCGCCGCCGGCGCGCCGGCGGCCGAGCCGGTGACGCCGCTGGCGCCCGCTCCGAAGGTCGAGGCCCGACCTGTCGCACCGCCGCAGCACGACGCCGGCCTCGACCCGTCTTCCGACGATCAGATCGCCGAGGACGCCGCCGCCGCCGGCATGACGTCGCGTACCCCTTCCCCACAGCCGGAATAGGGGTACTGTTACAAAACTGACGCGCCGCGGCTGCGCGAGTCTCCAGCCGTGACTGGCATTCTGTGCACTGGCGTAGGGCGGGTTCGCGTCCGATACCACGCGGCTCAGCTCTCCCGAACGACACAGGAGCGGGGGGAGAGGAGCAGTACGCGTTGGAGTCCACGAACACCGAGGCGCCCGAGCATTTTCACAAGGTCGTCGATTGCCAGTGGGCCTGTCCGGCCCACACGCCCGTGCCGGAGTACATCCGGCTGATCCACCAGGGGCGTCACGCCGACGCCTATATGGTCAACTGGAAGTCCAACGTCTTCCCCGGGATCCTCGGTCGTACCTGCGACCGCCCCTGCGAGCCCGCCTGCCGGCGCGGCCGGGTCGACGAGGAGCCGGTGGCCATCTGCCGGCTCAAGCGGGTGGCCGCCGACAACAAGGGCGACCTGACCGGGCGGATGCCCCGGCCGGCGACGGCCAAGATCGGCAAGAAGGTCGCCTGCATCGGCGCCGGCCCGGCCTCGATGACCCTGGCCCGCGACCTCGCCCCGCTCGGCTTCGAGATCGTCGTCTATGACGGCGAGACCCGCAGCGGCGGCATGATCCGCAGCCAGATCCCCCGCTTCCGCCTGCCCGAGAGCGTGATCGACGAGGAGATGGGCTACGTCGTCACGCTGGGCCCGACCATGCGGCTGGGCGAACGCGTGGACAGCCTGAAGGCGCTGCTGGCCGAGGACTACGACGCCGTCTTCGTCGGCACCGGCGCCCCGCGTGGCCGCGACCTCGATATCCCCGGCCGCCGGGAAGCCGCGGCCAACATCCACATCGGCATCGACTGGCTCTCCAGCGTCTCGTTCGGCCACATCGAGAGCATCGGCCGGCGCGTGATCGTGCTTGGCGGCGGCAACACCGCCATGGACTGCTGCCGCACCTCGCGTCGCCTCGGCGGCGACGACGTGAAGGTCATCGTCCGCTCGGGCTTCGAGGAGATGAAGGCCTCGCCGTGGGAGAAGGAGGACGCGATGCACGAGGGCATCCCGATCCTCAACTTCCTGGTCCCCAAGGCCTTCACCCACGAGGACGGCAGGCTGACCGGCGTCACCTTCGAGGAAGTCGCGCCGGTGTTCGACGACAAGGGCCGTCGTAGCCTCAGGCCCACCGGCGCGCCGGACCAGCATTTCGCGTGCGACGACGTGCTGCTGGCCATCGGCCAGGAGAACGCCTTCCCCTGGATCGAGCGCGACATCGGCATTGACTTCGACGAGTGGGGCATGCCGGTCGTCGACGCGGTCACCCACCAGTCGACCAATCCGAAGGTGTTCTTCGGCGGCGACGCGGCGTTCGGGCCCAAGAACATCATCTGGGCCGTCGCCCACGGCCATGAGGCCGCGGTCTCGATCGAGGCCTTCTGCCGGGGCAAGGACGTCCGCCTGCGGCCGCCGCCGGGCGTGACGCTGTCGTCCCAGAAGATGGGCATCCACGAGTGGAGCTACGACAACGACGTCTCGCTCGACGATCGCCAGGTGGTGCCGCAGCTCGAAACCGCCGTGGCGCTGGCGGACGTGAAGGCGGAGGTCGAGCTCGGCTTCGACGTCGCCAGGGCGCTCGCCGAGACGCAGCGCTGCCTGAACTGCGACGTGCAGACGGTGTTCGCGACCAATCTCTGCATCGAGTGCGACGCCTGCGTCGACATCTGCCCGACCGACTGCATCACCTTCACCGTCAACGGCGACGAGCCGGAGCTCAGGCCCAGGCTCAAGGCGCCGGCGATGAACCTGACGCAGGATCTCTACGTGTCCGGCGCCTTGCCGACCGGTCGGGTGATGATCAAGGACGAGGACGTCTGCCTGCACTGCGGCCTCTGCGCCGAGCGTTGCCCGACGGGCGCCTGGGACATGCAGAAGACGCTGATCGAGATGACCCACGCGGGAGGCTGCCGTGGCTAAGCCCATCGCAGCGACCAACGACTTCGTCGTCAAGTTCGCCAACGTCAACGGCTCGGGCTCCGCCTCGGCCAACGGCCTGTTCGTGAAGGCCATCCTGCGCATGGGCGTGGCGGTGGCGGCGCGGAATATCTTCCCGTCCAACATCCAGGGCCTGCCGACCTGGTACGAGATCCGCGTCAGCGGCCAGGGCTGGATGGGGCGGCGCGGCGGGGTGGATCTGATGGTCGCCATGAACCCGCAGACCTGGGACCGCGACCTCGCCGAGATCGAGCCCGGCGGCTACCTGTTCTACGACTCCACCAAGCCGTTGCCGCCGGAGAAGTTCAGGGCCGACATCACCGTCGTCGGCGTACCGCTGACGCGCATCTGTAACGCCGCCTACGCGGAGCCTTCGAAGCGGAAGGTGCTCAAGAACATCATCTACCTGGGCGCCCTGACCTTCCTGCTCGGCATCGAGCGGGAGGTGGTCGAGACGCTGCTGACCGAGGAATACAAGTCCAAGCCCGCGCTGATCCCCGCCAACATCGAGGCGCTGGCGCTCGGCTACAACTGGGCGTCGGAGAACCTCAAGCCGCTCGGACTTCAGCTCAAGCGCGCCGACACGGTGGGCGACCGCATCTTCGTCGACGGCAACACGGCCGCCGGGCTGGGCGCGGTCTACGGCGGGGCCACGGTCTGCGCCTGGTACCCGATCACGCCGTCCACCTCGCTGGCCGAGAGCTTCATCGACTACTGCAAGAAGCTGCGGCACGACCCCGAGACCGGCGAGGCGCGCTACGCCATCGTGCAGGCCGAGGACGAGATCGCCTCGATCGGCATGGTGGTCGGCGCGGGCTGGAACGGCGCGCGCGCCTTCACCTGCACGTCGGGGCCCGGCGTGTCGCTGATGCAGGAGTTCATCGGCCTCAGCTACTTCGCCGAGATCCCCGCGGTGATCTTCGACGTCCAGCGCGGCGGGCCCTCGACCGGCATGCCGACCCGCACGCAACAGTCGGACATCCTGAGCGCCGCCTACGCCAGTCATGGCGACACCAAGCATGTGCTGCTGCTGCCGGAGGGGCCGGGCGAGTGCTTCGAGTTCGCGGCCATGGCGTTCGACCTCGCCGACCGGCTGCAGACGATGATCTTCGTCATGCTCGACCTCGATATGGGCATGAACGAGTGGCTGACCGAGCCCTTCGTCTGGGACGACGACCGCAGGCTCGACCGGGGCAAGGTGATGACCGCCGAAATGCTCGAGGCCGGGGCCGACTTCGGCCGCTACAAGGACGTGGACGGGGACGGCATCCCGTTCCGCACCCTGCCGGCGACGCACCCGTCGAAGGGCGCCTACTTCACCCGCGGCACCTCGCGCGACCCCTACGCCCGCTACAGCGAGGAGGGGGCCGTCTATGTCGACAACATGGAGCGGCTGCTGCGCAAGTTCGAGACGGCGCGGACGCTGGTTCCGGCCCCGGTGACGAGGACGGCGAAGAAGACGACCAGCTACGGCGTCATCTATTACGGGTCCACCGGCCCCGCGATGGACGAGGCGTTGGCCCAGCTGGAGGGTCGCGGCCTGCACCTCGACGCCATGCGCGTGCGGGCCTTCCCGTTCCCGGGCGAAGTGTTCGACTTCATCGCCCGCCACGAGCTGGTGTTCATCGTCGAGCAGAACCGGGACGCCCAGCTGCGCACCCTGCTGATCAACGAGGGCGGGGTCGATCCGGCCCGGCTGGTGAAGGTGCTGAACTACGACGGCTCGCCGATCACGGCGCGCTTCATCGCCGGCGAGCTGGCGAAAGGCATGGGCGCGGCCGAGCCGGCCCAGTCCGGAGAGATGGCCAAATGACCTACATCGCCAAGCCGGCCTTCCATCACCCGTCTCTGAAGCACAACGCGCTCGGCTTCACGCGCCGCGACTACGAGGGGAAGGTCTCGACGCTCTGCGCCGGTTGCGGCCACGACTCGATCAGCGCCGCGATCGTCCAGGCCTGCTTCGAGATCGATCTGGAGCCGCACCGCCTGGCCAAGCTGTCGGGGATCGGCTGCTCCTCGAAGACGCCGGACTATTTCCTCGGCGCCAGCCACGGCTTCAACACCGTGCACGGCCGGATGCCGTCGGTGCTGACCGGCGCCAACCTGGCCAACCGGGAGCTGATCTACCTGGGCGTCTCCGGCGACGGCGACAGCGCCTCGATCGGCCTGGGCCAGTTCGCCCACGTCATGCGGCGCGGCGTGAACATGACCTACATCGTCGAGAACAACGGCGTGTACGGCCTGACCAAGGGCCAGTTCTCGGCCACCGCCGACAAGGGCTCCAGGTCGAAGAAGGGCGTGGTCAATTCCGACAGCGGCATCGACCTGGTCGCCCTGGCCCTGCAACTGGGCGCCAGCTTCGTGGCCCGCAGCTTCTCGGGCGACAAGGACCAGCTGGCCCCGCTGATCAAGGCGGCCCTGACGCACAAGGGCGCGGCCTTCATCGATGTGCTGAGCCCCTGCATCGCCTTCAACAACCACGCCGGCTCGACCAAGAGCTTCGACTGGGTGCGCGAGCACAACGAGGCGGTGAACCGGCTCGACGTCCTGCTCGGACGCGCTCCGGTCACGACCGAGTACGCGCCCGGCGAGCTGGTCGAGGTCGCCCAGCACGACGGCTCGATCCTGATGCTGCGCAAGGTGGCGCGGGACTACGACCCGACCGACCGCGTGAGGGCGATGAGCTTCCTCCAGGAGCGGCAGGCGGCGGGCGAGATCGTCACCGGCCTGCTCTATGTGGACCCCGAGGCGGACGACCTGCATGACGCGCTGAACACGGTGCACCGGCCGCTGAACCGCCTGTCGGACAGCGAGCTCACGCCCGGCTCGGCGGCGCTGGCGAAGATCAACGCCGCTCTCCGCTGACCCGGTCCACGGCGATGCGCACCTGATCGGCGGCGTCCAGGTCGCAGATCATCACCCCGTCGTCGTCGACGATGACGGCGAGGTTGCTGGCGCCGACCACCGCCACCCGCTTGCCCTCACCGGCGCGGACCACGCAGTTGAAGGCCGATTGCAGCACGACCGCGCCGGCCGCGCTGTTGCCGTCCGCGTCGCGCTCCGACGCCGCCAGCACGGCCGGCCAGCCCCCGAGGTCGGACCAGGCCAGCGCGGCCGGGTGCACGACGGCCAGGTCTGTCTGCTCCAGCACCGCCACGTCGAAAGAAATCCGCGGCGCGTCGGCGAAGGCGTCGCCCAACCGCACGGCGTCGTGTTCTCGCAGGGCTCCGTCGACGGCGCGCATCGCGGCGTTCAGTACGGCCGGCGCCTCTCGCCGCAAGGCGCCGATCAGCACGTCGGCTCGGATGGCGAACACGCCGGCGTTCCACAGCGCGCCCTCGGCGATCAAGGTCGCCGCCAGAGGACCGTCCGGCTTCTCGACGAAGGCCGCCACGCCCCTGGGTTCTTGCGCCGGGCCCGGCTCGGGCAGCAGGTAGCCGTAAGCGCTGGAAGCCTTGGTCGGCGTCAACCCCATGGTGGCGATCGACCCGCCGCGCGCGCTGTGCGCCATGGACGCCACGCAGTCCGCGAAGGCTCCGACGTCGGGCACGAAATGGTCGGCGGGCATGAACAGCAGCACCGCCTTCGGATCCCGCTCCGCGATGACCAGCCCGGCCGCCGCCATCGCCGGCGCCGTGTCGCGACCGCAGGGTTCGAGGATGAGGCGCGCGGGCTTTCCCGCCAGGGTCTGCCGGAGGCTGGTCTCGTGGCCTGCCCCGGCCACGATGGTGGTCAGCTCCGCGGCTGGCAGCGCCCTGGCTCTCGCCAGCGCGGCCTCGAACGGCGTCTGCTCGCCGACCAGCGACAGAAAAGGCTTTGGCCTATGCGGCTTCGACGCCGGCCACAGACGCTCTCCCGAGCCTCCGCTCAGGATCACCGGATACAGCATTCCCCCTCCGCGTTCGCGGCGCCCAAAGGGTTAATGCATCCTTAAATTCGGATTGTCGAGTCCGCCACCATAGCGAGAGTTGCTCAAGGCGCTGCTCCAGCTTCGGTTTCGGCGGCAGACAGCTCTCGATCAGCCCAAGCAGGTTCTCGACCGGGCCGTCGTTCAGGAAATGGTCGGCGTTCGGCGCCTCGACGAAGCGCGTCGTCCGACCCGGGCGCGCGGCGGCCTTTCCGTACAGCCGCCGGGCCGCTTCGATCGGCGCGAAGTCGTCGGCCGTGCCGTGCAGGATGTGTAGCGGAACGGTCACCTGCTCAAGCGCCGCGTGCAGGTGCTCCAGCTGCGACGGCTGGCCGGCGACCTCGCGCACGGCGTTCTTCAGGTCGCGAGGGATGAAGGCCAGAAGCTTGCTGCCCCAGTCGACCAGCCACCGCGCGGTCGGCCCGGACTCGCCGAAGTAGCCGGACAGCAGCACCAGGCCGCCGAGCGCCTTGGGTCTCGCCGCCGCCATCAGGGCGGAAATCGCCGCGCCGTAGGACTGGCCGACCAGAAGCACCTTCTGGCCCGGCGCGGCCTCCAGCAGCGGGGCCAGCGCGGCGGCCTGGACGCGGATGTCGCCGACGTATTCCACGGGCTCGCTGCCGGCGAAGCCCGGGCGGTCGACGACGATCATCTCCCGGTCCTGGGGCAGGGCGGCCAGCACGGGGGCCCAGTATTCGGCCCAGCTCGGCGCGCCGGTGACGACGACGATCTTCCAGGGCGCCGGCTTGTCGCGGGGCGTGGTCAGGGCGGAGATGCGCCAGCCGTGGCCGCCGCCGGCCCGCAAGCTGACACGGCGCACGACGCTGTCGGGATAGCAGGCGGCGATCGGAACGTGTTCGGCGCGCCCGGCGGCGGCGGATTCAAAGCAGGCCCAACCCAGCTCGATGACCCCCTTGGGCCGACGTCTCAACTCCATTCCCGGCGTCCTTCCAGATCCTGCGATCCGGAAACGCGCGGCGATGGGCTCGGGTTCAGGCCGGGCGGTCAGTCCAGCGCGATGGCGCTCAGCAGACGGCCGTAGTCCGGCTCGCCCAGCTTGAAGGCGCGGCGGTTGGAGAAGAACCAGTCGACCTCGGCGCAGGTGTCGTGGCCGATCCATTCCGCCTCGCCCGCGCCCGCCTGTTCCAGTCGCCAGAGGACGAAAGAGGGCAGGTCGAACATCCGCTTGGTCTCGTCGGCGCAGGTGGCCGCGAAGAACCGGCCGGAACCCGGCGCGTCGCGTTCGAACCGCTCCAGGAACTCCGGCCCGACCTCGTACGACCCCGGTCCGATGCAGGGCCCGACGGCGGCGATGATGCGCTCGGGCTTCGCGCCCAGCTCGACCATCCGCGCGACGGTCGCGGCGACGACGCCGCCCAGCGCACCCTGCCAGCCCGCGTGGCAGGCGGCCACGACCCGCGCTTCGGCATCGGCGAACAGCACCGGCGCGCAGTCGGCGGCCAGGGCGCCGCAGATGATCCCTGGTCGGTCGGTGACCACCCCGTCGCCCTCCGGCAGTCCGCCGGCCCAGGGGGCTTCGGCGCGATGCACGACGGCGGAGTGGATCTGGTAGCAGGTGTTCAGCTCGTCGGTCGTCAGCCCGAACCAGCCGGCGGCGCGTCGGCGGTTCTCGGCCACGGCCTCCGGGGCGTCCTTCGAGCCGCGGCCGACGTTGAGGCTGGCGTAGATGCCTTCCGAAACGCCGCCCTGGCGCGTGAAGAACGCGTGGCGCACGCCCGGCAGGGCCGAGAGCTTGCTCGAGTGGAGCGTCGGGATTTCGTGCGCCTTGCGGCTCATTCCGCCGCCTCGAATCCCGGTGGGATCAGTTCGGGCGAATGGATGCAAAGGGCCTTGAACAGCTCGCCCATCTGATCGGGCGCCACCAGCCGGGCCAGTTGGCGCTGGACCAGGTCGGCGCGGTCCGGGCGGGCGGCCATCAGGCTCTCGGCCCGGTGCTGGATGCCCAGCATGCCCAGGAACAGGCCCTGCGGAATGGCGTCGGTCGCCGCCGCACCGGTCTTGCGCGCGGCGTCGCGCACGATCGGGAAGTCGGCGTAGACGGTCAGGTCGGACTCGCCGGGCGAGGCGAGGGGGTCGACCTTCTCGTGCTTCTGCAGCGCCTGCAGGGTGTCGCCGAACTCGGGCTCGCCGCGGCCGTAGTCGATCAGCAGCGCCGCGCCGCCTTCCCGGGCGATCATCTCGCCCAGCGCCTGGCCCATGGCTTCCTGGGCGGCGGAGACCTCCAGGATGGGGCTGTCCGGCGGCGGGGTGGAGCCGTCCCTGGTCGGCGCGAGGCCGAAGGCCAGCGACCCGTCCGGCGCGACGCCGACCAGCCGCTCGACCCAGCCCTCGCCGGCGTACACGAACTGGCGGGCGGGCAGGCAGTCGAGCAGCTCGTTGGCGACGAGGATCACCGGCGCGCCGGCCGCGATGTCGTCGACGGAGGCCGCCCAGGTCGGGGTGAGGATCGCGCCCTCCAGCTTCGCCTTCTGCAGCGCGGCCAGCGGCTCGGACGTCTCGATCATCCACAGGTCGGCGGCGGCGACGAAGTCCGGCGCCAGCCGCACCGCGCGCAGCAGGTCGCTCATCAGCGTGCCGTCGCCCGGCCCCATCTCGACGAGGCGGAACGGCGACGGCTTGCCCAGCCGCGTCCAGGTCTCGACCGCCCACAGGCCCAGCAGCTCGCCGAACATCTGGCTGATCAGCGGCGCGGTTATGAAGTCGCCCTGATCGCCCAGCGACGGGCGGGTGGCGTAGTAGCCGTCCCGCGGGTCGTGCAGGCAGCGGTGCATGTATTCGGCGACGCTGACCGGGCCGGTGGCCTCGATCTCCGCCCGCAGGCGCTCAAGCAGACTCATCTCAGGCTTCGGCCTTCTCCGCCGGGATTTCCGGCACGACGGGTTCCTTCAGGCCGCGCCAGATCAGCCAGCCGCCGGCCAGCAGCATCGGCAGCGACAGCAGCAGGCCCATGGTGATGTAGCCCTTCAGGAAGTCGGGCATCTGTTGGTCGGGTTCGCGCACCCACTCCAGCGACAGCCGGAACAGGCCGTATCCGGCCAGGAACACGCCCGCGACCACGCCCCGCCGTTGCAGCCACAGCGCCTTGTGAGTCGCCAGCCGCAGCAGGACGAACAGCACCAGGCCCTCCAGGGCCGCCTCGTACAGCTGGCTCGGATGGCGGGGCAGGGTGGGGTCGGTGGTGTTCGGGAAGCCGGTGACGCCCCAGGGCGCGTCGGTGACCCGGCCCCAAAGCTCGCCGTTGATGAAGTTGGCCACCCGGCCGAAGAACAGGCCGATCGGCGCGGCGGGCGCGACCTGGTCGGCGACCTTCAGCAGGTCCAGCTTGTTGGCCCGCGCGAAGAAGATCAGCGCCACGGTCACGCCCAGGAAGCCGCCGTGGAAGCTCATGCCGCCTTCCCAGACCTTGAAGACGTCCAGCGGCTCCTTCCAGATCATGCTCGGCATGTAGAAGAGGACGTAGCCGATCCGGCCGCCCAGGATGATGCCGAGAGTGACCCACAGGATCAGGTCGTCGATCTGCGGCGCGGTCAAGGTCGGCGCGCGGCCGCCCCAGATCCGGGCGTTGCGGCTCAGCGAGACGCAGTACCGCCAGCCCAACAGGATCCCGGCGACGTAGGCCAGGGCGTACCAGCGGATCGCCAGCGGCCCGATCTGCAGGAGGACCGGGTCGAAATTGGGAAAATGCACGTCTGCGCCCTCGACTTCGGAAGAGTCGTCCTCTGATAGCGACGATCCTCTTCGCTTTCACCCCTGCTTTCCCATATTAAGGGGGCGAGGCGCCTCTGTGGCGCCGCCACAGGACCGCCGATGCACACCCAGAACCCCTTTCTCGACGAGATCGCCAAGCTGACGACCGCCGCCGTGGGCCTCGCCCAGGCTGCCGGGGACGAGGCCAAGACGGCCTTCCGTTCCCAGGCCGATCGCTTCGCCGCCGAGATGGATCTGATCCGGCGCGAAGACTTCGACGCCCTGAAGGCCGAAATCGCCGCCCTGCGCGCCGAAATCGCCGAACTGAAGGCCGGTCAGGCCGCCGATGCCCCCGCCGCGGCACGGAAGGCCAAAAAGGGCGAGTGAGGCTCGCCCCCGGCAAGAACCCCCTTACGCGCGCCGCGAAGCAGTCTACGGTCCTTGTTCAAGGACGCCGTTGCTGCCGCCGGGCGCTTCCCCGCCCGGCATAGGTCGGAGGGATCACGAGGCCCAATGGACACCCATCCCGACGAAGACGACGCCCTGATCGCGCTCGATCCGCTGGAAGTCGTCGAACACGTTCTCGCCGCCGAGAACCTCACCTTCGATCGCACCGAGGACGGCGACCTCGCCTTCGCCCTCGCCGGCGACTGGAAGGACTACGAACTCTGGTTCGCCTGGCGGCCGGAAGCAGACTGCCTGCAGCTGTGCTGCTCGATCGGCAAGACCGTCTCCAAGAGCAAGCGCGCCGCGGCCTACGAACTGCTGTCACTGATCAACCAGCGCGTCTGGCTCGGCCACTTCGAGGTCTGGGCCGAGGACGGCGAGATCGTCTTCCGTCACGCCATGAGTCTGCCGGCGGGCGAACGTCCGACCCTG
>JBIICO010000334.1:0-2680 GCA_044238855.1 Caulobacter sp.
GCGGCGTCGATGATCGACGCGGCGGTGGAAGCGGCCGACCGGGTCTACCCGGCCTTCGACTTCCTGCTGCAGGGCGCCAAGTCTCCGGAAGAAGCCATGGCCGCCTGCATGTTCGAGACCGTCGGCCAGGCGTAAGGTCCGGCTCCATGACACCGATTCTTCTGCTGGGCGCCGGCCGCATGGGCGGCGCGCTGATCGACGGCTGGCTCGACACGGGCGCCTTCAAGGCTTCGGACCTGATCGTCCGCGACCCCTACGCGGACCCTTCCGCCTTCCCGGGCGCGGTGGTCAATCCGCTTGAGGCTGAGCTGGCGCGGGCGAAGACCGTGCTGCTGGCCGTGAAGCCGCAGATGTGGCGGGAAGCCGCCGCCCAGGTGTCGGATCATCTGGCCGATGACGCGGTGATCGTCTCGATCGCCGCCGGGGTCGCCGCCGCCGACATCTCGCGGGCGTTCGGCGGCCGTCGCGTCGTTCGCGTCATGCCGACCACCGCCGTCGCCATCGGCCAAGGCGCCGCCAGCATCTTTGCGGACGATGCCGATGCGCGCGCCCGCGCTCATGCGCTGCTCGACCCGGTCGCCACGGTCGTGGATCTCGACGACGAGACCCTGATGCACGCGGCCACCGCCGTTTCGGGTTCGGCCCCGGCCTACCTCTATGCCTTCATCGAAGCGCTGGAAGCGGGCGGCGCCAGGGCCGGTCTGACCGAGGCCCAGTCCCGCGACCTGGCCCGCTCGACCATCGCCGGCGCCGCCGCCCTGCTGGCGCGCACCGGCGAGGACCCGGCCGAGCTCCGCCGCCAGGTCACCTCGCCCGGCGGCACGACCCAGGCCGCGCTGGAAGTGCTGATGAGCGACGCCGGCCTCGGCCCACTGCTCGCCGACGCCGTCGCGGCGGCGGTGAAGCGCTCGAAGGAACTGGGCTAGCCCGGCAGCCGCACGATCGCCCGCAGGCCGCCCAGCGGCGAGCGGTCCAGGGTCAGGTCGCCGCCGTGGCCGCGCGCCACGTCGCGGGCTATGGCCAGGCCCAGGCCGACCCCCTTCTCGTTCTGGTTCCGCGACTCGTCGAGGCGGCTGAACGGCTTGAAGGCTTCCTCGTACTGGTCCTCGGCGATGCCGGGGCCGTCGTCGTCGATGACGATCTCGCTGCCGCCCGCCGCGGTCGCCCGGCCGGTCACCGTCACTCTGTGGCCATGGGCGGCGGCATTCATCACCAGGTTGGTCAGCGCCCGCTTCATGGCGTTGGGCCGGATCTGCAAGGTAACCTCAGGCTCGGCGTCGATCTCCACGGTCACGCCGGTGCGCCGCGAGGCCGCGCCGATCTCCTCCAGCAGTCCCGCCATCGGGATCGGCTCGACCGCCTCGCCGCCCTCCCCGCGCGCGAACGAGAGGTATTCGTCGATCATGTGCTCCATCTCGGACAGGTCGGCCTTCATGGCCTCGACCCGCTTCGACGGCTCGGCCAGCGCCAGCTCCAGCTTCAGCCGTGTCAGCGGCGTGCGCAGGTCGTGGCTGACCGAGGCGAGCATCGCGGTGCGCTGGTCGACGTAGCGCTGGATGCGGTTCTTCATGGCGATGAAGGCTTGCGCCGCCTGACGCACCTCGCGCGCGCCGTACGGCTTGAAGTCGTCGACGTCGCCGCCCTTGCCGAAGGTCTCGGCCGCGTCGGCCAGTCGCTCGATGGCGCGCACCTGGTTGCGGATGAACAGAATGGCGATGGTGGTCAGCAGCAGCGTCGCCAGCGCCATCCAGACGATGAAGATATGCCCCTGGGTGGCGTAGACCCGGTCGCGCGGGGCGATGATGCGGATGACGCCGTTCTTCACCTGCACCCGGATGTCGACATAGGCCGGGTAGCGGACGGTGTCGTACCAGTAGGGCTGGTCCAGCTTCTCCGACAGCGCCTTGTCCAGCGCCCGGTCGAGAGCGGCGAAGAAGGAGGCGGGCTGCTGCGGCGGCAGCTTCTTGTCCTCCAGCAGCACGATCGACAGCGCCATCGAGCCCTCGGCCCGCTCGGCGATGCGGGTCAGGTTCTCGGGCGTCGGCGCGTCCTCGTAGCTCTCGACGGCCCAGGCGATGTCGCCCGCCACGCCGTCGGACAGGCGGCTGGTCACGGTCTGCCAGTGGGCGTCGAAGAACACCCAGGTCACGGCCAGCTGCATGATGGCGATCGGCAGCACGATGATCAGCAGGCTGCGCCCGAACAGCGAGGTCGGCAGCCAGCGCTTCACCTGGCGCGGGACGAAGATCTTGAGCGCGCGGACCTTCATCAGTCCGGCGCCAGGCGATACCCCACGCCGCGGACGGTCTGGAGATAGCGCGGGTTCTTCGGATCGTCCTCGATCTTGCGGCGCAGGCGGGTGACCTGGACGTCCACGGCGCGGCCGGTGATGTCGGCGGTGTCGCGCGCAAGCTCCATGCGGTCGACCGGCGCATTGGCGGAGGCCGCCAGCCGTCGCATCAGCTCGATCTCGGCCTCGGTCAGGCGGATCGGCTGGCCGTCCCGGGTCAACTCGCCGCGCTCCAGATCGAACGCGCAGGCGCCCAGGCTCAGCGTCGTCGGGCCGGTTTCGCGCGGGCCGGCCCGGCGCAGGATGGCCTCAATGCGCAGCAGCAGCTCCTGCGGCTCGAACGGCTTGGCCAGATAGTCGTCGACGCCCGCCGTCAGCCCCTCGATCCGG
>JBIICO010000098.1:0-11422 GCA_044238855.1 Caulobacter sp.
GTGGTTCTGGTCCGACCAGTACGACCTCAAGCTCCAGATCGCCGGCATGCCGTTCGACGCCGACACCGTGCTGGTGCGCGGCGACCCGGCGACGGCGAAGTTCGCCGTCTTCCACCTCAAGGGCGATCAGGTCCAGGCCGTCGAGGCCGTCAACAGCCCGCCCGAGTTCATGATGGGCCGACAGCTCATCGCAAACCGCAAGCCCGTCTCGCGCGAGAGGCTTGCGGACACCGCCGTGTCGATGAAGGAGGTCGTCCTCTAGCGACGCCGCCTACAGAGGCGACAGCCGTCCCTGCGCGACCACGGGCCCCGTGGGCAGGCCGGTCGGGGAACCACCTTCGGGCTCGACCGAGATCGCGAGGCTCGCCTGGGCGGTGATCGGCACGCTGACGGTCATCGAAGCGGCGTTGGCTGTCGGCATCAGGCCCAGCGAGACCGGCTGGCCGCCTTCCGGCAGAAGCCACAGCTCGTGCGAATGGCCCGGCTGACCGTCTGCTCCCACCGGCGTCACGACCACCCGCTTGCTGGCTTCGTCCAGTGTGACGACGAACAGCACCCGCCCGCCCTCGGTGCGCATCGGCGTGCTGGCCAGGATGGCCTGCGAGCGCTCCGGCGCCGGCGGCAGGGGCTCGGGTTGCAGCGCGACGAACGCCAGCACGGCCGCCGCGACGCCGGCCATGGCCGTGGCCGCCCGCCAGAGTGGAAGGCTGTCCCACCAGGACCACCGGTCGGTGGCGAACGTGGGCAGACGCCGGGCGATGGCGGGCCAGACATCCACACCGGGCGTCACGGGTTCGATCTGCAACGCCAGCGCGGTGAGCCGTCGCTCCCAGGCTTCGACAGCGACGGCGAAGCCCGGATCGCTGTCGAGACGGCGCGCGGCGGCGCGATGGGCGTCACTGTCCAGCAGCCCCAGGACGAACTCCGCGGCGAGAAGATCAATGTCGTCCGCGGGGGTCAGATCGAGGGGTTGGTCAGACATAAGCCTCCCCCAGACAGTCGCGCAGCTTCAGCAGGGAGCGCCGGATCCAGCTCTTCATGGTGCCCAGCGGCACGCCGACTTTCGACGCCAGCGCGTCGTAGGTCAGCCCGTCGAAGAAGGCCATGCGCACCGCGCCGGCCTGAGGCGGCTCCAGTTGCTCGAGACAGCGCTCGATGCCGGCTGAAGCCTCGGACGCTTCCACCGTCTCGCTCGCCGACGCCGCGCCGTCGGGCATCGCCGCGATCGCCTCGTCCGACACGAAGGTACGCCCGCCGCCCTGCCGCGCGCGGTCGATGGCGCGGTTTCGGGCGATCGCCGCCAGCCAGGTGATCGGGCTGGCCCGAGCGGGGTCGAAGGCGGCCGCATTGCGCCAGACCCGCAGATAGACCTCCTGCAGGACCTCCTCGGCCTCGGCCCGGTTGGGCACGATCCGCAACACCACGCCCAGCAGCTTCGCGGACGTGTCGCGGTAGATCGCCTCGAGGGCGCGCTTGTCGCCCGAAGCCACCCGCGCCAGCGCTGACGCGAGCACCGCGCGCCGTGTAGCGGCATCCATGGACGACCTCCCCTGACGGACGGCCGACGCTGCCACAGCGGATGGCGGCCCGCAACGCGGGCTTTGGCGGGTTCACGAGAACCGCCTCGCCAGCAGGTGGCCCGCGACTGCCGCGGTCGCGGTCAGGAACGCGCCCCAGGCCATGTCGATGAGGGTGATGTGGGTGGCCCAGACCTTCAGCGTCGCCTGGTTGGTCAGTTCGTAGGTGGCGTAGGCGACAAGTCCCAACACAGCGCCGGCTGTCGCCGTCTTCACCAGGGAATCCGCCTTGAGCCCCGGCGCGACAGCGAAGAAGACGATGCCGCCCAGGTAGATGAGGTAGAAGGCGACGGCGGGCCGCAGGTCGGGCTTGTCGGCCATGAGCGAGCCGATCACCGGGCGGTAGAGCCGTCCGCTGGCCAGCGTCAGCCAGACGGCGTCCAGCACGGCCATCGTCAGGCCAGCGCCGAGGTAGGCGAGCACGAACCGCATCACGACCGCTCCACGACCGGCCGCAAGCGGTAGTGGCTGACACCCCACTCCGCTCCGCCGCTGTCTCCGAACAGACCCGCCGTCGCCAGGAAGAAGCGTCGCCAGCGCCGCGTCCACAGCCCTGCGTCCGCGCCATAGACCTCACGCATGATCCGCCGGATCGCTCCGGGACGCTCGTCCATGTTGGCCAGCCACTGAAGCGCGGTCCGCTCGTAGTGCGCGCCGCTCCAGCGCCAGTCCTGCTCGACCGCGAACAGGTCGGCGTACTGGCGCATCAGGTTGTGGCTCGGCATCACCCCGCCGGTGAAGAAATGCTGGGCGATGAAATCGGAGCTGTCCGCCGACTCGAATCGGTAGGGCGTGGCGCGGTGCGTGAAGACGTGCACGAACAGCAGCCCCTCCGGCCTCAGCCAGCCTCGCACGCGGGTCAGCAAGGCCCGCCAGTTGGCCATGTGCTCGAACATCTCGACCGAGACGATCCGGTCGAAGCGCCGCTCGGTCGTGAAATCGTTCATGTCGGCCGTGATCACCGTCAGGTTGGTCAGGCCGCGCTCTGCCGCCCGCGCCTCGATGAAGCGGCGCTGACCGTGGGCGTTCGATACGGCGGTGATCCGGGCCGCCGGATACCGTCGCGCCATCCACAGCGACAGCGAGCCCCAGCCGCAGCCGAGTTCGAGAATCTCCTGCCCGTCGCGCAGATCGGCATGGGCGCAGGTCTGGGCCAGCGCGGCTTCCTCTGCCTGGGCCAGTGTCTGGCAGCCGGTGGGATAGAAGCAGCAGGAGTATTTCAGGTTGGGACCCAGGCAGATCCGGAAGAATTCGTCCGGCAGTTCGTAGTGCTGGTCGTTGGCCGCGTCGGCGTGTTCGGCGATCGGCCGCCGGGCCATCTCGACGGCGAAGGCGGCTTCGCGACTTTCCTCGCTGTCGAGCCGCCGGCGCGCGCCGGCGACCATGGCGGCGATGGCCGGCCGGGTCAGGAAGTCGGGGGCCGGGGTGTCCTGAAGCGAACGCAGCATGGCGGCGAGCATGTCTCTACTCCGGTTGGGTCCTGCGGGGCGGACGGGGAAAGAAGCGGGAGACCCGGCGCTGGTAGGCGCGATAGTCGTCCGGGCGCGTGCGCAGCATCTCGGCTTCGAGGGGCGGCACGCCGCTGACGTGGTTGAGCAGCCACCACATCATCGCCGGGGCCAGCAGCGACAGCCATCCGGCCGCGCTTCCGTCGATGGCGATCAGCGGCCAGGCGAGCCACGCCAGCCACTCGAAGAAGTAGTTCGGATGTCGCGACCACGCCCACAGCCCGGTGTCGGCGACACGACCGTGGTTGGCCGCGACGCCGCGGAAGTCCGCCATCTGGCGATCGGCCACGCCCTCGCCGACGACGGCGACGAGCAGCAGCACCGCCGCCAGGGCCTCGCGCCAGCCGACCGGCGCGTCCGGGCGTATCGCCGCGACGTGGACAGAGACGACCAGCGCGACGATCGTCGCCGCCTGGATCATCAAGAATCCCCAAGCCTTCAGGCCCCAGCCGCCCCACTGCGTCTTCAGCCGCTCGTAGCGGGGATCGGGACGCCGGGCTTTCCAGGTCCGCGTCGCGAGGTGACCGCCGAGCCGCAGCGACCAGGCGACGACGAGGCCGGCCGCGATCCACTGCCGCGCCTCCACGGCTCCTTCCGCGGGCGCCAGCGCCGCGCCGGCGGCGATCAGCCCGGTCGCGAATGTCCAGACCACGTCGGTCCAGCCGCCGTCGCCGATCAGACGAACGGTGGCCCAGGCGATTGTCATCGCCAGGGCCGCGGCGAGTGCTGCCACGAGGATCACGACCATCGGCTTGCGGCCTCCTTCAGAGGGCAGCTACGAGACCGGCGCCGCGCCGGATGCATCCGGCGTGAAGATCGCCTCGTAGCTCCGGGTGAACGCACCCTGGAGCCGATCCCGATGTCTCAACTTCGCCCCCTGCCCCGCCGCATCGCCGTCGTCGGCGCGGGTATCTCGGGCCTCGCCAGCGCCTGGCTGCTCTCGCAAGGGCACGAGGTCACGCTCTACGAGGCCGAGCCGAGGGTCGGAGGCCACTCCAACACCGTCGAGGTCGACACCCCGCGCGGGCCGGTCGCGGTGGACACCGGCTTCATCGTCTACAACGAGCCGAACTACCCCAACCTGACCGCGCTCTTCTCGCATCTCGGCGTGGCCTCGAAGCCCGCGCACATGTCGTTCTCGGTGTCGGTCGACGACGGCGCGTTCGAGTATTCCAGCCACGGCGCCGCCGGCCTGTTCGCCCAGAAGAGCAACCTCGCCAGCCTCAGGTTCTGGTCGATGCTGGCGGATCTCAAGCGCTTCCACCGCCGCGCCCCGCTCGACCTGCCGACGCTGGAGACCTCGCGCATCTCGCTCGGCGAGTACCTGAACCAGGGCGGCTACGGCCGCATGTTCATGGAAGACCACCTGCTGCCCCAGGCGGCCGCCATCTGGTCCGCCTCTCCCGCCCAGATGGCCGACTATCCGGCGGCGGCGTTCGTGCGCTTCTACCGTAACCACCGCTTGCTGCAGGTCGACACCCGGCCCAACTGGCGCACCGTCGACGGCGGCAGCCGGGAGTACGTCGACCGTCTGCGCGGGGCGTTCCGCGGCGAGACCCGCGCTGGCGCGCCGGTGATCGCCATCGACCGGGACGCCGGCGGCGTGACCGTTCGCACCGCCGCCGGCGCGGCCCGCCACGACGAGGTCGTGCTGGCCTGCCATGCCGACCAGGCCCTGCGCCTGCTCGCCGCGCCGAGCGATGACGAACGGACGCTGCTCTCGGCCTTTCCCTACCAGCGCAACCGCGCGGTCCTGCACCGGGACATCCGCCAGATGCCTCGCCGGCGCGCGGCGTGGGCGGCCTGGAACCATGTCAGCCACCGGGGCGACGACCGCGCGGCCGGCGGCGTCACCTACTGGATGAACCGGTTGCAGTCGCTGCCGGGCGACCCACTGCTCGTCACGCTCAATCCCCTGCGCGAACCCGATCCTTCCACCGTGCTCGGCGACTATGACTACGAACACCCGGTGTTCACCGCCGGGAGCCTCGCCGCGCAGCAGCGGCTATGGTCGCTTCAGGGCCGCCGGAGGACCTGGTTCTGCGGCGCCTGGTTCGGTTCCGGCTTCCACGAGGACGGGCTCCAGACGGGCCTGGCCGTGGCGGAACAGCTCGGCGGCGTGCGCCGTCCCTGGACCGTGCCCAACGAGAGCGGCCGGATCGTGCTGCCGCCGGCCTTCGCGCCGGGCATCGCGGCATGACGAAGGAAGGCCTCTATCGCGGGGTCGTCACCCACGTCCGCCACCGCCCGCGACGTCATGCGCTGCGATATCGCATCTTCATGCTGCTTCTGGATCTCGACAGCCCGCCGACCGAGCGGCCCCGCCTGCTGGGCCGGGGCCGTCTGGGGCTGGCGAGCTTTCGCGAGGCCGATCATGGCGACCGCGGCGACCGGCCGCTGGCCGTCCAGGTCCGTGAGCGCCTCGCGTCGGCCGGGATCGTCGCCGACGGGCCGATCCGCCTGCTGACCATGCCTCGTACGCTCGGCCATGGCTTCAACCCGCTCAGCGTCTATTTCTGCCATGCGGCGGACGGCGCGCTGGCGGCCATCCTGCACGAGGTCACCAACACCTTCGGCGAACGGCATTTCTACCTCGCCCCCGCCGATCGGGACGCCCCCGTCCAACGCCACGATGCCGGGAAGCAGTTCTACGTGTCGCCGTTCATGGACATGGAGATGCGTTACCGCTTCACCGTCGAGCCGCCGGGCGCGCGGACCGGCATCATCATCGAAGTCGATGACGCCGAAGGCTCCAGAATGACGGCGGCCTTCGCCGGCGCGCACGAGCCGTTGACCGACGGAAGCCTGCTCGCGGCGTGGCTCGCCCATCCGCTGCTGTCGCTGGCCGTGGTCGCCGGCATTCACTGGGAAGCCCTGCAGCTCGTCCTCAAGGGCCTGCGCCCGCGCGCGCGCCCTCGGAGCCGCGAAATCGGCATGACCATCTGCCGGCCCGCCGTCGGCGTCCGGGCGACAACCTCGGCTTTGGCGTCTGGCCGCCGGAGCATGCAAGCACCCCCTTCGCCCCAGCTCGTTCGCGATTAGAGAAAGCAGGCGGCGCCCGAGCGATGCGCGAAACGGGTGCTGACGGCTGGTGCACGCCCCGGCAGGTTACGGCAAGACCAGCCTTCTGGCGCTTTGGCGCGACAGCCTCGTGATTTCGGGCGCCCGGACGGCCGATCACCTTCGCCGATTACCTCCAGGTCTTCTGATGTTCGCGCCGCGCTCGCCGCCCTCGGCGACAGGGTGATGGCGGTGGATGCCGACCACCCCGCGCCGCCCGAGGCGGAGGGGAATTCAACGCGTGACCGAATTTGGGCCAGGCACGCGGATTAAGTGCGCACGCAATGGTTGCGGATATGAAGACCCGCGTTATGCTAACTCCTTCAAAGGCGGCAGGCCCGCCGGGTTAGGGGGATAACCATGCTTTCTCAAGGCCAGGAACTTGCCGCGCTAGACTTCGCCGACATCATCGGCGGACCGATGATCGCGGTGATCAACGCCCAGGCGGCGGCCGCCAACGTCACCGCGGGCTTCATCCAGCAGGTCGGCTTCACCAATTCGACCGGCAACAATCCGCAGATCAAGACCGTCTCGTTCGACTTCACCCAGGTCCTGCCGACGCAGAGCACGACCTTCGGCGGTCTGACGGCCGACGACCTGACCATCAAGGTTCCGCTGCTGACCATGATCCCCATCCCGTTCATTCGGGTGGACAGCATGACGATCCAGCTGAACGTGAAGCTGGTCAGCACGAGCTCGGTCTCGATGTCGAACAACTTCGTCTACTCGCAGAACACCTCGGCAAGCGACAACGGCTTCTTCGGCTTCGGCCCCTCGGTCAGCTTCCAGGCCTCGGTGACCGACCAGAACACCTTCCAGAACGGCCAGGTGATCGACGACACCTACAACCTGAACGTCACCGTGCACGCGGTCCAGGACCAGATGCCGGGTGGCATGGCGCAGATCCTGAACATCTTCTCAAACGTCATCCAGTCGCAGTCGGGCCTGATGCAAAGCCTTCTGACCGCCGAAGTGCAGGCCCTGCAAGCCAAGGCCCAGCAGAACAGCGGCGGCGGCGGCAACACGCCGACCACCTGACGAGACGCACCGTAGATTTCCGATGGCGGCTCCGCCTCGCGGCGGGCTGCCGTCCTTCTCGCTTTCCAGGTTCAGATGATCACCATCAGGCAATTCGTCGGGTCGCTTCTCTCGGAGCTCGCCCGCGCCCGGGTGCTCAGCGACGCGTCTTCGGCACACATCGCGCAGCGTTACCTCGGGCACGACATCCTGAAGGCCTTTCCGGTGCCGCGCATGCACCTGAAGGACGTAGAGGTCGAACTGAACTTCGCCGTGGCCTCGATGGTCCAGCAGGTCGATCCCATGCAGGACGACGAGGTCCGCCGCAATGTCGCCGCGCGTCTGACGACCTTCGTGCGCGGCCTGCCGGAGACCCCGGACCTGGCGCCGCATTTCCAGGCCGAGAGCAATCTGGCGAGCCGCTGGAACGCCGGGCTGCCCGCGTTCGAGACGAAGCTCATGCAGGCTCTCGGCAAGCTGCCGCCGCAGCGCAGCGCGCAGACGACGCGCCTGTCGATCCTCATCGAGAACTACATTCACGGTCAGGCCGCCGACCCGTCCGCCTCGGGCCTGGTGTCGCGGCTGCTGGGCCTGTTCCGGCCGCCCACGGAAGGCGCCGGCCCCCTGTCGGACATGATCCGCGAGAACGTCGGTCAGGTCCTGGCCGGTGTCCACGCGCCTGACGCTGACTCGGCGGCGCTGGACGACCTGCTGGATCTGAACGTCTTGATCGGCGCCGACGATCTGGAGCGTCTGGCCCCCGAACGCCTGCAGCGGATCAAGCTCACCTTCACCTCCGCCGACCGCAAGTGGATGGCCACCGACTCCGGCGGCCAGACAACCCACGTACTGACGGCCTAGACGCGCAAGGAACCCCATGACCGCGACCGACACCGCGACCGATCTCGACCGCCTGAAGGAACAGGCCGAGTCCGGCTTCCCGCCCGCGCAGTTCTATCTGGGCATGAGCCACTACCTGGGCATGAACACGCCACAGAACCAGGCTCTGGGCGTCAGCTGGTTCCGGAAGGCGGCCGACGGCGGCTGGAAGGAAGCGCAATTCACCCTCGCCCAATGCCTGCATTTCGGTTCGGGCGTAGCCCCGAACATGGCCGAGGCGGCGCTCTGGTACGAAGCCGCCGCCGGCAATGGGCATGAGCAGGCCAGTCTGGCTATCGCCACCCTGCTTCTCAACGGCGGGCCGGTGCCGAAGGACGAGGCGCGCGCCATCCGTTGGCTCGAACAGGCGGCCAACGACGGCTCGGCCAAGGCCGCCGTGGCGCTCGGCCGCCTGTGCGAAGAAGGCATTGGCGGTCCGGTCCGGCTGGACGAAGCGCGCCGGTGGTTCAGGATGGCCGCCGACAAGGGTGACGCGGAAGGCCAGTATTCCTGGGCCCTGACACATCCTCGGGACGAGATGGCCGCCGCCATTCCGCTGCTCGAGGAGTCGGCTCGCCAGGGCTTCCCCCTCGCGGCCTTCGAACTCGGCCGTCGCCGGCTGACCGCCGAGGGCGTCGATCGCGACGACGCCGCCGCGCGGATCCTGTTCGAGACCGCGGCGCAGTCGGGCCTGCCGATCGCCGACCACTTCCTGGGCGGCATGTGGCTGGAAGGCCGGGGTGGCGAGAAGGATTTCGAGCGGGCGATCCGGCATTTCGCCGTGGCGGGCGAGAAAGGCTACGCCGCCTCGCAATTCGTGCTCGGCTCCCTGCACTATCAGGGCGAGGCCGGTCAGCGGGACCTGAACCAGGCGACGCGCTGGCTCGAGAAGGCGGCCGGCCAAGGTGTGACCGACGCCAAGTTCCTGCTGGGCATGATTTACGCCAACGAGATGGACAGGCCGGCCGATGCGCTGCGCTGGAACCGTGAAGCGGCCGCCGAGGGCCATGCCGCCGCCCGCTTCAACCTCGCCTGCCAGCTTCGTGACGGAGCCGGAGCCCTGGCGGACCGCGCCGCCGCGCTTGCCGAGTTCCGCGCGTGCATCGACGCCGAGGATCCACAGCTGGCCGAAAACGCCCGCATCGCCGCGGCCGAGCTGGAGGGCCCGGGTCGTGATCCGGCCGCGCGCGCGATCTGACCTCGTCGCGGGCTCCCCGTTGGAGCCACGGCGGTGAAGGTGCACAACCGCACGCCCGGCGGCGGCGCGCGGCCCGGCTGGGCCGGGCCGGTGCAGGAGTCGGACATGACCAGCGTCACGCCCGAAGGACGGCGCCGACGCCTCGTCCAGGTGGGCGGGTTAGTGCTGCCGATGCAGCGCCCCCTCGGCATGCCGAGCGGACATGGGTCCAGCCTGGGCTTGCCGGATCTGGCCGCGCACATCCTGCACCCCGACCGCGGGCGTGACCTGATCAAGCAGTGGAGCTGCGCCTCTCACCGCCTGCACCTGGCGGCGCAGGACATGATGGAGTGGGCGCACGCCCGGCGGGACAGTGACCTGCCCCGCGCCGGCATACCGCCGCATGCGCTTCACCTGATGCTCAGCGCCGACCTCTCCGACCCGCCATCCGATACGCGGGCCAGACCTGCCAGCGTGCGTGGTGCGCTGACCAAGGTCTTCCCGGTGTTCGACGCGTCCGGCACGCGGGTAAAGATGAAGCCGGCCGGCCCGGCCGCGCAGCTGCGCATCACGCCCCAGACCGTCAACTGGTCGCGCGACCCGCGGACCCTGTGAGCAACCCTGGCGATACACTGCCCGATGTCGCGGACCTGAACCGCTTCGTGGCCGAGGGCCGCCTTGTGCAAGCCGCTGCGCTCGGCGAGGCCCTCGTCGCCCGCCGTCCGTCTGATCCGGCCGCGCAGGATGGCCTGGGCGTGGCCCTGTTCGGACTGGGCCGGCTCGACGCCGCGGAGGCCGCCTTCCGGGCCGCGATCGACCTGGCCCCGGCGGTGGCGGGCCCGCGGCGGAACCTGGCGATGGTGCTGGCCAGCCAGGAGCGCTGGGCGGAGGCCGAGGCCGCCTTCGCGCGCGCGCTGGCGCTGGACTCGCGCAGAGCGGACCTCTGGGCGCCGGCAGGGCGCGTGCTGGCCATGCTGGCGCGGAAGGACGAGGCCATCGCCGCCTATCGCGCCGCCCTGGCGCTCGGCCCGTCCACGGCGGACGTGCTGTTCGACCTCGGCAACCTGCTAGCCGAGCGGCACGAGTACGACGAGGCGGAAGCGCTCTATCGGCAGGCGCTGCATCTTTCACCCGACTATGCCGCGGTCTGGAACAATCTGGCCTGCCTGACCAAGGAAACGGCGCTGCGGACTGAACCGCCGGACCTGGCGCGCCTCAGGGAGGCCGACGCACAGTTCGCGCGCGCCGCCGAACTCTCGCCGAATGAACCCGAGGTCACCTTCAATCGGGCCATGAGCCTGTTGGCGCTGGGCGATCTGCCGGCCGGCTTCGCGGCCTATGAACGACGTTGGGATCGAGCTGACTTTCCAGCCCGCTTCGAGGAAAGACCGCGTTGGCGCGGCGAGCCGATCGAGGGGCGCACCATCCTGCTGCACTGGGAACAGGGCTTCGGGGACACCATGCTCGCCGTGCGCTTCGCGGACCTGCTGAAGCGCCGTGGCGCACGGGTCATGGCGCTGGTGCAAGATCCGCTCAGGGCCCTGCTGTCACGCACGCCGGGCGTGGATCGCTGGCTGGCGTCGGACGACCTGATCCCGCCTTTCGACTATCACGCGCCGATGATGAGCCTGGGCGGGCTGCTGGGCGTCACCCTGGACGAGTTGCCGGGCCGCTATCCCTACATCATCGCCGATCCGGCCCGGATCGGGCGCTGGGCCGACCGACTGTCGACGTATCAGGGACTGAAGGTCGGCGTGGTGTGGCGCGGCAATCCGGGACAGGCCAGAGATGGCGACCGGTCGCTGCCGCTGGAAGCCTTGGCGCCGCTCACCGGCATTCCCGACGTTGCCCTGTTCAGCCTGCAGAAAGGCGTGGACGAAAGCCCCTCGGGCCCTGTCGGCTCGGCCCTGATCGATCTGGCGCCCGAACTGACCGACTTCGCCGAGACCGCCGCGGCGCTGGCCAATCTCGACCTGCTGATCTCCTGCTGCACGTCGGTGGCCAACCTGGCCGGCGCCATGGGTCGGCCGACGTGGTGTCTCGTCTCGCATGCGCCGGACTGGCGCTGGATGCCCGGCCGCACCGACAGCCCCTGGTATCCGAGCATCACCGTCTACCGGCAGCACAGGCCTGCGGACTGGAACGAGGTCGTCGACCGCGTCGCGGTCGATCTGACGGACCTCAGTCGTCGTCCCGCTTCCGCT
>JBIICO010000099.1:0-11232 GCA_044238855.1 Caulobacter sp.
ACGTGTCGGCGCCCAGGCCGCCCACGAAGACTTCCGACGCGACGCTTCCGCTGAGCGCATTCGCGCCGTCGGTCCCGAACACGGGCACGGCGTCAGAGAGGATGGCGCGCGCGAACGCGGCGGCGGCGGCGTCTTCCACGGCCGCGAGGCCGCTGGTCACGGCGGCGCTGAAGGCCGTGTCGTTCCGCTCGAAGAGATTGATGCGGAAGCCGACCGCGATCTCGAGCAACTGAATGAGTTGCGCGCTCTGGGCGCTGCCGCCGTCGTTGAACGACACAATGCCGGCCAGGGCCTCGGAAAACTCCTCGGCGTCGGAAACCATCGCCAGCATCGCCAAGGGGATCTGGATCCCCGCGTCGAGCGAGACAGCCGTCAGATGGGGAAGCGATCGCGGCGCCTGGATCGCGAAGTCCAGCCAGAGCGAGCTGACCATCTCGTCGAAAAGCCGCTCGATGATCGCGCCGTTGGCCGCGTCCGGATTGGTCAGCGGCGCGCCGCCCCGCACCGCCTGTACGTAGTCGCTGTCGTAGAAGGCTTCGACGAGGGCGAGATGGCGCGCGTCGACATGGGCGCCGCGAGACGTCGGATTGATCCCGTCCACGCCCGCCCATTCCAGCATCACCGCCTCGAACTGCCCGCGCAGGCCGGCCGAGGGCGTCATGGCGAAGGCCAGCACGAGGTCCTGCACGGCGCCCAGCAAACCCGTGTCCAAGGTCATGGCGCTCGCCAGGTCCTTCACCCGGCCGGCCCCGATGAGCTCGGGCATGACCCAGGCCTGCTCGCTGATCTGGAAACCCACCGGGGGCGTCCATTCCGACAGGACGGTATCGGCGGAGAAGTAGGCGGATACGATGGTGTGGCTCTGTCCATTGACGGTCGCGGTGGCGGTCGCGCCGATACGATTGCCGGCAATCATGGCCTGCGACGCCGTGGTCGCGAGGCTGATGGCGGTCACGCCGGCCGCCGCCAGGGTCTGAAGCTCTCCGGCGTCGGATTGACCATCGCCGTCAAGGTCGCGCCAGATGCGCAAAGTCCCGAAGGCGGCGTCGGCGGCGTTGATCACCCCATCGCTGTTGGAGTCGAGCAGTCCCAGCGCATCGAACCCATCTGTGGTCGCGTTGCCGAACAGCTCCTGCACACCGTCGACATCGCCGTTGAGATTGAGGTCGTTGATCAGGAAGCCATCATCGGGACCCGCCCACCCCACGCGCTCGGCGAACCCGTTGCCGTCCAGATCGAAGTTCGCTTGCGATGCCCCGACCGCGATCAGCTCAACGCCATCGCCGTCGAGATCCAGCACCAGCGGGTCGCGGAACGGCGGCGAGAGCGGGTTGAAGGGCGGCAGCCAGTCCGGCAGTTGACCGAACGGGCCGTCGGGTCCGAAGAAGTCGCCGAACGGTCCGCCGGGGCCGAACGGACCACCCGGCCCGAACGGTCCATCGGGACCGAACGGCCCTCCGGGCCCAAAGGGGCCGCCCGGCCCGAACGGTCCATTGGGTCCAAAGAAGTCGCCGGCCGCATCGCCAAGCGCATCGAAGAGGTCGCCCGCGGCTTCCCCCAGATTGTCGAGCGCGCCGCCGAGGCCGTCGAGCGCGTCCTGCAGCGCGTTCTGCATCGCCTCGCCGAGATCCCCCGCGGCCTGCATCGCGTCGCCCAGGGCATCCGACAGCGATTGGGCGATGTCGCCGAGCGCCTGACCCATGGCGTCGGCGAAATCGGCGGCGGCATCGTAGGCCGCCTGGCTCGCGTCGCCCAGCGCGTCGAGCGCGTCGTTGAAGGCATCATGCAGGGTGTCGGCCAGATCGCCGGCGCCCTCGGCCATGTCGCCAAGCCCATCGCGCAGGGCCTGTATGGTCTGCTCGAGCGTCAGCGGCGTGGCGGCGTTGTAGAGCTCCTCCACCGCCTTCTGCGCGGCATAGGACGCCAGCGCCGCGCCCAGGCCAACCGCGATGACCCCACCGGCCCCTACCGCCACGGGCGCGGCGGCGATGACCGCGCCGGCAATAGCGATCGACGCCGCCGTCGCGAGCGCGGTCCTGGCGAGATCGATGTCGTTGTTGATGTAGTCCTTGGTCAGCCCGAGCGGCAGATCGACCCCGGCCACAATCGCGGTTTCGGCCAGGAGCTTGGCGATGCGACCCTGCGGCGTTCTGTTGCCGGCCATATCCACCCCGAACGCCAAAGCGTTGTTCAGCGTGGACATGCTGAGGCTCGCGCCGTCGATGACGGCATCACTCGTGTCGGGCATACCCCCTCCTCGCGCCGCGATGCGGCACACGCAAAACGCGTATTTTATGTTTAGGCTGAGTTTGGAAAGACGGCTGAATACATAGATCGCGCCAGAATCAATACAGAACTAGCACTTCATTCTATTTCACACAGCCGTTGGTGTTCAGTTTCTTGTCGAGCGATCCAAGTTGCGATCCAGTAGAATATCGTTTCGCGACTCCGTCAACGCCCAAGTCGCGCATGCGGGGAAAAATATCGGCAAGGTTGCAACCGGCGCGTAACGTTAGCTCGAGCGGACCGATCGACGCGGGGCCGTGGAGCCGGACCGTGTCTCCGACCGCGACGGCGGCGCGGAACACCACTAGCGGACTCTCGACGGCCGGCGCGCCGGGCTGAGCGTATCGCCCGCATGGCGCATGAGGTCACCGACATGTCGCTGCCGTCGGCTTTCGACCGCCGGCATCGCCTCGACGAACGAGCGCACCGCCGCGCCCAGCGCCCGGTCCTCTTCGTCGGGCGAACGGCAGAGCACCGCCGCCTGCGCCAGGTACAGACCGCGCAGCCGCGCCTGTCGTTCGCGCATTGCAGCTTCCCACGGTCTTGGAGCGTCCCTGTCGCGCGCCATCGCCGCCCGCCCGGCCTCCTGCCACGCCGAGCGCTCCACGGCGGCCAAGAGCCCTCGCCCCTCGCGCTGCCGGTCGCCGATCCTGCGCAGGGCCGTGCGCTCCGGCTTGCGGGTCACGCCCCGACTTCGTCGCGGCGTCGCCTCCGCCTCGATGCCGCGATCGCGAAGCGCCTCGGCGAACCGCTCCCGCCAGGCCGCCAGATCGGCCTTCCGCGGATTGAGGCGCTCGCCGCCGTCGCCGAGCGCCCGGACGCTGAGATGGACATGCGGATGGTCCACGTCAGTGTGCAGGGCCATCAGATAGTCGAAGCGCCCACCGAATGCCGAGCGCGCGAACTCGGCGGCGGCGTCGCGCATCGCGATCGGGTCGGTCTCGCGCGGCATCGATAGCACGATCGACACGCTCATCGGACTGTTGGCGCGACGGCCGGCGTCGAGGTCGGCCAGGGCCGCCCAGTCGCTCGACGCCTCCCGCACCTCTTCACGGCCGCGCAGTGCGACACCGTCCTGATCCTCGAGCGCCAGTTCGCCGTTACGGGAGATGTAGTCGAGGTGGGCCCGCAGGTGCGCGCCGTCGCGCGGCCGGCCGGTGATCTTGACCATCACTTCCGGCGCCCGCGCCGCGAGCCGCGCCAGCCGTGCGCGCGGCTGCATGTCGGCGCGACCGAGCACGGCCTCGGGCCGCACCCGTCGGACACGGACGGGCGGACGCCAGATATCTTCGAAGCCGGGGACGACATGGAAGTCGGCCATCACAGCGTCTCCCAATAGGCGAGGTTGCCGTCGAAGGCCTCGCGCAGACCGGCGATGTGGTCGCGGATCTCGGCGCGCAGCGACCGGGTCCAGGCGAGTTCGCTGTCGAGAACGCGGCCTTCCATGACCGCCGTGTTCAGGGCGCGGGCGATCTGGTTGACGTTGACGCCGACCCGCCGCAGCTCGCCCTGGACCGCCATCAACGACAGCGCGTCGGCGCGGGCGAAGGTCGGCTTGCCGAGCAGCCGGCGGCGCGCCAGAGCCGCCATCCAGCGCGCGCGGCTGAGGCTCATCCGCGCCGCCTCCCGGTCAAGAGCGGCCAACTCCGGCGCGGTCAGCCGGACCGTCACCCGGCCCGCCGACCGGTCGCGCGGCGCGCCCGCCGGAACGGTCGGCGCGTCCGCGACGGCCTCGTCGACCAGTCGGCGAAGGAGCGCCGACCGGCCGCCTTCCCGCGCCGCGAGGGCGTCGAACCGGTCGGCGAGATCGTCGGCGAGACGGACGTTGAAAACGGCCACGGCGAAGCCCTGTCATACAACGGCGCCACGAGGCCTATCCTGCCCTAGACCGCAGCCCCCTCAGACTGGCCTCTCCCCTCGGCGATGGCGACGCGTAACCCTACGCATCGTCATCGCTCGCCCGCCGCGCTTTGCCGCGCCCCAAGCCGGGCCAGTTCGGACGGCTCTCTGTCGCGTGAAACGTCCGACGCCAGCGCCTCTCGCTGGCCCTTGGCCGCCGCACCGCCCTCCCCCATATCGAACCCATGCAGCCCGCCCGCGTCCGCGTCATCGACCTCGAGACCGCCGGCACGCTGGCGACCGACGTCTGCGAGATCGGCTGGCAAGACGTCGTCCAGGAGGCGGACGGTCGCTGGTCGGTCGGGACCGAACGCGGCGCCGTCTTCGTCAACCCGGGCCGCCCCATCTCGCCCGCGACCATGGCCATCCATCACATCCTCGACGAAGAGGTCGCCGGCGCGCCCTTCTGGAAGGACGCCGCGCCGCCGGTGCTGCGGCCGGCCGGCGGGGTCCTCGCGCTCGCCGCCCACCGCGCCGCTTTCGAGCGCCGGTTCTGCACCCCGGCCCTGTCCGGCGCGTCACCCTGGATCTGCACCTGGAAGTGCGCCCTGCGGCTGTGGCCGGATCTGGAGAGCTTCTCCAACCAGGCGCTTCGCTACCAGCGTCGGCCGGCCGGTCTCGACCACGCCACGGGCCTCCCCGCGCACCGGGCGATGCCGGACGCCTATGTCACCGCCCACCACCTGCGGGACATGCTCAACATCGTCTCACTGGAGCAGCTGCTCGCCTGGAGCGCCGAGCCCGGCCTGCTGCCCCGCGTCCCGCGCGGGCCGCGTCGGGGATCGCCGTGGACGGCGCTCGGCCTCACCGACCTGCGGGCGATGGCGGCAGAGCGCGACCTCGACATCCGGTTCAGCGCCGAGACCGAGCTGCGCCGTCGCGGCGCGGCTGAGCCCGCGCCGACCACCGCTTCGCCGCAGCCGACCCTGCTGTAGTCGGCACGATTGATCGCGGACGCGCCAGGATCGGAGCGCCCTAGCGTCAGGCGGCCGGCTGGTGTTCGCCGAGAAGGCCGAGCCCTTCCGCCGCTGCAGGCTCTCCGGCGACCAGATTGGAGAGCGTCACCCCGACGAGCCGGATGCCCTTGGGCGGCGGATAGACGGAGCGGATCAGGCCCAAGCTCGCCTCGTGAAGCATCGCCCGGCTGTTCACTGGCGAGGAGAAGGACTGGCTCCGCGTCGACTGCCGGAAGTCGGCCCATTTGATCTTCACCGTCACCGTGCGACCCCGGCCGCCGGTCCGCTCGCACCAGGCCCAGACATCGTCGGCCATCGCCAGCACCCCGGCTTCGATCGCCTCGGGCTCGGTCAGGTCGGCGGCGAAGGTCGTCTCCGAGCCGGAGGATTTGCGCTCGCGGTCGGGCCGCACCGGCCGCTCGTCCCGGCCCCGAGCGATCTCGTAATACCAGGGGCCCGACTTGCCGAAGTGCGTCTGCAGGAAGGCCAGCGACTGGCGCTTGAGGTCGGCGCCGGTTTGGATGCCGAGCCCATGCATCCTGGCCGCCGTGACCGGGCCGACGCCATGGAACTTCGTCACCGGCAGCGCCTCGACGAAGGTCTCGCCCTGGTCCGGCCGCACCACGGTCTGGCCGTTGGGCTTGTTGAAGTCGGAGGCGAGCTTGGCGATGAACTTGCAGTAGGAGATGCCGGCCGAGGCGGTGAGCCCGGTCTCTTCCAGGATGCGGGCGCGGATTTCGCGGGCGGTCTCCGAGGCCGTGGCGATGCCGCGCAGGTTGCTGGTCACGTCGAGGTAGGCCTCGTCGAGCGACAGCGGCTCGATCAGAGGCGTGTAGTCGGCGAAGATGTCGTGGATCTGCCGCGAGACGGCCTTGTAGACCTCGAACCTGGGCGGCCGGAAAATCAGCTCCGGACATTTGCGCAGCGCCGTGGTCGAGGGCAGCGCCGAGCGCACCCCGAACTTCCGCGCCTCGTAGCTGGCGGCGGCGACCACACCACGCTTTTCCGGATAGCCGACCGCGACAGGCTTGCCCTTAAGGGTCGGATCGTCGCGTTGTTCGACCGACGCATAGAAGGCGTCCATGTCGACATGGATGATCTTGCGGACGGCGGCGTCGGTCATTCCCCGACGCATATCATTTCCGGAACAAACGGGAAACACGCAGGCGGCCCGACGGGAGGCCGAAGCGTTCGGCGACTCCGGCGAAAGCCGGAGCCGCCGTCGTCCTCAGCCAGCCGATCGCCCTGACAGCAGGTCGCAGGCGCGCTGCGCCTGGGCGGCCGCCGCGAAGATCAGCCGGCGATCGTCGCTCAGGGCCTTCAGCCAGTGATCGATGTAGGCGGCGTGATCGGCGCGGGGTGTCAGTTCGAGCCCCAGGTCCGCGCAGAGGAAGGCGGCGCCCAGCTCGGCGACCAGTTCTTCGCGGGCGTAGCCGGCCGTGCCGAACCGTCCGGTCTGGTCGCGGCCCAGGCGGCTGCGATGGCCGGTCCAGTGCGTGCATTCATGCGCCAGGGTCGCGTAGTAGGCCTCCGGGTCGCAGAACCGCTCGAACGGCGGCATCGTCACCTGGTCGACGGCCGGACTGTAGAAGGCGCTGTCGCCGCCATGCCGGATGTCGGCGCCCGTCGCGGCGAAGAAGGTGTCGGCGGCGGCGATCCGCTGGTGGACCGGCAGAGGCTCCCTGACAGGTCCGGCGAAGCGTTCGGGTAGGCCGTCGATCTGGGCGATGTTGAACACCGTGTAGGCTTTGAGGAACGGGATCGACCGCTCGACGTCCTCGCCGTTCGGGCCGTCTTCGGTCCGGGTGATGCGGTTGGCGTAGACCACGGTCTCGCCGCGCTCGCCCTTGCGGACGTGGCCGCCCAGGCTCAGCGCCTGGCGGAAGGTCATCCAGATCGGCGCTTCGAAGCCGCTGACCATCGACCTGGACCAGAGCAGCAGGACGTTGATGCCGCTGTAGGGTTCCAGCGTATGGCGCAGGGGCCGGCTGACGGGGCCGGCGGCGTGGGCCGCTTCCCAGGGTCTCGTCCAGGGTCGGACGCCGCGTTCGAGGTCGGCGATGATCTGGGCGGTGACGGTGGCGTAGAGATCGGGGCGCTCGGAGCGCGGGCGTGCGGGGTCGCGAGGGCGCGTCATGGCGGCCTCCTGTTGATGGGTGATTTTCGGGATGGGGAGCGCCCCGCCGGTTAGGCGGGGCGCGTCCGGCTCAGTCGTTGCTGGCCCGGCGGCGGGACCACATCAGGCTGTAGCCCTCCTCGGCCTCGACGAGGTTGCCGTGGATCGGGGCCGCGAAGCTCGGATCGTCCAGCTTGACCGAGAGGTAGTCGTTGTTCTCGTGCGAGGTCTTCTTCCAGGCGGCGCCGAATTCGGTCTGGCCGGAGAAGATGCGGTACTGCGGCGCCTTCTCGTTGTCCGAGGCCGGCTCGGGGCGGATGACGGCGGTCTTGACGTCGAGGGTCAGGGTCTTGATCGAACCGCGGTAGCTGCCGTCCGCCGACTTGGTGAAGGTTCCGATGGTGGCCATGGTGGTCTCTCCTTGCTGTCTGAAGCCGCGCCCTTCGCGGCCTCGATGGCGATCGGAGAGGTCGGGGGCGGACGGCCCCGCAGGCGCGAGCCCCGCAGCGTCAGCGGAGGACGGCGGGCGGGACTTTCTTGTCTCGCGAGGAATGACGGCGCAGCCGGCAGGGGAAGAAAGTGCGCTTCAAGCCCGCCGTTGCGGAGGACGGCCGGCAGGGCCGTTCGGCCCTGCGCACCCCTGACCAGATCGGGCCAGGAGAGGTCGTGACGGTCGTGGCGGCACGGGATCTGGAGAGGCCCTGGCTGCCGGCGCCTCGCCCTGTCGGCGTCGGCGTTCGCGAGATCGGACGCGCCCAACCCTCAGGACCGCGCCTCGGCGTCCGCCCCCGCGCCTAACGGACAATACGTGCGAGATGGGCCGCAACGGATCGACCTGTTCGCTGACCCTCGCCCACGCCTGAAGGACGTCACCGTGAACCCGCACCGCTCGTGTCCGCGTCACCCGCGCGGGGGCCCCAGCACGCCGCCGACAGCGGTCACGGGGGCTACCGCCTGATGTGGTCCGGCCATCGCGGCGACGCCCGACGTGCCGCGCGTCCGCTGCTGTCGGGCTCAGCACCCCTTCCGAAACACCCCGCAGCTGGACGCCGTCGTGACGCGCCCTCGCGACCCCGCGCGTCCGCGCTCCGAGCGCCCCGCACTCTACGCCACGCCTGAGCGTCTCAACCCGGGGAGCTGCAACCTTCAGCGCCGACCAAGACGATCTTTGGGATCAGCGTCCGCGCCCGCCCTCGCGCACGCCCGCGCGCCGCATGAGAGCGCCGAGGCTGACGCCGTCGATCCGGCAGATCGCGATCATGCGGTCGTAGCTGATCACCCGGCCGCCGCCGCCCGGGGTCGCCACGCAGGTTACCGTTCGCCCCTGGGTCAGGCGAACCAGCGTCTCCCGCGCCGCGCGCCCGCCAGGCTCGGCGAGCTCCGGGGCATAGAAGTCGGCCAGTCGGATCTCCACCCAGTCACTCGGCGTCGGCCCGCGCCCGATGCACAGGCTGTCGCCGTCGCCGACGTGGCGCACCGGGCCGGCGATCGACGCCCCGGCGCGGATCCAGGCCGGCGGCGGTCCCTTGTCCGGGATGGCCTTGCAGGGGTCGGCCAGCGCCGGCCCGGCGATAGCGGCGGCGGTGAGGCTGAGGATCGACAGGCAGAGACGGCGAGACATGCCCGCGCCGTAGCACGGCCCGCGAGTCGATGGACCACTTGTGGTTGATCGGCCCGGCGCCGTACCCTCCGCCCACGGACGGGCGGGGGCGCCATGCGAACGATGATGATCTGTGGGGCGGCGATCGCCGGCCTGACCCTGGCGGCGGCGACGCCCGGCGTTGGCGAAGCGCACGGCGGCGGGCTCGACGCCAATGGCTGCCATACCAACCGCAAGACCGGCGAATATCATTGTCACCGGGCGCCCGCTGCGGCGGCGGCGCCGGCGCCGCGCGCCAACCACGCGCCCAGGCCGGTCAGGACCGGCGCGTCCTTCGCCAACTGCGCCGCCGCGCGGGCGGCGGGCGCGGCGCCGGTGCGGCGCGGCGATCCCGGCTACGGCCCGCATCTGGACCGGGACGGCGACGGCGTCGGGTGCGAGTCTCGCTGACCGGCAGACGCCTGCGTCAGATTTTCAAGTTGGGATCGGCGCCGACCAGGCCCGCGCCGAGCGCGGGCCGTCGGCGCAAAGCCGGCGCGGCGGCGCCGCAAGCACAACCGGCCGCGCGGCCCCCAAGGGCGCGCCGGCGGGGCCAGGGGCCTCCGGGGGGCGCCAGAGACGCCCCGCCTTTTTGTCCTCAGGCGGCGTCCACCGCCCGCTCCGTCTCGGCGTCGCCCTCGGTCTCGCCGCCCTCCGCAGAGGCGTCGGTCTCGGGCAGGGCCTCCTCCTCCCCTGCGCCGGGCCGGACCGTCCGCAGCAGCGGCGGCAGCCAGCCGGTCCCGTCGAGCAGGCGAGCGGCCTCGGCGACCATCGGCTCCTTCTTGAGGTCGGCGATGCGGGCGGCGGCTTCGTCGCCGACGCCCTGCGCCACCGCCTCGCCGATCCGCGCCTTGGTCACGCGGCCAAGGTAGCTGCGCGGGGTCGCCGACCAGTAGGCGGTCATGTCCAGATCGACCGCCACGGCGAGGGAGTCGGCATGCGCCAGCGCCGCCGCCCGGCCTTCCCAGTTGCGCACCGCATGGACGGTGAGCCCGACGCAGTGGGCGAGCAGGCTCAGGCGGCTATCGCCGTCGAGCCCGACCACGAACGCCCAGAGGTCTCCGGGGGCCTCCGGCAGCTGGCGCGCCCAGAGGGCGTGCCGCTCGCCGATGCTGCGTTCGGCGATGCTGTCCTCGATGCCCTCGGCGTCCCGCGACAGCGAGGCCGAGACGGGCCGAAGATCGACGCAGGTCCCAGCGGCGCCGCCGCCTCCGTAGAAGCAGCGCAGGACCACCGCGTGGACCGTGGCGTTGAGGGCGACGTCGGGATGGCTGGCGAGCGCATCGCGCAGCGCCGCCGTCCGATGCGCGGTCAGATCGGCGACCAGCCGGTCGGACAGCGGCGTCAGACCCTCCGGCTCCTCCGCATCCGCTTCCGCATCCGGCTCGGTCCGGTCCCCATCGGCGTCCGCCTCCGCGTCGTCGCCGTCGTCGCCTTCCCGCTCCGGCGCGGACGGACGGTCCTCGGGACGGACGAGGCCGCGCTCGATGCGGCTGGTTCCGTCCTGGGCGACGATGACGAACACCCCGGCCCGCGCGACATCGCCCGGATCGTAGGCCGTGTCCTCGCCGAAGGCGGCGAGCTTGGCGTCGATCTCGCCGAGCCGGGCCTCGACCTCCGGCGGCAGGTCTTCGACCGCCGCCCACTGCTCGGTCAGGGCGTCGTACTCCTCCGAGATCGCCGCGATGGCGGCGGTCTCTTCCTCGCTTCTCGCCACGGCGCGCGGATAGACCCGCTCAAGGCCATGGCCGGACGGATAGCCGACGTGACCCTCGGCCCACTTCCAGCCCTCGGCGATGCGGATCGCCTCGGCGTTCGCCGCCACCTTCTCGGCGGCGAGCCGGTCGAGCAGGCCGACGTCTTCCAGCCAGCCGCCGCCGTCCTCGGTGAAGAGGTCGCGCAGGACCGAGCCGCCCGCCTCGCCATAGGCCTCCAGACCGACGAACCGGGCGCGCGGATCGTCGGCGGCGACCTTGCCCTCGGTCATCGCGCGGCGGATGGCGTAGGGCTGGCGATTGTAGGGATTCTGGACATAGACCTGCTCCTGTCGGTCGTGGTCCTCGCTGACCGCGAAGGCCATCATCTGGTCCAGCGTCAGCCCGTCCTCGCGGTAGACCGCCATCAGAACTGGGCTGATCGCGCCCAGCCGCAGGCGCTGGCGCACCACATGGGCGGTGACGCCGAAGCGGGCGGCAATCTTCTCGGCGCTCCAGCCGAGCCGTTCGCTGAGGTCCCGGAAGGCCTCGAACTGGTCGGCGGGATGCATGGCCGAACGGGTCACGTTCTCGTCGAGCGAGATTTCGCGCGGGTCGTTGCTCAGATCGAGGACGCAGGCG
>JBIICO010000101.1:0-11154 GCA_044238855.1 Caulobacter sp.
CGGCCATCCGTCCTGCGCCCCGGCCGGGATCGCGGCCCGGTCGAGGACCATGGGCAGCGGTAATCCCTCATAGGCCGCGCCCGGCGCCCCGACCGTCAGCAGCGGCGACAGGTCCTCCGGCCGCAGGGTCGGTGCGTCCACGGCCAGCACCAGCAGCCGCGCCGCGCCCGTCGCCCGCGCGGCGGCCAACACGCCCGCCACCGGCCCGCTCAGTGGTTCGGGATCGGCGATCCACGGCAGGCCGAAGTCGACCGCTCCGGCGGTGACCACCTCGGCCGCCCCGGCCGCGCGGGCCAGCGCCGCCACCCGGTCGATCGCGCGCAGCCCGCCCCAGTCCTGGGCGGCCTTGTCCTCGCCCATCCGCGAGGACGCCCCGCCGGTCAGGATCACGGCGCACAGGTCGTTGGTCGGCGGTCGGCTCGGCGTCATGGCGCCGCTTCATACGCCTTCGCGCGTGAAAGCCCAGCTTGCGCGCTTTGATACGACTGCGTATCGAATGCCCGGGCGACGGGGTGTGGAGCTGTATCGATGCCGAGCGGCAAGGGTGTTCCCAAGGGGGACAAGCGCGAGCGCACCAAGGCGGCGCTGGTCGAGGCCGCGGCCGAACTCATCGCCGAGAAGGGCTTCGATCGCGCCTCGCTGGACGCCATCTGCGCGAGGGCCGGCATGACCCGGGGCGCCTTCCACGGCAACTTCAAGAACCGCGACGAGCTGTTCCTGGCGGTGATCGACCGCGTGCTGAAGCCGGTCAGCGCCGAGTTCCGCCCCGGCGCCTCCCTCCGCGTTCAGTTGCGCATCCTCGGCCTCGCGGTCGCCGCCGAGGCCCGGCGCCGCGCGCCGATGGCCGCCACGGCCGCCGCCTTCCAGCTCTACCTGCTGACCAACGAGACGGCCCGCGCCAACGCCGCCGAGCGCCAGGCGGCCGGCTATCGCGCCATGGCCGACGGCTTCGCCCGCCTGCTCCCGCCCGGATCGCTGCCGATGCCGGCCGACCGGTTCGTGAAGACCATCGACGCCCTGATCACCGGCATGATGTACGTCAGCTACCAGTCTCCGGGCCTGCTGACCGACGAAGACTTCGTCGCCGCCTTCGAAGCCCTCGCCGGCCCGGAGGCCAAACCCACCCGCGACGCGATAGCCGGCTGGCCGATGGGCCGGCAGGTGACGATCCGCTAGGGTTCAGAGGCCGTGCGCCTCGATGGCGTCGACGCGGTCGGGATAGAAGGCCAGATGTCCGGCGATCTCCGCCACGGCGCCATGCGGCTGCTCGTAGCTCCACACCGCGTTGACCGCCCGCTCGCCACCGCCCGGGATCGAGAAATAGGACGCCTCGCCCTTGTACGGGCACCAGCTCACATGCTCGGTCCGCTCCAGCAGCGCCATGTCGGCGTCCTCGCGCGGCACATAGAACACCACCGGATAGGCCGCCTCGCGGAGCGCCAGCGCCCGGGTGGTCTCGGCGACGATCGTGCCGCCCGCGACGACGCGCACGAGCCCCGCGTGAGGCAGCACAGTGATGGGGTGATCGGGGCTCGGGGTCTTCACGGCTCTCTCGGGCATCGAGGCCTCCTGCGTGACGTAGGAAGGAGATAGGCGCCGTGGCCTCCCGGCGACAGGTCCCCGCCGGCTTGCTTGCCGTCCCGCCCCCTCAAGTTGACTTCCCGACCTCCCGGGCGTACCCAAATCGCACTGCCCGGTCCGACCGGACCCGTTTCAGCGAGCACACCAACCGTGACTGTCACCCCGATCATCGACTGCCGGACGCTTCCGTCCGCCGTCCGTGACGGTGGTCGCAAGACCGGTTAACGCTCGCGAGGCAACTGCCTGGACCGCCCGCCGGTCCTGGCTCTCCGACCCTCCCGAGCCCGCTGCTCCGGAGGGTTTTTCATTTCCCCTTCCCCGCATCGGGCTCGGACATAACGAAAGTCCGATCCAATGATCGACGAACTGCACAGACCCGACGCCGCGCCCCCCGCGGCCCAACTCAAGGGCGACAGTCGCCTCCCGGCCGACCACGCCCGCGACCGCTTCGTCGCGGAGGCGAAGGATCTGCTCGTGCTGGCAGGCCCGCTGATCGTCACCCAGTTGGCGCAGATGGCGGTGCTGGCGACGGACATGATCCTGCTCGGCCGGCTGTCGACCCAGGCGCTGGCGGCGGCCGCCATCGGCAACACGGTCTACTACTTCTGCTGGCTGGTCGGCAGCGGCCCGGCCTCGGCCGTCTCGCCGATGATCGCCCAGCTGCTCGGCGCGCATCCGGACGAGAAGGACGGCGTGCGCCAGATCGTGCGCATGGGCCTGTGGGGCGCCGTGTTCCTGGCGATCCCGTTGCTGCCGATCCTGCTGTCGAGCCGCTGGATCCTCGACCACCTCGGCCAGGACCCGATCCTGGCCAGCGGCGCGGGCCAGTTCACGGCCATGCTCTGCATCGGCCTGCCGTTCTCGTTCGGCTTTCAGGTGCTGCGCAACTTCGCCACCGCCATGGGCCGCCCGAACGCGGCGCTGTGGGTGATGCTGAGCTCGATCGCCTTCAACGGCATCGTCTGCTGGAGCCTGATCTTCGGCCACTTCGGCATGCCGAAGCTGGGCCTGACCGGCGCTGGCCTGGCGACCTCGCTGTCGGCGATCTGGGCCTTCGTGCTGATGCTCGTCGTGGTGCGGCTGACGCCGTCGCTGCGCGCCATCGAGATCCTGCGCGACTTCGGCCAGGCGGTCTGGCCGAGGTTCCGCGAGATCTTCGTGCTCGGCATCCCGATCGGCGTGACCATCCTGTTCGAGGCCATGCTGTTCAACGCCATGACCCTGGTGGTCGGCACCTTCGGCGGCACGCCGCTCGCCGCGCACCAGGTGGCCCTGAACTTCGCGTCGGTGACCTTCATGGTCCCCATGGGCGTGGCCCTGGCCGCCACCGTGCGCGTGGGCCGCTTCGTCGGCGCCGGCGACCGCGAGGGCGCGCGGCGGGCGGGCTTCGTGGCCATGGCGGTCGGCGCGGCGCTGATCAGCGTGTTCAGCATCCTGATGCTGGTCGGCGGCGAGTGGATCGGCGGCCGCTACATCGGCGGCCGTGACGAGCAGTCTCTGGCGGTGATCGCCCTCGTGGCGCTCTACCTGAAGGTCGCGGCGGCGTTCCAGATCTTCGACGCCCTGCAGGTGGTCGGCGCCATGTCGCTGCGCGGCCTGAAGGACGCGCGGATGCCGATGCTGCTGGCCGGCGGCGCCTACTGGCTGGCCGGCGCGCCGGTCTGCATCCTGCTCGGGGTCTATCTGAAGATGGAAGGGCTGGGCGTCTGGATCGGCCTGGCCTTCGGGTTGGCGGTCGCCGCGGCGGCCATGTGCCTGCGCTTCCACCTGCTGACCCGCCGGAGGCTGCCGGCGTAGGGGTTTTCCCTGCCTCGCACGCGGGGCTCGCCGGATGCCTGAAGACGTCGGGCCGTCGCACTGTGACGGCCCGAGCGCTCTTTGGAGGACCCACGATGCGCGCCATCGCCACCGCCGTCCGCGGCATCGCCGCCGCCACGGCCATCCTCGCCTTCTCCGCCTTCCCCGCGGTCGCCCAGAACGGCCCGCCCGACGCCAGCATCAGCCTGAGCGGCGGCGGCGTCGCCCTCGGCGTCGGCTACAGCTGGGGCAAGGGCACGCTGCGCTACCAGGGCCGGGACATCCCGTTCAAGATCCGCGGCCTGTCGATCGTCGACATCGGCGCCAGCAAGTACAGCGCCAGCGGCTCGGTCTTCAATCTGAAGAGCCCGGAAGACCTGGCCGGCACCTACGCCTCGCTCGAGGCCGGCGCCACGGTGGGCGGCGGCGGCAGCGCCATGGCCCTGAAGAACGACAAGGGCGTGATCATCCACCTGGGCGCCACCCGGGCCGGCGCGCAGTTCACCCTCGCGCCCAAGGGCATGACGATCAGCCTGAAGTAGGCCGCCCCCGCTTTCGCGGCGGCGATCGGAGGGGAAAGCAGAAACGGCAACATGAACGGCGGCTGATCAGCGCCGTTCAGGTCGGGCTCAAGGGCGAAGGCTCATAACCGCTGCAACGACGGAGTTACCGGATGTCCCGGTGGCCCGCCGCAGAGGAGAGCCTTCCATGAAGAAGATCCTGACCGCGGCCATCGCCCTGGGTGTCCTGGCCACCACCGCGACCGCCGGCGCCGCGAGCGCCCAACCCTACCGGGGCGGCAACGACAACAACGGCCGCTACGAGCAGCGCTACGACCGTGGCGAGCAGCGCGCCGAACAACGTCGCGACAACCGCTACGAACGCCGGGCCGAGCGCCGCTACAACGGCGGCCGCTACGAGCACCCGCGCGGCTACCAGGCCCGCAGCTGGCATCGCGGCGATCGTCTGCCGCCGGCCTATCGCGGCAACGCCTATCGCGTCGACTACCGGACCTACCGCCTCGCCCCTCCCCCGCGTGGCTACGAGTACCGGCGCGTGGGTGACGATGTCGTCCTGACCGCGATCGCGACCGGCATCATCACCTCGGTTCTGATCGGCATGTTCAACTAGGCCCCCCGTCTACGCATGCCGAAAGGCGGCGCCCCCGGAGACTCCCGCTCCGGGGGCGTTGTCGCGCCTAGGCGGCCGCCGTCTTCGGCTTGCGTCGCTTGACCCGCGCCCTGCGCTTCTTCAGCCAGATGACCACGCCGGTGACGCTCAGCGCCGCGACCACCAGGCCGGTGAAGGAGATCAGGATCCGTCCCGGAATGCCCAGGATGCGGCCCGAATGCAGCGGGAACTGCGCCTGGACGAAGATGTCGGCGGCCGTGCCTTTCCAGGGCTCGATGTCGCCCAGGTAACGCCCGTCGTTTCCGTCGTAGTACAGGTAGGGCGGCCCGACCCCGGCGGCGCCGTGATCGCCGCCGACCTCGAAGAAGCCCACGCCATAGATGCCGAACTCGGGCGAGTAGAACGCCCCGCCCGTCGGCGCGGTCCAGCCGCGCCTTCCGGCCTCGGCCTTGGCCGTGGCGATGATCTCGGCGTAGCTCTTCTTCGGCAGGATCGGGTCGTCGTGGCTGACCGGCGTGCGGACATCGAACGGCCCGGGCGTCACCTGCGAGACCTTGGACATCACCGGATAGAAGATCTCGCTGTAGAGGTTGAGCGAGAAGGCGGTGAAGGCCACGGTGAACAGCACGCCCCACATCCACAGGCCGAAGGCCCGGTGGATGTCGAAGTTGATGCGATAGGCGCTGCCCTTGGTCTTGATCAGCCAGGCCGGCTTCCAGCGGTTCCACCAGGCCTTCGCGCCCTTCGCCGCCCTGGGCGAGGTCGGCTTGGGCGGCAGGGTCAGCCAGAAGCCGACGAAGCAGTCGAGCGTCCAAAGCACCGCGATCCCGCCCATCAGCCACAGGCCCCAGCGGTCGATGCCCCACATCTCCGGGATGTGCAGCGTGTAGTGCAGCACATAGAGGAAGCTGACGAAGGTTTCGGTGGTGATCGGCCAGACCGCGCCCCACTCGCGCCGCCCCTGCTCGACGCCGGTGGCCGGGTCGATGAAGACCTCGTTGTAGCCGGTCTCGTAGTGCTTGCCGGTCGAGGCGTCGTGCTTGGCCGCGACGCCGAAGCCGAGGGTGTGACCGGGCTCGGGTGTCAGCGGGATCCAGGTGATGATCACCCGCGGGTCCCGCGCCTCGATCTGCTGGGCCAGGGTCAGGGAGTCGATCGGCGCGCCCTTCGGCGTGCGCGCGTCCATCAGATGCGGATTGAGCACCTCGTCCAGTTCGTGGTCCCAGGAGATCACCGCGCCGGTGACGCCCGAGATGAACAGGAAGCCGGCCATGATCAGGCCGACCCACCGGTGGATGAAGGTCAGGAACGGCCGCACGGCCGCGCCGACTCGCTTCGCGGCCGAAGACGGGACGACCTGCGTCCCGACCTCGGCGGTCGCGTCACGAACGACCTGCGGACCCTTCTGCTGGATCGTCATGGCGCGCCCTCGCGAGACTAGAAGCTGTAGTTCAGAGTCACCGAGGCGCTGCGCGGCGCCGCGAAGTACGACTGGTTCCACATCAGGCTGGTCAGGTAGGTTTCGTCAAAGAGGTTCTTGATGTTGACCGTCGCGCGGACCTGATCGGTCAGATTGACGCCGGCCATCACGTCGACGACCGCGTAGCTGTCCTGCTCGACCCAGACGAGGTCCTGCGTGCCGACCTCGGACTGCCAGCGCACGGCGGCGCCCAGCTTCAGGTCGCGCATCTCGGGGATGCTGTAGGTGGTCTGCAGCTTCAGGGTCTTGCGCGGGGTGTACTCGCGGATGCTGTCGCCGGCCTCGTCCTCGATCGACAGCTGGGTCCAGCCGCCGGAGACGGTCCAGCGATCGTTGACCCGGCCGGCCACTTCCAGCTCGTAGCCTTCGACGAAGGTGTCGATGCCCTCGTAGTAGGTGTCGGCGCTGCCGGGAATGACGCCGGCGGCGGAGGCCAGGCCGTACTGCTCGGACTTGAACACGGCGGCGGTGGCGTAGAGCCGGCCGCCGAACCACTCGCTCTTCACGCCCAGTTCGTAGCTCTTGCCGTGGGCCGCATCGAGCGGCTTGCGGGTGATGTCGATCTCTGACTGCGGATTGAAGATGTCGGTGTAGCTCGCGTACAGCGACACGTTGGTGTTCAGATCGACGACCAGGCCCAGGTACGGGCTGATCGCGGACTCGTCGCGCAGCGTGGGCGTGCCGTAGGACTCGCCGGTGGACTCCACCTTGACGATGTTCAGCCCGACCACGCCCTTGATGTTGTCGGCCAGGTTCAGGTGGGCGGCGCCGTAGGCCCGGCTCATCTTGTCCTCGCTGAACGCGGCCAGGTAGGCGCCGGGATAGGTCGGCTCGGCGACCTGCTGCTTGCCCCAGTCGAAGATCGACGGATAGTCGGGATAGCTCAGGGAGAAGTCCTCGTACTCCTTGCCCGTGCCCTTGGCGTAGCTGCCGCCGAAGATCACTTCATGCTCTCGGCCGAACAGGGTGACGGGACCGCCCCAGCTGACTTCGAACAGGTCCTGTTCGTACCGGGACGGATAGATCCCGGTCATGCCGCTGACGCCCAGGCCGGTGATCGGGTCCGGGTTGCCGAAGGCGTAGAGCAGCTGCGCCCTCTCCTCGAAGATCTTGTGGGTGTAGGTCGCCTTGGCGTTCCAGCCGTTGGCGAACCTGTAGGTCAGCTCGGCGAAGGCCTGCTCGTCGAGGGTGTCCCAGTAGGTCCAGTCGGCGGAGGTCGAGGCCGAACGGTCCCAGTTGATCCGGGCGCCGTCGCTGTAGACCAGCGGCAGGGCGCCCCAGAGCACGCCGTCGGCGTTGTTGTCCTGGCGCGAATAGCCGACGGTGGCGCTGAAGTCAGGGGTGATGTCCCAGGTCAGGACGCCGTAGATCACGTTCCGGTTGACGCTGTAGTAGTCGAGGTAGGAGTCGTTGTCCTGGATCGCCCCGACCAGCCGGCCGCGAAGGGTGCCCGAGGCGTTCAGCGGTCCGGAGACGTCGGCCTCGACGCGCACGTCGTCCCACGAGCCGTAGGCGCCCGTCAGGCTGGCCTTGAACTCGCTGGTCGGACGCTTGCGGATATAGTTGACGGTGGCCGACGGGTTGCCGGTGCCGCTCAGCATGCCGTTGGCGCCGCGCACGATGTCGACGCGCTCGAACATCACCGTGTCGAGGTCGCCGAACTGGATGCCCCAGATCAGCGGCAGGCCGACGCCGTCGACCTGGAAGTTGGTGATGTCGAAGCCGCGCGAGTTGTAATAGGTCCGGTCGGTCTCGACCTTCTCGACGTTGACGCCCACGGCCTGGTTCAGCAGCTCGTTGACGTTGGTCAGCTTGAAGTCCTCGATCTGCTGGCGATCGATCTGGGTGACCGACTGCGGCGTCTCGCGCAGCGACAGGGTCAGGCCGGTGGCGCTCGCCGTATCCTCAAGCCGCTGCCCCTCGACGGTCAGGGCGCTGACGGTGTTGTCGGCGTCGGCGGCGGTGGCGACAGCGGCCTCGTCTGCCTCCGCGGCGTGCGCCAGACACGGCCCCGCGACGGCGGCGAGGATCGTGGACGCGAGAAGAGCGGCGCGGACGGACATGGGCGAACCTTATTGCGAATGATTATCAGCGCGCCTGACTAACCCCCTAGCCCCGGGGGTCAAGCCCTAATGCGGATAAGTCTCAAAATCACTCGCAATCCGGCGCCTGGCGTGTGCTTGGCGCATCACCTGTCGTTTCGGATGGGAAATACGAAGTCCGGCCGGACACCTATTCCGGCGTGGGCGCGGCGCCCCAGTCGGCGTGGAGGGCGTCATGCAGGGCGTCGAAGCGGGCCTTGCCGATCCGCTCGCCGAGCGTCTTCTCCAGGTCGCGCAGCACCTTGGTGCCCAGGCCACGCAGGGCCTCGGTCTCGGGGCTGAAGTCGACGATGCGGGCGCGCTTGTCGTCGGGGTCGACCTTCACCTCGACCAGACCCCGCTTCTCCATGTCTGAGAGCATCTGGCTGATCGCCTGGCGCGTGACGCCCAGGTTCCGGGCCAGCCGCGTGGCGCGGTGCTCGCCGGCGGCGATGTTGGCCATCACCATGGACTGCGTCCGCGTCAGGCTTTCCCAGCCCGCCGCCTTGATATGGGCCTGAAGCGCCTCATCGAACCAGTAGAGGCCGCTCATCAGGTTCATCATCAGAAGCGGATGGTCCATCGACTCTCCTGTCGCGCGGTGGAGAGCGATGTTCGGGCGCGGGGCGGCGAAAGTAAACGGCCTTTACTTTATATCGCCCCTCCGCGTGTGTCGGCGTTCAGCGCGCCGCGTACTCCCCGTCCCGATACAGCAGCGGCAGCCCCGCGCCGTCCGCCACCGCCTGGACGCGGCCGATGAAGACCGTGTGCGTCCCGAAATCCACCGCCTCCTCCAACCGGCAGACGCAGGCGGCCAGCGCGTCCTCCAGCCCTGGCCCGCCCTCGTCCTCCAGCGCCCAGGGCGCGGTCGCGAACCGCTCGGCCTGGGGCCTGCCCCCGCCGAAGCTGCGCGCCACGTCCAGCTGGTCGCTGCGCAGGTAGGTCACCCGGAACCGGCCGGTCCTCATCACCGCCCCGTGCAGCGTCGCGGAGCGGTTGACGCAGACCAGCAGCGACGGCGGGTCCATCGAGACGGAAGTGACGGCCGTGGCGGTCATGCCGACGGCCCCCTCCCCCGCCCCGGCGGTGATCACGGCCACGGAGGACGCCAGCCGGCGCTGCGCCGACCTGAAGGCGTCGGCGGGGTGCGTGGCGACGCCCATCTCAGAACCGCGTGGTCTTCAGGTCGATGCTGAGCAGGTGGCGGCCGTACAGCTCCATGGCCTCCTCGACATCGAGCACGACGTGCGTGCGGATGGTGTGGATGTCGCGCTGGATCAGCTGGAACGGCGAGGTTTCGTGCTGGGCCCGCGCCCCGGCGCCGGAAACCACGGAGTCGATGATCCGCACGCACTCGTCGGCCACCATGGCGACATCCCGACGCTGGCGCAGCTTGGCCTCGACCGTGCTCGGCCGGCCCAGGCGGATGTCTTCCTCGATCTCCTCGTAGAGCGCCCGCGCGACGCGGTGCATGGCGTCGTAGCGCGCCCACGCCTGGCCGATCTTGATCTGGGTGCTGCTCCGCGTCGCGTGGTTGATCCCCCGGAAGCCGATCCGCTCGCGGGTGAAGTCGGTGAAGTCCTCGACCGCCCGCCGCGTCATGCCCAGCACCGGACACAGCACCGCCGCCAGCAGCGTCGCATAGTACGGCGCGTCGAGCCCCGCGTATTCCGGCAGCGCCTCGCGGCCCCGGCTGTCGCCGGTCTGCAGCTCGACCTGCGGCACGGCGCGGCTGTGCGGCACGAAGACCGACGTCGCCTTGAAGTCCCGGCTGCCGGTGCCGCGCATCCCGGCCGTGTGCCAGGTGTCGATCACCTCGACCTCGTCCTTGCGCATCACGAAGTTGACGCGGTCGAGCAGATCGTCGGGGTTTTCCTTGTCGATCAGCGCCGCGCAGCCGACCCAGTCGGAGAAGTCGATGCCGCTGCAAAAGCCCCACTGGCCGGTGACCAGATAGCCGCCGTCGACGGGCCTGGCCGTTCCGCCCTTGCCGGAGAAGCTGAGCGGCCACAACGCATGGCCCTTGCTCCCATAGATCTCGACCTGCGCCTCCATCGGGAAGTGCGACAGGATCCAGTGGTGGCAGCCGAGAATGCCGTAGACCCAGGCGGTCGCCCCGCACCCGCGGCCCAGCTCGATCCCCGCGTCGAGGAAGGTGGTCAGGCTCGCCTCGCTGCCACCGAACCGCCGGGGCGCCAGCATCTGCAACAGCCCCGCGTCGAGCAGTTCGGCGATGGTTTCATCGGGCAGCCGCCTCGCCCGGTCGGCCGCGAAGGCCCGGCTTCGCAGGGCGGGGATCATCGCTTGGGCGCGACGGACGAGCTCGTCCGGCGCGATGGCGGACGGGGCGGCGGGAGCGGCGCTGGTACGCATGGTGGAGGCTTCCTGGGACCGTTCTATTTGTAAAGAAACTTTACAATTATCCAGACGAGACGCCAAGCACGGAAATCCCCTCCGGACAAAGAAAAACGGCCGGGGAGAGGGTCCCCGGCCGCCTGAGTTCAATCCGGCGCCTAGTAGCGGAGCCGGGCCTGGATCGCGATTGTCCGGGGAGGATCAATCACGAAGGTTTCGGACCCCGTCACGAAGGGGGTCCCGAAGGCGTGCGCGGCGGTCAGCTCGTCGGTGACGTTCTTGCCGATCAGAGAGATCTGCCACCGCTCGGCTTCGTCGGTCAGGCCGATCCGCAGGTCGAGCTTGGTGTAGGCCTCCTGCAACGACACCGGGTTCAGCGTCTCTTCCAGGAAGGCCTCGCTGCGATAGGCCAGGTCGGCGCCGCCGATCAGTCGCAGGTTGTCGCCCAGCGGATAGTCGACGTTGAAGCCCGCGCTGGCCGTCCATTCCGGGGCCCGGGGAATGCGGCTGCCGCCGATGTTCTCGTAGCAGGGCGACGGTGTCGGAACCGGCAGCGGGTAGATGCAGCCCGCGCCCGGGAAGTCGTCGTACACGGCGTCGAGGTAGGCGATCGAGCCGTTGAAATCGAGCCAGCTGGCCAGCTTCGCCGCCGCCTCGATCTCAACGCCGCGGCTGGTCGCGTTGGCCGCGTTGCCGGTGATGAAGGCGTTGGTGGAGGCGTTGAACACC
>JBIICO010000102.1:0-11128 GCA_044238855.1 Caulobacter sp.
ACCGCGTCGAGCCGACCCGTCAGGGCCAGTCGCTGGACTATGACAAGCTGGTGCTCGAAGTCGAAACCAACGGCGCCGTCGGCCCGGTGGACGCGGTGGCCTACGCCGCCCGCATCCTCCAGGACCAGCTGCAGATCTTCATCACCTTCGAAGAGCCGAAGGCGAAGGCCGACAGCGAGTCGAAGCCGGAACTGCCGTTCAACCCGGCGCTGCTGAAGAAGGTCGACGAGCTCGAGCTCTCGGTCCGTTCGGCGAACTGCCTGAAGAACGACAACATCGTCTACATCGGCGACCTGATCCAGAAGACGGAAGCGGAAATGCTCCGCACTCCGAACTTCGGCCGCAAGTCGCTGAACGAGATCAAGGAAGTGCTCGCGGGCATGAACCTGCATCTCGGCATGGACGTGCCGAACTGGCCGCCCGAAAACATCGAAGACCTGGCCAAGAAGTTCGAAGACCAGATCTAGATCGACTACCGCGCCTGTCCGGGCTGCCCCCTGTCTCCCTTCGGGGAGGAGAGGGCGGTCCGGGTCCGCTGATGCCCTTCGGGGCGGAGGACCCGGGCGCTTCGTTCTGAACCCGACGCGGACATCGTCGGGATTGGTGATGATCGGCGCCGCGGCGCCATTTTGGACCCTCGGGTCCGGGAGAAACTGAAATGCGTCACGGCAAGGCCCACCGTAAACTCGGCCGCACCCAGAGCCACCGCGCGGCCATGTTCGCCAACATGTCGGCGAGCCTGATCAAGCACGAGCAGATCGTCACCACCCTTCCGAAGGCGAAGGAACTGCGTCCGATCGTCGAGAAGCTGATCACCCTGGGCAAGCGCGGCGACCTGCACGCGCGTCGTCAGGCCATCAGCCAGATCCATGACATCGAACAGGTCGGCAAGCTCTTCGCGGTCCTCGGCCCGCGCTACAAGGAGCGTAACGGCGGCTACATCCGCGTCCTGAAGGCCGGCTTCCGCTACGGCGACAACGCCCCGATGGCGGTGATCGAGTTCGTCGACCGCGACGTGAACGAAAAGGGCAAGGACTCCGGTCCGGTCCAGGAAACCTTCGGCGGCGAAGAGTAGGCTTCGGCCGCTCTCCAGAGATACGAAAGGCCCCGGAGCGATCCGGGGCCTTTTGCTTTTGGGGCGCGGTCAGTCTAAGGGGCGCTTAGCGAATGCCTGCGATAGCCTCGGCACGAGCCATCAACGCATCGGAATCTCCGCTGCAGAGCGTATCCATCATCGACTCGGCATCCGAGTAATTTTCCTGGCCGCGTTCACTTTCGTCGGGCAGGAGCACCATCCCTTGGGGATGATCCAAAGGCAGATAGAACCGACGGGGACCCGTATAGGCCCCCAGCGCATTCCGGCCATTCACATAGCCGCAGATCGCATACGGCCGGTCTCCAACCTTGATGGTAGAGACTTGCGAGAACTTAGCCGACGCAGGATCGCGTAACCTCGCGCCGACTTGCTTCTCAGCTGCCCAGCGCTTCTGGAACTCGGCGTTGGGATCCATGACAAAGTACGCCGTCGCTGCGACGGTTACTGCCAGCGAGGCGGTGACGATCAGTGTTCGAGCGCGCATATTCCCTCGTGCACCCGTCGCCCGCCAGCAGAGAGCGTGCCGTGCTCTTATTGACCACTTGAAAGCTATTCACCAATCTCTGGCGGCGGCAGTTCGTTGTCGGTACTCATGACTGAACCCACTGCATGACCGCTTCGTGGCTGATCACGCGCCCGGCAGCCCAGCCAACTTTCGCTTCAGCGATAAGGTCAGCATCTGCCACCTAATCGACCATTGCGAAAATGAACACTAAGTCCGTGTCATCGTCGAAAGGCAGTCCTTCAGCGTCGTCTTCCAGACCGGAAGCGTAACGCCACCTCAGGGAATATTCCATTCCTGTTCTACTCCCGCGTCAGGTCTTGACGGCGGAACAGCACCACGGCGATGGCGCTCAGGCCGGCGATCCAGGCCAGCAGGAACACCAGCGCGAAGGCCGCGCCGGCCGGCTTGGGGTCCATCGGACCGCTGAGCAGGGTCGCGCGCAGCACTTCGGCGGCGAAGGCGGGCAGGCCGGCGATGTACTGCAGCGGCGGGTTGCCCGGGTCGGGCATCCGCAGCTGGCTGATCACGAAGGCCTGCACGATCGACAGGCCCACGGCCGACAGCATCGCGCCCAGGCCCGAGCGGGTCAGGACGGTGACCACGGCGGCGAAGGCGCCCAGCACCATCAGCTCCAGCCAGGAAATGATGAACCCGCCCGCCAGCTGCTTGAGCGCCAGCCCGGCCGGCGAGCCGCTCAGGACGATCGGATGGCCGTTGATCAGCGCGCCGGCGATACCGGTCAGCACGCCCGCCAGCGCCAGCAGCAGCACGCCCGCCGCCGCTCCGACGCCGAACGTCGCCAGCTTGGCCAGCAGCAGGTTGGTGCGGGTGTTGCGCGGCGTCAGCTGACGCCAGGTCTCCCACCGGTAGTCGCTGGCCATGATGGCCGAGGCCCCGATCATGAAGAACAGCTGGATCAGGAAGAAGTTGGATCCGGTCATGGCCTCGCCGGCCTGGCGGGCCAGGTCCATCGGCGCGGTCGCCAGGTCGGCCGCGCGGCCGCCGGACTTGCGGATCATGACGTTGAAGAAGATGTGGGTGGCGACGCCGATCACCAGCGAGACGATCGGCACGAACAGGAAGGCCCAGAAGAGCGTCCCGCGCGCCTTGCTGAAACGCAGGCGCTCGGCGGCGAAGGCGTCAGCGAACATCGGCGTCTCCCGTCAGGCTGAGGAAGACCTGTTCCAGGTCCCCGCCGATCCAGCGGGCCTCGGTAATGTCGACGCCGGCCTTGACCAGCGCCTTGAAGAGGGCGGGGGCGTCGGTGCGGGGGATGGTCGCCAGCACGGTGTTCTCGGCGGCGAACGCGCCCTTGTCGCCCAGCACGGCCAGCGCCTTCTCGACCGGCGAGACCGTCAGGCGCAGCTGCTCGTGCACGGCGGTCAGCTCGCTGACGGCCCCGTCGCGAACCAGCTTTCCCCTGTCGAGGAAGGCCACCCGGTCGCAGACCCGCTGCACCTCGTCCAGCTGGTGGCTGGCCAGGATGATGGTCACCCCGTCCTTGTCGGCCAGCTCGCGCATCAGGGCGCGCATCTCCAGGATCCCGGCCGGGTCCATGCCGCTGGTCGGCTCGTCGAGGATCAGCACCTCGGGCCGGGTCAGCAGCGCCGCCGCCAGGGCCAGCCGCTGCTTCATGCCGACGGAGAAGCCGTGCACCTTGCGGTCGGCCGCCTCGGTCAGGCCCACGCGGGCCAGCCAGGCGTCGAAGTCGACATCCTTTGCGCCGGAGGCCAGCGCCAGCATCTTCAGCGTCTCGCGGGCGGTCAGCCAGGGCAGGAAGCGCGGCGTCTCGATCACCGCCCCGATCCGGCGCAGCGCCTTGATGTCGCCGGCCGGCGCGCCGAGCAGGCGGGTCTCGCCGGCTGTCGGCCGCACCAGGCCCAGCACGATGCGGAACAGGGTGCTCTTGCCCGCGCCGTTCGGGCCCAGGATGCCGTAGATGCCGCCCTTGGGGATCTGCAGCGACAGCGTGTCCAGCGCCTTGACCGTGCCGAACGTCTTGCCGACGCCGACGGCCTCCAGGGCGAAACTCATTGGATCATACGGATAGCCCGCCCCTAGTGGTCATCGAACCGCGACAGAGGGGGACTATGACGAGCCCGATTGAGTCCGCCAAGCGTTCGCGCGAGAAGGGCGGCGAGTGTTCGGGGATATCTCATGCGCGTTCTTGTGCGGGTGATGCTGGCCGTCCTGGCCCTGCTGGCGACGATGTCGTCGCCGGCCTTCGCGCGGGAGCGGACGCCCCTGATCCTGGTGTCGATCGACGGCCTGCGGGCCGAGTACCTGAAGCGCGGCCTGACCCCGACCCTGACGGCCTTCTCGACCGAAGGCGCGCGGGCCACCGGCATGCGGCCGTCGTTCCCCGTCAACACCTTCCCCAACCACTACACCGTCGTCACCGGCCTGACGCCGGATCACCACGGCATCACCGACAACACCCTGTTCGATCCCGCCCGCCCGGGCGTGAAGTTCTCGATGGGCGCGCGGGAGCAGGTCGAGGATCGCTTCTGGTGGGACGGCGGCGAGCCGATCTGGGTCACGGCGGAGCGTCAGGGCGTGAAGGCCGCGACCATGTTCTGGCCGGGCTCGGAAGCGCCGGTGCGCGGCGTGCGGCCGTCGATCTGGTCGGTCTACGACAAGACCATGCCCGCGCCGGACCGCGTCGACCGTCTGCTCGGCTGGTTCGACCTGCCGGCGGCCGAACGGCCGGTCCTGATGACGCTCTATTTCGAGGCCGTGGATACGGCCGGCCACGGCTCCGGTCCGCGCGGGGCGGAGGTCGAGCAGGCTCTGCGCGATGTCGACGCCGCGCTGGCCCGTCTGGTCGTGGGGCTGAAGGCCAGGGGCCTCTACGACAAGGTCAACATCATCGTCGTCTCGGACCACGGCATGGAGGAGACCGCTGCCGACCGCTGGATCTTCCTGGAGGAGGTCTTCGGCCCGGGCAGCTTCGAGTCGGTGACCCTCGGCTCGATGGCCGGGCTGAAGCCGACCAGCACGGAGGCGGAGGCGCGGATCGTCGGTTCGCACGACCACTTCGACTGCTGGCGCAAGGGCGAGATGCCCGCCCGCTACGGCTACGGGACCAACCCGCGCATCCCGCCGGTGATGTGCCTGGCCAAGGGCGGCTGGACCCTGACCACCCGCGAGGCCTCGAAGAACTGGAAGCCGAAGACCGGCGGCGCGCACGGTTACGACCCGGACGACGTCGCCATGCAGGCCATCTTCGTCGCCCGTGGCCCGGCCTTCCGCGAAGGCGTCGTCCTGCCGCGCTTCCGCAACGTCTCGGTCTACCCGCTGATGGCCAGGCTGCTGGCGGTGGAGCCCGCGCCGAACGACGGAACCCTCGCCGACACGGCCGCCGCGCTGAAGTAGCGGCCACCCGGGGATATGCGCTTCAGTGCCTGTCCCCTTCGTCGCTTGACCAGTTAGTTGCGATATGCGTTAAATATTATCTCAATTCGCAACGGAGGCCGCCATGGCCCAGAAATCCGGACTGTCGTCGGCTGTGGTCTACAAGGACCCCCGGGCCGCGCTGAAGTTCCTGGAGGAAGCGTTCGGGTTCGAGCTGACGCTGCTGCTCGAGGACGAGCAGGGCAACGTCGCCCATTCCCAGATGAACTGGGGCGAAAGCCTGGTGATGGTGGGCAACGAGTGGACCGACGAACATCGCAGTCCGGCCTCGATCGGCGGACTGATGACCCAGACGGTGCACATCCAGCTGCCGCGGGGCGAGGGCACGGTCGATGATCACTGCGAGCGCGCCCGCAAGGCGGGCATGACCATCGTCGTCGAGCCGGAAACCCAGTTCTACGGCGATCGCACCTACCGCTGCAAAGATCCGGAAGGCCACCTCTGGACGGTCAGCCAGACTGTCGAGGTCATGACGCCCGACCAGTGGGACGCCAAGGACATGGGCCTGAAGACCACGGTCTACAAGGAATGACGACCGCCGCCGCCCGCATCGACGACAGCCTCGCAGCATTGGCCGATCCGCACCGTCGCCGGGTCGTGGAGTTGCTGCGAGAGAGGCCGCGGCGGTCGGGCGAACTGGCGGAGGCGACCGGCCTGTCGGCCCCCGCCATGAGCCGCCACCTGCGCACCCTGCGCCAGTCGGGCTGGGTCGAGGAGACCAGCCCCGACTTCGACGCCCGCGTGCGCGTCTACCAGCTGAGGCCCGAACCGATGGTCCATCTGCTGCGCTGGCTGGAGGAGACGGAGCGGATGTGGTCCGCCCAGCTCGCCGCCTTCAAGGCCCACGTCGAGGCTCCGTAGGGTGGGGTCCCGCGTCCTTGTCGCCCTGCGCGTGAAGGCCACCCCGGAGCGCGCCTTCGAGGCCTTCACGGCCGAGATCGGCCAGTGGTGGAAGCCGAACGGCCTGTTCGCCTTCACGCCGCGTGAGCCGGGTCTGCTGTCGTTTGAGGGAGCGGAACGGCTCATAGAGACCCGCGCCGGCGGCAAGGTGTTCGAGATCGGCAAGGTGACGGTCTGGGAGCCCGGCGCGCGCCTTGTCGTCGGCTGGCGCCAGGCCAGGTTTGGTCCGGAGATGGCGACGCAGGTCGAGGTCACGTTCGAGCCGGTCGGCGAGAGCGAGACCCGCGTCACGGTCACCCACACCGGCTGGGACACCGTCCCCCAGGCCCACGTGGCGCGCCACGGCTTCCCGCTGCAGCACTTCCAGGCGCGCCATGGCGAATGGTGGCGGGAGTTGCTGGGCAGGCTGGGGGAGTATGTCGGGTGAGCGCCATAAACTCCGTCATCCTCGGGCTTGTCCCGAGGACCCCTCGTTCAGCCGCACGTGAGAGTGTGTTCGTATCCGCGCCTGCGAACCGACGCAGGGGGCCTCGCCACAAGGGCGAGGATGACGATGTTTGTCGTGATGAGCGGTATTGAAATGACCCACGCCACCATCCGCGCCATCGCCCTCGCGCTTCCCGACGCGGAGGAGCACCCGCACTTCGACCGCGCCTCGTTCCGCGTGCGGGGCAAGATCTTCGCCACCCTGCCGCCGGCGAAGGACGGCCGTGAACTCGTCGTCCTCAAGCTGCCGCCGCTGGTGAAGGAGTCGCTCCGCCAGACCGACGCCGGCGCGATCGTGTCACTGGGCGGCTGGGACAAGGGTGGCTGGACGCAGCTCGATATCGGGCGCATCGATGGGGACAAGCTGGCCGATCTCGTCAGGCTGGCATGGCGCGTTGTCGCGCCGAAGACGCTGATCGCCGGGGAGGGCGCATGACGGATCAACAGGCCGCCCCGAAAGGGCGCCAGGCGGCGTTCGGCTTCATCTTCGCCCTGTCGGTCATCAACGCCGTCTCGTTCGGGATCATGATCCCGGTCGTGCCCAGGCTGATCAAGGAATTCGCCGGCGGCGAAACGGCGGACGCGGCGATCTGGAACATGACCTTCATGGTCCTCTGGGGGCTGATGCAGTTCATCATCGGCCCGATCCTGGGCATGATGTCGGACCGCTACGGCCGTCGGCCGGTGCTGCTGCTGTCGCTGGCCGGTCTGGGCGTCGACTTCGTGGTCATGGCCCTGGCGCCGAACCTGTGGTGGCTGCTGGTCGGCCGGATCCTGAACGGCATGACCGCCTCAAGCTTCGCTACCGCCAACGCCTATGTCGCCGACGTCACCGCGCCCCAGGACCGGGCCAAGGTGTTCGGCTGGATGGGCTCGGCCTTTTCGTTCGGGTTCCTGATCGGGCCCGTGATCGGCGGGCCGCTGGGCGATATCGACCTGCAGCTGCCGTTCTGGGTCGCCGCCGGCCTGACCTTTCTAAACCTCGCCTACGGCCTGTTCGTGCTGCCCGAGTCCCTGTCGCCGGAGCGCCGGGCCGGCGCCTTCGCCTGGGCCAAGGCCAACCCCGTCGGCTCTCTGAGGCTGCTGGGCTCGCACCACGAGCTGCTCGGCCTGGCGCTGGTGCTGTTCATCTTCCAGTTCGCGCACATGGTGCTGCCGAGCATCTTCGTGCTCTACACCGACTATCGCTATCACTGGTCGGGCACGGCGTTCGCGATCGCCTTCGCCGCCACCGGCGCGATGGGCATCGTGGTCTCGATCTTCCTGGTCGGGCCGGTGGTGAAGCGGATCGGCGAGCGTGGCGCGGTGCTGGTCGGCTGCCTGTTCGGCGCGCTCGGCTTCGCCCTCTACGGCGCCGCGCCCAACACCTTCTGGTACATCGTCGCCATGCCGGTCTTCGCGCTGATGGGCTTCCTGATGCCCGGTCTCATGGGGCTGATGAGCCGCCGGGCGCCGCCGGAGGAGCAGGGCCGGCTGCAGGGCGCCAACCAGTCGATCCAGGGCATCGCTTCGATCTTCGGCCCGCTGGCCTTCAACGGCGTCTTCGCCTGGTCGGTGCATCACGAGTCCCGGCTGCATCAGCCCGGGCTCGCCATCTGGCTGGCCGGCGCGTTGCTCGGCCTGGCCCTGCTGATCAGTTTCTTCGTCGCCAGGCCGGCCGAACCGGAACCGCTGCGCGCCTGAAGGCATTGCCCTGCCTTGAATACGCCCGAAATCCTTCGTGATTAGGGGCGAGGGGCAACCGACACCTGAAAGCACTTATGCGCGCCGCCAAATTCCTGATCCCGACCCTGGCGATCCTCGCCGCCTGTTCCGATCCCGCCGCCGAGTCCCAGGCGCGCCAGTCGCTGCCGCCGCCGACCACGAAGGCCGTTCCGACCAGCGCGATGTCGATGAAGCAGTCGTTCGCGCCGGTGGTGAAGAAGGCCGCGCCGGCCGTCGTGAACGTGTCCAGCAAGCGCGTCGTGCGCCAGCAGGTCGATCCCTTCTGGGAGATGTTCACCCGCGGCGGCGTGCCCCGCGAGCGCGTCGCCCAGTCGCTGGGCAGCGGCGCCATCGTCCGCGCCGACGGCGTAATCCTGACCAACAACCACAACATCGAGGGCGCCGAGGAGATCACGGTCCAGCTGGCCGACAAGCGCGAGTTCCCGGCCAGGGTCCTGCTGGCCGACCCGCGCTCGGATCTGGCGGTGCTGAAGATCGAGGTCGGCGGCGAGGCGCTGCCCGTCATCGCCATCGACGATCGCGAGCATCTGGAGGTCGGCGACCTGGTCCTGGCCATCGGCAATCCGTTCGGCGTCGGCCAGACGGTCACCAACGGCATCGTCTCGGCCACGGCGCGCAGCAACACCGGCGCGACGGACTACGGCTCCTTCATCCAGACCGACGCGGCCATCAACCCGGGCAATTCGGGCGGCCCGCTGGTCGACATGGACGGCGACCTGGTCGGGGTGAACACCTTCATCCTGTCCCGCTCTGGAACTTCCGCCGGTGTCGGCTTCGCCATCCCGGCCACCACGGCCCGTCAGGTCGTCGGCGCGGCCCTGGGCGGCGAGCACGCGGTGGTCCGGCCCTGGCTCGGCGTGAAGGCCACGACCGTCACCGGCGACATCGCCCGCAGCTTCGGCATGACGGTGCCGCGCGGCGCGGCGGTCACCGACATCTGGCCCGGCGGCCCGGCCGCCCGCGCCGGCATCGAGCAGGGCGACGTCATCCTGGCCATCGGCGGCGAGCCGGTGACCGACGAGGGCGCGGCCACCTTCCTGTTCGGCGGCCGCGCGGTCGGCGAGCAGGTGCCGATCCTGATCCTGCGCGACGGCAAGGAGCGCACGGTCAACGCCCGCGCCGAGGTCGCGCCGGCCAGCCCGGCCCGCGACGAACGCACCATCGCCGGCGCCAATCCCTTCACCGGCGCGACGGTGGCCAACCTGTCCCCCGCCGTGGCGGACGAGATCGGCGCCGATCCCTTCGCCGGCCGCGGCGTGCTGGTTCTGCGCGTTGGCCCCGGCCCGGCCCAGGGCATCGGTCTGCGCCCCGGCGACATCGTGCGCTCGGTCAACGGCAAGCCGGTCCGCACGGTCAGCGAGCTGAACGGCGCCCTGAGCGCCAAGGTGCGCCTCTGGCAGGTCACCATCGAACGCGGCGGCCGCCTGATCACCGCGCAGTTCCGGGCCTGACGCTGACGATTTGACTGTCATCCCGGACGCCGCGGGCGATCCGGGACCCAGAGGGCGGGTGCGCATCGCTGGGTCCCGGCGCTTCGCTTCGCCAAGGCCGGGATGACACTTGATGTTGCGTCCGGACAGCTGGGGTCAGGGTTTCATGTCCCTCCCGGGACACCAAAAGCTGTCCCCAGGCTCCGCCGGTGCTACACCACCCCCACGATGAGCGACCTGTTCGAAGCCGCCGGCCTGACGCCGTCCACGCCCGCCCCGCTGGCCGAGCGCCTGCGGCCGCGCGCGCTGGATGAGGTGGTCGGCCAGGACCACCTTCTGGGCGAGGGCGGGCCGATCCGCCGCATGGTCGAGGGCGGCCGCCTCGGCTCGATGATTCTCTGGGGCCCGCCCGGCACCGGCAAGACCACCATCGCCCGCCTGCTGGCCAAGGCCGCCGGCTACGAGTTCCAGCAGATCAGCGCCGTCTTCTCCGGCGTCGCCGACCTGAAGAAGGCCTTCGAACAGGCCCGCGTCCGCCGCTCGGCCGGCCAGTCGACCCTGCTGTTCGTCGACGAGATCCACCGCTTCAACCGCGCCCAGCAGGACGGTTTCCTGCCGTTCGTGGAGGAGGGGATCGTCACCCTGGTCGGGGCCACGACAGAGAACCCCAGCTTCGAGCTGAACGGCGCGTTGCTGTCCCGCAGCCAGGTCTATGTCCTCCGCCGTCTGGACGAGGAGGCGCTCGACCAGCTGCTGCAGCGCGCCGAGGCCGCCGAGGGCCGTCCGCTGCCGCTCGACCCCGCCGCGCGCGAGACCATGGTCGCCATGGCCGACGGCGACGGCCGCTACCTGCTGACCCTGGCCGAGACCCTGTTCAACATCGGTGCGCCAAAGCCGCTGACCCCGGCCGAGCTCAGCCAGTTCCTCCAGAAGCGCAGCCCCGCCTACGACAAGAACCGCGAGGAGCACTACAACCTCGTCAGCGCGCTGCATAAGAGCGTGCGCGGCAGCGACCCGGACGCCGCCCTTTACTGGCTCGCGCGGATGCTGGAGGGCGGCGAGGACCCGCTGTTCATCGCCCGCCGCCTCGTCCGCATGGCCGCCGAGGACATCGGCGCCGCCGACCCGATGAGCCTGCTGCTCGCCAACGCGGCCAAGGACACCTACGACTTCCTCGGCAGCCCCGAGGGCGAGCTGGCCCTGGCCCAGGTGTGCGTCCACATGGCCTGCGCCCCCAAGTCCAACGCCGTCTACAAGGCGTTCGGCGCGGCCCGCAAGGCGGCCAAGGAGACCGGCTCCCTGACCCCGCCCGCGCATATCCTCAATGCTCCCACGCGCCTGATGAAGGACCTCGGCTACGGCAAGGGCTACGCCTACGACCCCGACACCGAGGAAGGCTTCTCGGGCCAGAACTACTTCCCGGACGGCATGGAGCGGCGGGTGTTCTACAAGCCGAAGGGCGAAGGCCACGAGGCCAAGGTGAAGGACCGGCTGGACCGCTGGGCGGCGATGCGCGCGGAGAAAAACCGGTGAGGGCCCGGTCGCGCTCCCTCCCCGCATGGGGAGGGTGGA
>JBIICO010000306.1:0-3167 GCA_044238855.1 Caulobacter sp.
GTCTCCGACGAACTGCGCTCGATCGAGGTGCCCATGGCGTACTGGTTGTTCTCGATCACGTAGACGACCGGCAGGCTCCAGAGCTCCGCCATGTTGAAGCTCTCGTAGACCTGGCCCTGGTTGGCGGCGCCGTCGCCGAAGTAGGTATAGGAGACGTTGCCGTTGTCCCGGTACTTGTCGGCGAGCGCCAGGCCCGTGCCGAGGCTGACCTGAGCCCCGACGATGCCGTGGCCGCCGTAGAAGCCGGCTTCGGTCGAGAACATGTGCATCGACCCGCCCTTGCCCTTCGACGAGCCGCCGATGCGGCCCGTGAGCTCGGCCATGACCTCGTCAGCGCTCATGCCGGCGGCGAGCATGTGGCCATGATCGCGATAGCCCGTGATGATCTGGTCGCCCGGCTTGCGGATGGCTTCCATGCCGACCGCGATGGCTTCCTGGCCGATGTACAGGTGGCAGAAGCCGCCGATCAGGCCCATGCCGTACAGCTGGCCCGCACGCTCTTCGAAGCGGCGGATCAGCAGCATGTCCCTGTAATATTTGAGAAGCTGCTCTCTCGAGGAAATAATGACACCGGTGTCATTCTTTTTCCCCGACGCGGGTTTCGCCTTAGGCGCACTCGCCATCGAATTCTCCCTGGACCGTCCCATACCCGGCCTGTTTCGTCCCGTTCTCAGCGAACCGGGCGAAAATCGACCCGGCTCAGGGGGTTTCGCGGATCACATAGTCCTTCGGGTCCGCAAAGCCCAGTAGAGAACGCGCGCGTTCCTCAAGGAGGTCCGCCGACAGGCTGTTGTCGCGTAATAGCCGCGCCCGCGCCTCCAGGTCCACCCTGCGCTTGCTCAGAACGGCCAGTTCTTTCGAACGTGCGTTCAAAATGGCCTCCCGCTGCGACGAAAGCAGCAGCCCCCGCTCCCCGGTCAGGCCGTGGAAGACGAAGTAGACGATCAACCCCAGCAGGGCGAAGGTCGGAAGGATGGGCTGGATGCGCTGGAACATGCGACTCGGGCAGTGGGCCTAAAGCTCAACATCGGCCGCCATGGTTAAGGCGGAGTTGAGGAAATTCGGCGCGCTACAGCCGCGGCAGCCACATCGCGACGGTCGCCAGCACGATGCCCGCGGCCATGGCCAGGGTCGAGACGGCCAGTAGGGCCGCCATTCCCAGCCTGGCGCCCTGCCCGCCCCGCGCGTCGGCCAGCAGATAGAGCTCCAGGATCGCCAGCGGCAGCAGGATGTGGCCGAAGGCCAGGAAGATGTCGAACGGGCCCGTAAAGGCGTCGTTGTGCCCGACCGGCGCACGGTGGATCCCGAACCACAGCATCATCCCGACCCGGTAGAACCAGACCGACAGCGTCGCGATGAACAGCCGCAGCGCCCAGCGGCGATGAGCGGCGTAGCGGCGGGCGCGGGCCTCTCGCCAGGCCAGGCCGCCGAACACCAGAATCAGCAGCGCGTTCAGCACGTTGCCGGCGGTCATGTAGTCGCCCGCCACGGCGCCACGGGTGAAGGCTATGGCTATGCCCGTGACGGCGGCGATCATGGCCACGACCACGAACAGCCGCCCGTTCCAGCGGTGCAGCCAGGCGGCGCGCGCGCGAATCCACGGAACCAGCTGCAGCAGTCCGCCGGTGGTCACCACAAGGGCCACCAGCAGGTGCACGCCCAGCAGCACATTGCCCCTCACGTCGCCGGGGACGTAGCCGTGCCCCTCCGGCAGCACCGCGTTCCAGCGGTCGAGGTCGCCCCGCACCACGCCCAGGCCGTACAGGGCGGCGATGTACCAGGCGAAGATCCAGATGCCGGCAGCGGCCACCAGGCACCAGACCAGGACAGAGACTCGCAGAACGCGCTCGCTGAACGGAATTTCACTTGGCCTGGACGGCGTTACGGACATGACTCACTCGTTCGGCGGCCGGGCTCGGCGCGGTCGCCGGCACCCTGTGAGGCGCTCGATCGACCGTCCATGACCGCAGAGACCAGAAGCGTGACCCTGACGATCAACCTGAGCGCGGACCGGAGCGCCTGATGGCCGGACCGACCGTCTCCGCCGGCTATGCCCGGGCCCTGCTCGACTACGCCGTCTCGCGCGGCGCGGACCCGGCGGTGTTGCTGGACCGGTCGGAGATCGCCGCCGACCGGCTGCTGGACCAGGATAACCGCGTGCCGATGGCCGGCTATGTGGCGCTGATGCGAGCGGCGAAGGATCTATGCGACGCGCCGGCGCTGGGACTGGAGTTCGGGGCATCGACGCAGTTCGACGCCTTCTCGATCGTGGGCCTGATCTGCCGCTGCGCCGGGACCATGGGCGAGGCGCTCCAGCATCTGAACCGCTACCGGCGCCTGATCGCCGAGGTCGATGCCGGTGGCGACGGCGAGCGGTTCGCGATCACGCCGCGCGACGACGGCCTGTGGCTCGAAGACCGGCGGCCCGATCCCGATGCGTTTCCGGAGCTTACCGAGGAAACCTTCGCCCGCTTCGTCAGCGAGGTGGCGCGCAGCTTCCCCGACGCGCCGTTCGTACAGGCGGTCGAGGTCTCGCATGCCCGACCGGCCCACTCGGACGACTATGCCCGCCTGCTCAAGGCGCCGGTGACCTTCGGCGCCGGGCGCAACGCCCTGAGGATCGACCCGTCGTGGCTGTCGCTGGAGACGACCGGCGCCAACGGCTACGTCTTCGGCGTATTCAACGAGCGGGCCGAGGCGCTGCTGAAGCGGCTGGAGGCGTCCGCGACGGTGCGCGGCCGCATCGAGGCGCTGCTGCTGCCGCGGCTGCACCTGGGCGAGGCGGACATGGCGACCGCGGCCCGCGCGCTGGGGATGAGCCGCCAGACCCTCTACCGCCGGCTCAAGGCCGAGGGCGCGGGCTTCGACCAGGTGCTGGACGACCTGCGTCGCGAGACGGCCCTGAGCTATCTGGAGAGCCGACGGCTGTCGGTCAGCGAAACCGCATACCTCGTCGGCTTCTCCGACCGCAGCGCCTTCTCGCGGGCGTTCAAGCGCTGGACGGGCCGCAGCCCGCGCGGCTAGCGCCGGTCAGTCCGTGCGCGGCAGCGCGCGAACCTCGACCGTGCCGCCGGCCTCGTAGACCGGGTTGCCGACCAGCAGGCCGCGCGCCTCGTCCAGATCCCGCGCCTCGATGCGGATGAAGCCGGTGAGGTGCGCGGTGACCT
>JBIICO010000307.1:0-3152 GCA_044238855.1 Caulobacter sp.
CCGTGACAAAGAAGAAGGCCCGGGATCGCTCCCGGGCCTCTCCGTTTCGGTGCTGGAAGCAGGCTTGAGGGCCTAGCTTTCCTTCACATTGTCGACGCCGCTGCCCAGCGCCTCTGCCGGGCTGGCCAGGGTGCGGTCTTCGGTGATGTCGATGCCCTTGGCCAGCTTGGAGTTCCAGTAGCCGTAGGCGATGTAGATCACGGCGCCGACCGCGGCGTAGCTGGCCAGGATGGTCAGCGGCAGCGGGTTGTCGTCCAGCGCGTGCTGAACCATCGGCTTGAAGTTCTGGTAGGCCAGGAACAGGCAGGCCAGGATGCCGGCCACGGCGGTCGGAATGCCGCCCGGGACGCGGAACGGACGCTCCATCTCCGGGTGCTTGACCCGCAGGTAGATGACCGAGAGGCAGACGATCGAGAAGGCCACCGCGGTGCCCAGCGACACCAGGTCGCCCAGCAGGCTGATCGGCAGGAAGGACGCGAAGATCGCGATCACCACGCCCAGCAGCAGGGTGCCGGCCCAGGGCGTGCGGAACTTCGGGTGGATGGCGGCGAACACCTTCGGCAGCAGGCCGTCGCGGGCCATGGTGTAGAAGATGCGCGTCTGGCCGTAGCACAGCACCAGCATCACCGAGCTGAGGCCGGTGATCGCGCCGATCTTGATCATCAGGCTGATGAGGTTGAACGGCTTGCCGTCGGCGTTGTTGAACGGAAGGTTGGCCCATTCCAGGCCCATGCGGTCGATGGCGACGGCGATGGGGGCGGGGCTCGCCAGCTCCTTGTAGGGCACCACGCCGGTCATGACGGCGGCCACGGCCATGTAGATCAGCGTGCAGATGACCAGCGCGCCCAGGATGCCGATGGGGACGTCCTTGGCCGGGTTCTTGGCCTCGGCGGCGGCCGTGGAGACGGCCTCGAAACCGACGTAGGCGAAGAAGATGATCGCGGCGCCCCGGAAGATGCCACCCCAACCGAACTCGCCCGGCTGCCCGGTGGCCTCGGGGATGAACGGCGACCAGTTGGCCGGGTTGATGTAGGCGAAGCCGACGCCGATGAAGGTCAGCAGGACGATGACCTTGATCACGACGATGGCGTTGTTGACGTTGGCGGACTCGCTGACGCCGATCACGAGCAGCATCGACACCAGCGCGATGCCGATGGCGGCGATCACGTTGACGCCGCCGGTCAGCTGGAAGGCCACCTTGCCGGCGTCGTCAGGCACGGCCTGGATCAGCGGCGTACCCCACTGGACCACGTCCTTCCCGCCTACGGATATCATCGGCATGTGGACGCCGAAGTCATGCAGGAAGCTGACCACATAGCCGGACCAGCCGACCGCCACGGTGGAGGCGGCGATGCCGTATTCCAGCACCAGCAGCCAGCCCATGATCCAGGCGAAGACCTCGCCCAGGGTGCCGTAGGCGTAGGTGTAGGCCGAGCCGGAGACCGGCATTGTCGAGGCCAGTTCGGCGTAGCAGAGGCCCGCGAGGCCGCAGGCGATGCCGGCGACGATGAACGACAGCATGATCGCCGGGCCGGCGTTGGCCGAGGCGACCTGGCCGGTCAGCACGAAGATGCCGGCCCCGATGATGGCGCCGACGCCCAGGCTGATCAGGTTGATCGGCCCCAGCGAACGCTTGAGTTCGCTCTTGGCCGCTTCCTTCTGGATGTTGGCGATGGATTTCTTGAGAAACAGTCGGTTCCCGCGTGGCGCGGAATCAGATGCGGACATTACGTCTCGCTCCCCCTAAAGCCGGCGACCCCCGCCAGCGGAATTGGCCGGGACGTTATGCAGCTAAGCAGGCTGACGCAACGGCTTACGGTGACGGAGGCGGTTCGACGCACTAGGACTGCCCCCGATGCTGCCGATCGAGGAAATCCTGCCCCGCCTGAAGGCGGTCCTGAGCGAGGGGCTTAACGCTGTCCTCGTCGCCCCGCCGGGCGCCGGCAAGACGACCCGTGTTCCCTTGGCGCTCAAGGACGAGCCGTGGACGGACGGTCGCAAGCTGATCGTGCTGGAGCCGCGCCGGCTGGCGGCGCGGGCGGCGGCGGCGCGGATGGCCCAGACGCTGGGCGAAAGCGTCGGCGAAACGGTAGGTTACCGCGTTCGCCTGCAATCGAAGGTCAGCGCCCGAACGCGAATCGAGGTCGTCACCGAGGGCGTCTTCACGCGCATGATCCAGGACGACCCGGCGCTGGATGGCGTCGCGGCCGTTCTGTTCGACGAGTTCCACGAGCGCAGCCTGGACGCCGACATGGGTCTGGCCTTCGCTCGTGACAGCCAGACCGTGCTGCGCGACGACCTGCGGATCCTGGTGATGTCGGCGACGCTCGACGGCGCCGCGGTGGCCCGGTTGCTCGACGACGCTCCGGTGGTCGAGAGCCAGGGCCGCGCCTTCCCGGTCGACACCCGCTACCTCGGTCGCGATCCGGCCAAGCGGCTGGAGGAGCAGGTCGCCCGCGCGGTGGAGAAGGCGCTGGCTGAGGAGAGTGGCAGTCTGCTGGTCTTCTTGCCGGGGCAGGGCGAAATCCTGCGCGCGCGCGATCTGCTGGCCGAGCGGATGCGGCGGCCCGACGTCGACCTGGCCCCGCTCTACGGCGCGATGGAGGCGCGCGATCAGGACCTGGCCATCAGTCCCTCGCCGCCGGGCCGCCGCAAGGTGGTGCTGGCCACCTCGATCGCCGAGACCAGCCTGACCATCGAAGGCGTGCGCGTCGTGATCGACGCCGGTCTGGCGCGCGTGCCCCGCTTCGACCCGGCCAGCGGCCTGACGCGGCTGGAGACGGTCCGCGTCTCCCGCGCCGCCGCCGACCAGCGCCGGGGCCGCGCCGGCCGCACGGAGCCGGGCGTCTGCTACCGCCTTTGGGACGAGGCCGAGACCCGCGCGCTGGCGCCGTTCGGGCGGCCAGAGATCACCGAAAGCGACCTCTCGGGCCTGGCGCTGGACATGGCGCGATGGGGCGCGCGAGACCCGGCCGAGCTGCGGTTCCTGGACCCGCCGCCGGCCGCCGCCTTCGCCGAGGCGCGGGCGCTGCTGGCGCGTCTTCGGGCGCTGGACGGGCAGGGGGCGTTGACCGCGCACGGCAGGCTGCTCGGCAACCTGCCGCTGCCGCCCCGGCTGGCGCATATGGTGGTGCGGGGCGCGGCGGGCGGGC
>JBIICO010000308.1:0-3148 GCA_044238855.1 Caulobacter sp.
CTGGCGGGGTCGATCGGCCTTCAGCCCACCGTCGCGCACAATGCCGTCGCCGCTGCCTTGGCCATGCAACTGCTGGGCGGGCTGGCCGCGACCTTCTTCGGCGAGAAGCTGAAGGTCGGCCGCGTGCTGATCGGGGTCGGGGTCGTGAACCTGGCCCTGGTCGCCACTTTGACCCAGGCCCACGACGCGCTTCTCTTCATCGGCCTGTTCGCGGTCTACGGCTTCCTCTGGGTGTTCGTGATGCCGTTCCACACGGTGCTGCTGATCAAGATCGACCCGACCCGCCGGTCCGCGATGCAGCTGGGGGCGGCGCAGCTGCTGGGCAGCAGCGCGGGCCCGCTGGCGGCGTCGCTGATCGTCGGCGACACCAACGCGGCGGGCGCGATGACGCTGGCGACCGGATGCCTGGTCGCGGCGCTGGTCCTGTTCATAGGCATCGTCTTGGTGCTGCGTCGCCCCACGGTGGGGGCGGTGGCCTAACTCTTCGCGTATTCGGCCGCGAGGCGCTGGTAGTGCAGCGCCACCATCCAGCAGACGTCCTCGTTGATCCGGTCCTCGTCCTGGTCCGGTTCCTCAAGCACGAGCTCGGTGGCGGCGTACATGACTTCCGTCGTCAGCCGGGCCGAGCGGTAGAGTTCCACCTCCGGCACGGCCGGGTACATGGCCCGCAGGCTTTCGCCGATCTGCTCGGCGACCTTGTCACGGGACTCCACGCGGATGTCGCGCAGCATGGGGATGGCCCGCAGCGCCCGCATGATCCAGACGCCGCCGGGCGCCTGCCGCGTGATCTCGTTGACCTTCTTCTGCATGTGAACGTTGCTGGCCACCGCCTCGGCGAGGTTGCGCGCGTCCAGCCCGCCGGCCTGGATCCAGGCGAACACCGCCTCGTCCTGGGCTTCCATCAGCCGCCGGGCCAGCTCGCTGAGAATGGCGTACTTGTTGGGGAAGTAGCGGTAGAGCGCCGGCGGCGTCATGCCCGCGCGCTCGCAGACCAGATTGGTCGACAGCCGCTCGAACCCGACTTCCCCCAGCAGTTCGCCGGCCGTGGTCAGCACCGCCTCGAAGGTGGTGCGGGCGCGACTTTGCGACGGCGTCAGCTTGGTGCCCAGAGGCACGGTCGCCGGGGCGGCCTGGTCGTCCTGCTTCGCGCGCTTGGTCATGTCCGTCCTGATGCCTGTCCCCGACAGGGTAATACAGACTATCGTTCTCCAGAACGAGCCCGAACCGGCGTGACGCTGGGTCATGCTTTCCGCGGGGCTCCCGGCATCGCATGATCTCCGCAAAACAAGGGGATGGATGGCGATGCATGATCTGGTGATCCGTAACGGGCGGGTGGTCGACGGGACGGGTGCGCCGGCCTTCGAGGCCGACATCGCCATCGACGGCGGCGTGATCACGGCCGTGGGCAAGGTCGACAGCGACGGCAGGCGCGAGATCGACGCGGCCGGCCGGATCGTCACGCCGGGCTGGGTCGACATCCACACCCACTACGACGGTCAGGTGACCTGGGATCCCTATCTGTCGCCGTCCAGCTGGCATGGCGTGACGACCGCCGTGATGGGCAACTGCGGCGTCGGCTTCGCTCCGGTGAAGCGCGACCGCCACGAGTGGCTGATCGAACTGATGGAGGGGGTCGAGGACATCCCCGGCTCGGCCCTGTTCGAGGGCATCAAGTGGAACTGGGAGACCTTCCCCGAGTACCTCGACAGCCTGGCCGCCCAGGAGCGCGTCCTGGATATCGCGGCGCAGGTGCCACACAGCGCCGTCCGCGCCTACGTCATGGGCGACCGGGGCGCGCGCAACGAGGACGCTACGCCCGAGGACATCGCCGCCATGTCGGCCATCGTCGCCGAGGGCATGGAGGCCGGGGCGCTCGGCTTCTCGACCTCGCGCACCGTCGTGCACATCACCAAGGACGGATCGGTCATGCCCGGCACCACGGCGGCGGCCGAGGAGCTGCTGGCGATCGGCAAGGCCATGGCCGCTGTCGGTCCCGGCGTGTTCGAGATGGCGTCCGACATGGCGCCGGCCGAGGCCGAGTTCGACTGGATGCGTGCGATGTCCATGGATACCGGCGTCACCGTGACCTACAGCCTGCTGCAGTCGCCGATGAATCCGCGCAACTGGGTCAAGCTGCTGGAACTGAATGCCGAAGCCCGGGCCCAGGGCGCGAGCATCACCGCCCAGATCGCCTGCCGCCCGACCGGTCTGGTTCTGGGCTGGCAGAGCACGATCCATCCGTTCGTCGGCCGCCAGGCCTATCGCGACCTCGCCGGCCTGCCGTTCGCGGAGCGGCTCAAGAAGCTGAAGGATCCCGCCGTTCGGGCGCGAATTCTCGCCGATCCCAGCAAGAAGATGGGGCCGCTGGGGGCGATCATGACCCAGGGCTTCGACCGGATGTTCCGGCTGCAGCAGGCCGACGGCCGGCTGGACTACGAGCCGCGCGCCGAGGACTCGATCAAGGCGCTGGCCGAAGCGAGCGGCCAGGCGCCGGACGCCATCGTCTATGACATGCTGATGGAGAACGACGGCCGCGGGTATATCTACCTGCCGCTGCTGAACTACACCGAGTTCAACTTCGACCACATCCACGCGATGATGTACGATCCGAACACGGTGCTCAGCCTGTCGGACGGCGGCGCGCACTGCGGCGTCATCTGCGACGCCAGCTTCCCGACCTATATGCTGACGCACTGGGTTCGCGACCGGACGCGGGGGCCTTGTCTGCCGCTGGAGAAGGTGGTTTCGATGCAAACCCGCGACACCGCGCGGCTCTATGGCCTCAACGACCGGGGCGTGCTGGCGGTGGGCATGAAGGCCGACGTCAATGTCATCGACTTCGAGAATCTGGCCATCGAGCCGCCCGAGATGGTCTTCGACCTGCCGGCCGAGGGCCGTCGCATGATCCAGAAGGCGGTCGGCTACGTCGCCACCATCGTCAGCGGCGTGGTCACCTACGAGAACGGCGAAGCCACCGGCGCCATGCCGGGCAAGCTGATCCGCGGTCCGCAGGGCGTCGAGACGCGGCTGGCGGCGGAGTAGGGGGCCTCTAGGTCGGCTGCGCTCCGGCGCAGTCGACGAGCGAGCCCGAGGCCTTGATCTGCCGGGTGGCGATGGTGGTCGAGAACCGCTGTACGCCCGGCAGGCG
>JBIICO010000309.1:0-3127 GCA_044238855.1 Caulobacter sp.
ACGACAGTCACTACTGCACCCCCGCCCATACGGTGCGGGCGCGGGAGGCGAAGCTGGACGCCGCGACCATCGCCGCCGTCCGGGCGCGCGGACCCGTCGCCGACGCGCGGCTCGAAGCCCTGCGGGCCTTCACGGTCAGGATGGTCCAGACACGGGGCTTCGTCGCCGACGCCGAACTGGCCGCTTTCGAAGCCGCCGGCTTCGCTCGCGCCAACGCCATGGAGATCATCTTGGCGGTCGGGCTGAAGACGCTGAGCAACTACGTCAACCACATCGCCGAGACGCCGCTCGACCCCGCGCTGGAGGCCGACGCCTTCGCGCCGTCGCGCCGCGTCGCCTGAGGACCCCCGCCATGAGAGCCCTGATCGCCGCCATGACCCTTGTCGCCTGCGTCGCTCCGGCCCTGCCCGCCCAGGCCGCCAAGCCGCCGGTCTACACCGCGCCGCTGTCGGACCTCGGCGCCGGCGGCTACGACGTTGTCGCCTATTTCGCCCAGGGCGCGCCGGTGAAGGGCGCCAAGGCCTTCGAGACGACGTGGAGGGGCGCCACCTGGCGGTTCGCTTCCGCCGCCAACCTCTCGAAATTCAAGGCCAATCCGGCCGCTTATGCACCGCAGTACGGCGGCTATTGCGCCTGGGCCGTGGCCAACGGCTACACAGCCAGCGGCGACCCCAGGCAGTGGAGGATCGTCGGCGGCAAGCTCTACCTGAACTACAACGCCGACATCCAGGCGAAGTGGATCAAGGACATCCCGGGCCTGATCCGCAAAGGCGACGCCAACTGGCCGTCGGTGCTGGGTAAATGAGCGCGGCGATGAAGCGGATCTGGAAGTACGCCCCCGACGCCATGGCCCTGTTCATGGCCGTCATCTTCCTCGACAGCCTGCGCTACAAGTTCACCGACGCGCCGGAGACGCAGGTGATCTTCGGCCGGCTGGACGGCTGGGCCGCGACGCTCGGCGCGCCCGGCCTGTTCGCCCAGACAGGGCTGTTCTCACAGTACGTCATCGGCGGCATCGAGTTGCTGGCTTCAACGCTGCTGATCGTCGGCCTGCATCCGCGGTTCAAGCCGCTCCAGGCGGGCGGGGCGCTGGCGGGACTGCTGGTGATGACGGGCGCGGTCAGCTTCCACCTGTTCACGCCGCTGGGCGTCGACCCCAATCAGGACGGCGGCGGCCTGTTCGCGGCGGCCTGCACGAACCTGGCGTTCGCCCTGCTGCTGCTGGCGGTGTTCCGGCGGAGCGCCCTCCTGGAACTGGCGAAGCGGGTCGCAGCGGTGTTCGCGCCTACCCTTCGCTAGGGCCGACCAGCTCCACCGTCGTTCCTTCGAACATGCTGTTGAGCTCGCTCTGATGGATCGGCGTGTCGCCGTCGAACAGCGTGAAGGTGACCGCTTCCGGGCAGGTTTTCTCGAACCGCGCCGAGCCGGCGGAGGGGGGCGGCGAGGTCGACACGCCCAGCGCCCGGCCCCCGTCAGGCCGGGGCCGGATGTGCGCGGTGATCGTCACCCCGGCCAGCGTGAACGGGATCGCCTGCGAGGTGCGGACCGTGCCGTCGACGACGGCCTCGACCCGGGCGGTGAGCGCCGGGGACTTCGCCTCGCCGCTCATCACGCCACGCTCGCCAGACGGGCCAGGGCGGCTTCGAGCTTGGCCTTGGCGGCCTCCGCCTCGGCCAGCTTCTCGCGGTTTTCCTCGATGACCTCCTCCTTGGCCTTGGCCAGGAAGTCAGGGTTGCCCAGCTTCTTGTTGACCCGCTCGATATCGCTGGCCTGGCTCGCGATCTCCTTGGTCAGACGAGCGCGTTCGGCGGCCAGGTCGATGAAGTCGGCGATCGCCAGCGAGGCGGTGGCCTCTCCGGTCACGAACGGCACGGAACCGGCCGGCGCCTCGCCCTCGGTCACGCTGTCGAGGCGCGCCAGGGTCAGCAGCAGATCACGATGGCGGCCCAGGCGGCCCTGCGTCTCGGCGCCGGCGCCGGTGACGGTCAGCGGGACCTTGGCGCCGGGCGGGACGTTCATCTCGGCGCGGATCGAGCGGACCTCGGTGACCAGGTCGACCAGCCAGCCGATCTCGGCCTCCGCCCCGGCGTCGATCCAGCTGTCCGGCAGGTCGGGCCAGCGCTCGGCGATCAGCAGGCGGTCGCGGGCGGGACCGCCCTCCTCCGCCGTCTTCGCCCACAGCTCCTCGGTGATGAACGGCATGACCGGGTGCAGCAGGATCAGGATCTGGTCCAGCGTCCAGGCGACCATCGCTCGCGTCTCGGCCTTGGCCGCCTCATCCGCCCCGTTCAGGATCGGCTTGGCCAGTTCGAGGTACCAGTCGCAGAAGACGTTCCAGATGAAGCGGTACAGCGCGCCGGCGGCGTCGCCGAAGGCCGCCGTCTCCAGCGCCTCGGTCACCTGGGCTGCGGTCTTGACCAGTTCGCCGCGGATCCAGCGGTTGATCGTCTGCTGGACGCCGGCCGGATCGAAGCCCTCGACGCGGGCGCAACCGTTCATCTGGGTGAAGCGGGTGGCGTTCCAAAGCTTGGTGCCGAAATTACGATAGCCTTCAACACGTTGCTTCGACAGGCGGATGTTGCGCGCCTGGCCCGACATCGAGGTCAGCGCCAGCCGCATGGCGTCGCAGCCGTACTCGTCGATCAGATCCAGCGGATCGATGACGTTCTTCTTCGACTTCGACATCTTCTGCCCCTTCTCGTCGAGGACGAGGGCATTGATGACGACGCGCTGGAACGGAACCTCGCCGGTGAAGTGCAGGCCCATCATCATCATTCGGGCGACCCAGAAGAAGATGATGTCGAAGCCGGTGACCAGGGTGTGGGTCGGGTAGAAGCGTTCGAGGTCGCTGGTCTTCTCCGGCCAGCCCATGGTCGAGAACGGCCACAGGCCCGACGAGAACCAGGTATCGAGAACGTCCTCGTCCTGCTTCAGCGCCTTGTTCCCGGCGGCGGCCTTGGCGGCCTCCTCGGTCTCCTCGACGTAGCAGTTGCCGTCTTCGTCGTACCAGGCCGGAATCCGGTGGCCCCACCACAGCTGACGACTGACGCACCACGGCTGGATGTTCCGCATCCACTCGAAGTAGGTCTTGTCCCAGTTGCGGGGCTCGAAGACGGTCTGGCCGCTT
>JBIICO010000310.1:0-3122 GCA_044238855.1 Caulobacter sp.
AAGCCGTAGCCGCCGAGCTTCAGCAGGATGCCGGCCAGGATGACCGAGCCCGCCGTCGGCGCCTCGACGTGCGCGTCCGGAAGCCAGGTGTGCACCGGCCACATCGGCATCTTCACCGCGAAGCTGGCGAAGAAGGCGACCCACAGCCACGGCTGCAGCCACTCGGCGAACCGGTAGTTCATCAGCTCGGGGATCGAGCTGGTGCCCGACACGGCGATCATGGCCAGGATGGCGGCCAGCATCAGGACCGATCCGAGCAGGGTGTAGAGGAAGAACTTGAAGGCCGCGTAGATCCGGTTCTTGCCGCCCCAGATGCCGATGATCAGGAACATCGGGACCAGACCGGCCTCGAAGAACAGGTAGAAGAGCACGATGTCGAGCGCGCAGAAGACGCCCACGACCAGCACTTCCAGGATCAGGAAGGCGATCATGTATTCCAGCACGCGCTTCTCGACGCTCTTCCAGCTGGCCACGATGCAGATCGGCAGCAGGAAGGCGGTCAGCAGCACGAACAGGACGGAGATGCCGTCCACGCCCATGCGGTAGCTGAGGCCCGCGAACCACGGGATCTCTTCCACGAACTGGAAGCCCGGATTGGTGCGGTCGAACTCGACGACCAGCAGGATCGACAGCGCGAAGGTCGCCAGGGTGGTGACCAGCGCGATCCATTTGGCGGCCGTGTCGGCGCGTTCGCCTGACTGACCGAGAACCTTCAGCAGCAGGATGGCGGCGACGCCGGCCATCGGCAGGAAGGTGGTGAGGGAGAGAATTCCGGTCATGGTCTAAGCGCCCCTCACCGAGACCATTGATACAGGGCGTACGAGAGCAGGCCGGCAACGCCGAGCAGCATCACGAACGCATAGTGGTAGACGTAGCCGGTCTGCAGTCGGCCGGTCCGCTTGCCGATCTCGTTGGACACGGCGGCCACGCCGTTCGGGCCGAGGCCATCGATCAGCCGCTGGTCGCCGCCCTTCCAGAAGACGTCGCCCAGGAACCTGGCCAGCCGCACGAAGGTCGCGTCGTACAGCTCGTCGAAGAACCACTTGTTGTAGAGGAAGGTCCATAGCGGGCCGCGACGAGCCGCGATGGCCGCGCCGAGGCCTTCCTTGATGATGTAGAACCACACCGCCGCCAGCAGGCCGAGCGTCGACACCACGAGCGGAGCCCACTTAACCCAGGTCGGGACGTTGTGCGCCTCGTGCAGGACGTGGTTGTGCTCGCCGGTGAAGATCGCGCCGCGCCAGAACTCGTTCTCGTGGTGGCCGACGAAGAAGTCGACGAACACGAAGCCGGCCGCGATGGCGCCGATGGCCAGCACCGCCAGCGGGATCAGCATGACGATCGGGCTCTCGTGCGGCTTGTGATCGTGGCCGTGGCCATGATCGTCGTGCGCGTGGGCATGGTCGTCGGCCAGCGGCTCGTCGTGGGTCTCGATCTGCGCGTGCGAGGCGTGATCGTCGGCCGCGTGCGCATGATGATCGTCGTGGCCATGGCCCCACTTCGGCGCGCCGAAGAAGGTCATGAACGCCAGGCGCCAGCTGTAGAAGGCGGTCAGGCCGGCGGCGAACACGCCGATAACGAAGGCGAACAGGGCCGGGCCGCTGTGCTGGCTCGCGGCGAAGGCCGCCTCGATGATGGTGTCCTTCGAGTAGAAGCCGGCGAAGCCGCCGATGCCCGGGATGCCCATGCCGGTGATGGCGATGGTGCCGATGGTCATCACCAGGAAGGTGAAGGGCAGCAGCTTCCACAGGGCGCCCATCTTCCGCATGTCCTGCTCGTGGTGCATGCCGTGGATCACCGAGCCGGCGCCCAGGAACAGCAGCGCCTTGAAGAAGGCGTGCGTGAACAGGTGGAACATGGCCGCCTCGTAGGCGCCCACGCCGGCGGCGAAGAACATGTAGCCCAGCTGCGAACAGGTCGAGTAGGCGATGACCCGCTTGATGTCGTTCTGGGCCAGGCCGACCGTCGCCGCGAACAGGGCCGTCACGGCGCCGATCAAGGTGACGATCAGCTTGGCGACCGGCGCGTACTCGAACATCGGCGACAGCAGGCAGACCATGTAGACGCCGGCGGTGACCATGGTCGCGGCGTGGATCAGGGCCGACACCGGGGTCGGGCCTTCCATGGCGTCCGGCAGCCAGGTGTGCAGGAAGAACTGCGCCGACTTGCCCATCGCGCCGATGAACAGCAGGAAGCAGGCCAGGTCGACCAGCGGCCACTGGTGGCCGAGGAACTCCCAGCTCTTGGTCGCGCCGGCCGCGATCAGCGGGAACAGCTCGGCGAACTGGATGGTCCCGAAGGCCCAGAACACCGTCATGATGCCCAGCGCGAAGCCGAAGTCGCCGACCCGGTTGACCACGAAGGCCTTGATCGAGGCGGCGTTCGCCGTCGGCTTCTTGAACCAGAAGCCGATCAGCAGATAGGACGCCAGCCCCACCCCTTCCCAGCCGAAGAACAGCTGCATGAAGTCGGCGGCGGTGACGAGCGCCAGCATGGCGAAGGTGAACAGCGACAGGTAGGCGAAGAACCGCGGCTTGCTGTCGTCCTCGGCCATGTACCCCCAACTGTAGAGGTGGACGAGGGCCGAGACGGTGGTGACCACCACCAGCATGACCGCCGACAGACCGTCGATGCGGATCGACCAGGCCGACTGGAAGTCGCCGATGTTGATGAACGGCGCGATGGCGACCGTGAAGGGCTCCATATGCCCCCAGGTCCACTGGCCGAAGGTGTACCAGCTGAGGCCGCAGGCCAGCAGCAGCAGGCCGGTGGTCACCGACTGGGAGGCGACATTGCCGATCCGGCGGCCGAAGAGGCCGGCGATGATCGCCCCGACCAGCGGGGCGAAGACGAGGAGGGTGACGAGCTGTTGCAACGGGTCAGCCCTTCATCACGGAGGCGTCGTCCACGGCGATGTCGCCGCGGTTACGGAAGAAGGTCACCAGGATGGCCAGGCCGACGGCGGCCTCGGCCGCAGCGACCGTCAGGACGAACATCGCGAAGATCTGCCCGACCACGTCGTGCAGGAAGGCGCTGAAGGCGACCAGGTTGATGTTCACCGCCAGCAGGATCAGCTCGATGCTCATCAGGATGACGATGACGTTCTTGCGGTTCACGAAGAT
>JBIICO010000103.1:0-10982 GCA_044238855.1 Caulobacter sp.
GATCTGGACCTCCCTCCGGATCGCCCGACACAGGCGAGCCGGACATGAAATTCCTTAGCGGGGAGTCCGGACGCCGGGCTCCCCGCTTTGCTGTTTCAAGGCCTGCGCAGACAGGCCGGGAGGTAGACGATGTGCATGATCGAGATCTCGCCGACGATCGAGACGCGCCGGCTGACGCTGCGCGCGCCCTCGCCCCATGACGCCGACCGTCTGGCGACGCTGATGAACGATTTCGACCTCGCCAGGATGACCAGCCGCGTGCCCCACCCCTACGGCGCGGCCGACGCCGAGAGCTTCATCGGCCACAGTCAGAGCGCGGACCCGCGCACCGACCGCAGCTTCCTGATCGAACTGGACGACGAGGGCGTGGTCGGCGGCATCGGCTTCAACGCGCGTGACGACGGCTCGACCGAGGTCGGCTACTGGATCGGCCGCGACTGGCGGGGCCGGGGCCTGGCGACCGAGGCGCTCCAGGGCGCGCTGGTCTGGGCCGGCGCGGACTGGCGCAGGCGCTACATCGTCGCCGGCCACTTCGCCGACAACCCGGCGTCCGGCCAGGTGCTGGTCAAGGCGGGCTTCCTCTACACCGGCGAGGTCCAGGGCCGACCGTCGCTGGCTCGCGGCGAGGTCGCGCCGACGCGGATGATGGTCTGGCTGCGGTGAGCGCTCTCGCCGAAGCTACTTCGCTTCGGCGATCGCCTTGTCCAGGGTCGCCAGGTCCATCTCGCGGTTCAGCGGCGGCGCGATCCGCTTGCCGTTGACGACGAAGGTCGGGGTTCCCTGGATGCCGTCTTCGGTGAAGGCGCGGTCCGAGCGGGCCTGGACCGCGTCGTAGGCGGCCTGGCTGGTGATGCAGGCGTCAAAGGCGTCCTCGGTGATCCCGGCGGCCAGCGCCTCGCGCCGCAGGATCGCCCGCATGCCGTCCAGCGTGCCGACCTTGTAGATCTCCTCCTGCGCGCCGAAGATCCGGCTCAGCATGGGGAAGTAGCGCTCCTTGCCGCCGCATCGGGCGATGGCGGCGGCGGGCACGGCGACCTCGGCCGGGTTGGTGATGTATTCGCGGTAGACGAAGAGGACCTTGCCGCTGTCGACGTACTTCTTCCGAAAGGCCGGAAAGACGGTCTTGTGGAACAGGGCGCAGTGCGGGCAGCTCAGCGAGGCGTACTCGACCACCACCACCGGCGCCCTGGCATCGCCCAGGGTCATGTCGTCCGGTCTCAGCGTCGGCCGCGCGCCCTGCGAGGCGGCGGGCAGCAGGAGCAGGGCGGCGAGGCCGAGCAGAAATCGTCTGGGTACGGCGAGCATGAGCAATTCCGTTCGAGCCCCCCGGCCCAGGCCCCATCTAGACCGGTTTCCGGGCCTCCGAAAAGCCCTCCACCCTTCCCTGCAAGCCCCCCTTGCCTCATAAGGACGCGATGAAATTCCTCGACCAGTGCAAGATCTACATCCGCTCCGGAAACGGCGGCGGCGGCGCTGTGTCGTTCCGGCGCGAGAAGTATATCGAGTACGGCGGCCCTGACGGCGGCGACGGCGGTCGTGGCGGCGACGTCTGGATCGAGGCGGTCGAAGGGCTGAACACCCTGATCGACTACCGCTACCAGCAGCACTTCAAGGCCGAGACCGGCACCCACGGCATGGGCCGCAACCGCCATGGCGCGGCGGGCGCCGACGTGGTCCTGAAGGTTCCCGTCGGCACCCAGGTGCTGGACGAGGACAAGGAAACCCTGATCGCCGACCTGACCCAGGCGGGCATGCGCCTGATGCTGGCCAAGGGCGGCAACGGCGGCTGGGGCAACGACCGCTTCAAGGGCCCGATCAACCAGGCGCCCAAACACGCCAACCCCGGCCAGGAAGGCGAGGAGAAGTGGATCTGGCTTCGCCTGAAGCTGATCGCCGACGCCGGCCTGGTGGGGCTGCCCAACGCTGGTAAGTCGACCTTCCTGGCGGCGGTCAGCGCGGCCAAGCCGAAGATCGCCGACTATCCCTTCACCACCCTGGTGCCGAACCTGGGCATCGTCGACCTGACCGCCGAGGAGCGGTTCGTGATCGCCGACATCCCCGGCCTGATCGAGGGCGCATCGGAAGGCGCCGGCCTGGGCACGCGCTTCCTCGGCCACGTCGAGCGGGCGGGCGTGCTGATCCACCTGGTCGACGCCACCCAGGACGACGTCGCCGGCGCCTATCGCACCATCCGCAACGAACTCGAAGCCTATGGCGAGGACCTCGCCAACCGGGCCGAGATCCTGGCGCTGAACAAGGTCGACGCGCTGGACGACGAGATCCGCCAGTGGAAGCTCGACGAACTGGAGGCCGAGGCCGGCAAGAAGCCCCGGCTGATCTCCGGCGTTTCGGGCGAGGGCGTGCAGGACGTGCTCCGCGCGGCCTTCCAGCAGATCAAGCGGCACCGGGGCGAAGAGGCCGAGGCCGCCGCCGCGGAGTCCAGGGACGACACGCCTTCCACCGGCTGGTCGCCCGTCTAGGTTCGCAGAGGGGGACACCGGATGATCGCCCAGGCTCTCGCCGTGCTCATGCTGCTCGCGCAGCCGCTGGCGCCGGTCCCGTCCGCCCCGCCGCCCGAGCAGGCCGCCGAACCGACCCAGGCCGAGGTGTTCGCCAGCATCGACACCGCCATGCAGGCCTGGAAGGGCAAGAAGGCCGACGTCCTGCGCGGCCGGCTGGGCCTGAGCAAGTCGACGCGCGCCGCCAACGACGGCGAGGTGGTGTTCTGGGAGCACCAGCTGGAATCGACCGCCTGCGGCGTCGACGACAGCGGCGCGATGCGCTGCGGCTCTATCGACGGCTTCCTCTGCCGGTTCGGCATCGCCTTCGACAAGGAGGGCAAGGTCAGCACCTGGAAGCCGATGGGTAACGCCGAGGCGTGCCAGTACTTCCTGCGGGCCATCGGCGCCCCGCCGAAATGAACACGTCACTGACCGAGCTTTCCCGCGCGCGACGCATCGTCGTGAAGGTCGGCTCCGCCCTGGTGGTCGATGCCGAGGCGGGTGTTCCCGATCGCGCCTGGCTGGCCGACTTCGCCGCCGACGCCGCCCGGCTGCGCGCGCGTGGCCAGCAGGTGCTGGTGGTCTCCTCCGGCGCCGTGGCGCTGGGCCGCCGCCGGCTGGGCCTGCCGGCCCGCAAGTCGACCCTGCCCGAGAAACAGGCCGCCGCAGCCGCGGGCCAGTCGCTGCTGATGCGCGCCTGGGAAGAAGCCTTCGAGCCGCACGGCATCGCCGTCGCCCAGGTGCTGATGACCCGGGACGACACCGAGGTCCGCCGCCGCTGGCTGAATGGCCGGGCCACGGTCGAGACCCTGCTGTCGCTGGGCGTCGTGCCTGTGGTCAACGAGAACGACACCGTGGTCACCGAGGAGATCCGCTACGGCGACAACGACCGCCTGGCCGCGCGCGTGGCCCAGATGATCGCCGCCGACGCCCTGGTGCTGCTCAGCGACATCGACGGGCTCTACACCGCCGATCCGCGCCGTGACCCCTCGGCCCGGCGGCTGGAGCGGGTGACCGAGATCACTCCGGAAATCGACGCCATGGCCGGGGGCGCCAACGCCGGCGCGGGCGTCGGCACCGGCGGCATGGCCACCAAGATCGCCGCCGCCCGCATCGCCCGGGCCGCCGGCTGCGCCACCATCATCACTCTGGGCACGCGTCCCGAACCGCTGAAGGCGGTCGAGGAGGGCGCGGCCTCCACCGTCATCGAGGCCTCGGTCAGCGCGGCCGCCGCCTACAAGGGCTGGATCGCCGGTTCGCTGGCGCCGCAGGGCGCGCTGATCGTAGACGCCGGCGCCGCCAGGGCGCTGTCGTCGGGCAAGAGCCTGCTGGCCGCCGGCGTCCGCCGGGTCGAGGGCCGGTTCGGCAAGGGCGACGCCGTCATGGTGCGCAGCGAGGAAGGCCGCGAAATCGGCCGCGGCCTGGTCCGCTACGACGCCGCCGACGCCGAACGGATCCTGGGCCTGCGCAGCGACGCCATCGAGGCGACGCTGGGCTACACCGAAGGCCCCATGATCCACGCCGACGATCTGGCGGTGGCCTGAGCTCCGGAAAGGGGCTAAGGCTCATATTGAGCATATCCGGGGACGGATGATGGACGACGCGGGCATGACCCTGCAGGCGACGATGACGGCGACGGGCCGGATGGCCCGCGAGGGCGCGCGCGCCCTGCGCCTGAGCACGGCCGCCCAGCGCACCGCCGCCATCCGCGCCATGGCCGACGCCATCCGCGCCGAGGCGCCGGCCATCCTCGCCGCCAACCAGCGCGACCAGGCCAGCGCCCGCGCGAGCGGCCTGTCCGAGCCGATGATCGACCGCATGATGCTGGACGCCGCGCGCCTGGAAGGCGTGGCCAGGGGCGTCGCGGCGGTGGCCGACATCCCCGATCCGCTCGGGGTCGAGACCTCGCGCTGGACCCGGCCCAACGGCCTGGACATCGCCCGCGTCCGCACGCCGATCGGCGTCATCGCCATCATCTACGAAAGCCGTCCGAACGTGACCGCCGACGCGGCCGCGCTCTGCATCCGCTCGGGCAACGCGGCCATCCTGCGCGGCGGGTCGGAGTGCATCCAGACCAACGCGGCGATGCATGTGGCGGTGACCCGGGGCCTGGAGGCCGCCGGCCTGCCCGCCGCCTGCGTGCAGGTGGTGAAGACCACCGACCGCGCCGCCGTCGGCGCCATCCTGGCCGGCCTCGACGGCAACATCGACCTGATCATCCCGCGCGGCGGCAAGAGCCTGGTCGCCCGGGTCCAGGCCGAGGCCCGCGCGCCGGTGCTGGGTCACCTCGAGGGCCTCAACCACGTCTTCGTCCACGCCGGCGCCGACGTGAGGAAGGCCGTGGACGTGGTGGTGAACGCCAAGATGCGCCGCGTCTCCGTCTGTGGCGCGGCCGAGACCCTGCTGGTCGACCGCGAGGCGGCCGGACGCCTGCTGCCGCCGATCGCCGACGCCCTGATCAAGGCCGGCTGCGAGCTGCGCGGCGACGCGCCCAGCCGCGCCATCGAGCCGGAGATGAAGGCGGCGACCGCCGAAGACTGGACCACCGAATACCTCGCGCCGGTCATCTCCGTGGCCCTGGTCGACGGCGTCGAGGGCGCGGCCGCCCATATCGCGCGCTACGGCTCGGGCCACACCGACGCCATCGTGACCGAGGACGGGGCGGCGGCCGACCGCTTCATCGGCCTGGTCGATTCCGCCATCGTGCTGGTCAACGCCTCGACCCAGTTCGCCGACGGCGGCGAGTTCGGCTTCGGAGCCGAGATCGGCATCGCCACCGACAAGCTTCACGCCCGCGGTCCGGTAGGGGCCGAGCAATTGACGACGTTCAAGTATGTGGTTCGCGGGACCGGCCAGACTCGTCCCTGAGGCCGGTCGGCCCAAAGCCCTGCGCCTCGGCTTCGACCTGAAGCCGGGGATGCGCGTGGGCCTGTACGGCGGCTCGTTCAATCCCGCCCACGACGGCCACGCCCACGTCGCCGAGACGGCGATGACCCGCCTGGGCCTGGATCACGTGATCTGGCTGGTCTCGCCGCAGAACCCGCTGAAATCGTCGAAGGAGACCGCCCCGCTGGCCGAACGGCTGGCCGGCGCGCGCAGGCTGGCGCGGGGGCCGGGGATGATCATCTCCGACGCCGAGACCCGCATGGGCTCGCAGTACACGATCGACACGGTCCGCATCCTGCGCAAGCGGTTCCCGGGCGTGCATTTCGTCTGGATCATGGGCGCCGACAGCCTGGCCGGCTTCCACCGCTGGAAGGGCTGGACCCAGCTGATGCGCGAACTGCCGGTGGCGGTGATCTCCCGCCCCTGGGCCGGGCTGAAGAGCCAGACCTCGCCCACGGCCCGCCGTTTCCGGGCCGCGCGCCGGCCCGCGCGGGAGGCCAGGCTGCTCCCCGGGATGGATCCGCCGGCCTGGGTCTATCTGCCCGGCCCGTTCAATTTCGCCTCCTCGACCGCCCTGCGCGAGCGGCTGCGGAAGGGCTGACGATTGATTCGCTGACGTTTTCCCCCAGACGTGGTATGGGGTCTCACTTGCGAGACTGACTTAGGAGTACTCCGCTGAACCGCGAGTTGGCGCCTGTGGCGCAAGAAACCCTCACCGGGGTTTCGTCCGACGAACCCCGACAGGTGGGTTCGCTCGAAGATCTGATCCTGAACCGCCTCGATGACGACAAGGCGGAGGACGTCGTTCTGATCGACCTCAAGGGCAAGAGCCCGATGGCCGACGCCATGATCGTGGCGTCCGGGCGTTCGCACCGTCACGTCGGCGCGCTCGCCGACCACGTCATGCGCGCGCTGAAGGAAGCCGGCCACGGCAAGGCGCGGGTCGAAGGCCTGCCGCACTGTGACTGGGTGCTGATCGACGCCGGCGACGTGATCGTCCATCTGTTCCGTCCGGAAGTCCGCACCTTCTACAACATCGAGAAGATCTGGTCGGTCGACTCCGGGCACATCACCCCGGCGAAGAACTAGCTTTGTCTCCGAGTGTCCCCGCGCAGGCGGGGATTCAGGCGGCCTGTCCACGCCGCAGACTCGGCTTGGGCCCCCGCTCTCGCGGGGGCGATCGGGTTCAGGTTTGAAGATCACCCTCCTCACCGTCCACCGCCTGGGGCGGGCGCCCGAAGCGCTGCTGGCGAGGGACTATGCCGAACGCGCCACGGCCAGCGGCCGAGCGCTGGGCCTGGGCCCCGTCGAGATCCTCGAGGTCGAGGCGCGCAAGCCGGGCAAGGCCGCCGAGGCCGAGGTCCTCCTGCCGCATCTGAAGGACGCCCATGTCGTCGCCTGCGACGAGCATGGCGTCGTGCGCACCTCCCGTGACTTCGCCGGGCGGATCGGGCGGCTGCGCGACGACGGCGTGCGGCGGATCGTGTTCCTGATCGGCGGGGCGGACGGGCTGGACGCCTCGGTGCTGGCCGCCGCCAACGAGAAGCTGGCCTTCGGGCCCCAGACCTGGCCCCATGCCCTGGCCCGCGCCATGCTGGCCGAGCAGGTCTATCGCGCCGTGACCATCCTGGCGGGTAGCCCCTACCACCGCGACTGAGTTACTGATCCTTCCATGCGTCGCCGCCTGATCCTTCCCGCCGTCATCGCCCTCGCCGGGATCGCGGCGGGCAGCGCGGCGCAGGAACCGTCGACCGCGCCCGTCCCCGAGGCGGCGTCGACCTCGCCCCAGGCCCGGATCGAGGCGCGTCGGCAGATCGAGTCCCTGCGCAACGAGCTCAAGCAGATCGCCTCCCGCCAGGCCGAGAGCAACCGCGGCGTGGCCGGCGTCCGCCAGCGGCTGCAGCTGCTGAACGTCCGAGAGACCGCCCTCACCGCCGAGCTGGGCCGCGACCGCAACCGGCTAGCCCGGCTGCTGGGCGCGCTGCAGCTGTTCCGGCGCAGCCCGCCCCCGGCGCTGCTGGTGCGGCCCGACGACGCGCGCGACGCGGTGCGGGCGGCCATCCTGATCCGCGCCATGACGCCGGCGCTGGAGAAGCGCGCCCGCGCCTATGGGGACGAGGCGCGCGAGATCGCCGCCCTGCGCCGCCAGGTCGCCGCCGCCAATTCCGAACTGCTGATCGCCGACAGCAACGCCGCCGAGCGTCGCGGCGACATGGAAAAGCTGCTGGCCCAGCAGGCCGCCATCGAGCAGCGCTACGCCGGCGAGGCCTTCGAGGCCGGCCGCGAGGCGGGCAGTCCGGGCCAGCTGGCCGACAGCTTCCCGCGCCTGGCCAGCGCCGAGGGCGGTCCCGGCCGCCTGGTCCGCCCGATCGACGCCGCCGTCCTGCGGCGCTTCGGCGCCCCCCTTCCGGGCGGTGGCAAGTCCACGGGGCTGGCCTACGCCTCCAGATCGGGCGCCGTGGTGGTCTCGCCGGCTCAAGGAACGGTTGAATTCGCTGGGCCGGTGACCGGCTGGGGCGTCATCTTGATCTTGAGAACGGGCGGCGCTTACCATCTGGTGATCGGCGGCCTGAGCGAGGCCACGGTCGCGCCCGGACAAACGGTCGCGGCCGGCGCCCCTGTCGGAAAGGCTTCCGATAGTGGACGGTCCGGTGGCGAGCTCTACTTCGAGCTCAGGCGGTCCGGAGCGCCGATCGATCCCGCGCCCTGGCTGGCGAGGACGGGCGGACAGGCGGCGGCGACGCCTTAATTTCGGCCCCTCCTTACGGCGAGGTGGGGCGGGGACATATAGTTGAACGCGGCGCGGTCGCCGCACTTAGGAGCCCCAGACGGGCGATGACCAAGAAGAACCTCCTGATCGGCGCGTGCGCCTTCGTTCTCGGCGCCGGCACCATGGCCTACGTCAACCAGACCGCTCAGGCGACGGCCAAGCCGAAGGGTCAGGCCTATCACATGCTCGAGCTGTTCGGCGACGTGTTGGACAAGGTCGAGCGTCAGTACGTGGTCGAGGTCGACGAGAAGAAGCTGATCGAGGCCGCCATCGACGGGATGGTGTCCTCGCTCGATCCGCACTCCGGCTACCTCGCGCCCGAGAGCTTCGAGGACATGCAGGAGACCACCCGCGGCGAGTACGGCGGGCTGGGCATCGAGATCACCAGCGAAGACGGCGTGGTCAAGATCATCGCCCCCATGGACGGCACCCCGGCCTCGCGCGCCGGCCTGCAGCCGGGCGACTACATCACCGGCGTCAACGGCGAGAGCGTCATCGGCCTGCCCAGCAACGAAGCCGTGAAGCTGATGCGCGGCAAGCCGGGCGAGAAGGTCACCCTGACCATCGCCCGCGAGAAGACCGATCCGTTCGACGTCACCCTGACGCGGGAAGTCATCAAGCCGAAGTCGGTCACCTACCGGATGGAAGGCGAGTACGGCTATGTGCGGCTGTCGGGCTTCAACGAGAAGGCCACCGACGACGTCACCGCGGCCATCGCCGACCTGAAGCGCCAGAACCCGAAGATGAAGGGCCTGGTCTTCGACCTGCGCAACAATCCGGGCGGCCTGCTCGACCAGGCGGTCGGCGTGTCGGACATCTTCCTGGACGGCGGCGAGGTCGTCAGCCAGCGCGGCCGCCAGCCGGATGACATCGAGCGCTATCACGCCCGCCCGGGCGACATGCTGAACGGCCTGCCGGTCGTGGTGCTGGTCAACAACGGCTCGGCCTCGGCGGCCGAGATCGTCGCCGGCGCCCTGCAGGACCGCAAGCGGGCCGAGGTCGTCGGCCTGACCAGCTTCGGCAAGGGCTCGGTGCAGCAGGTCATCCCGCTGAACGGCGGTGAGGACGGCGCGCTGAAGCTGACCACGGCGCGCTATTACACGCCGTCCGGCAAGTCGATTCAGCGCACCGGCATCGAGCCGAATCTGGAAGTCGCCGCCAGCCGCGAGCAGGCCGAGCTGATCGCCACCCGCTCGATCCAGTACAGCGAGGCGATGCTGCGCAACGCCCTCGACGCCGAGGAAGGCAAGACGCGCCGTGGGGCCCACACCCCCGCCGAGGCGCCGCCGGCCAGCTTCGACGAGGAGGCGTGCAAGAAGATCACCATCTCGACCCTGACGCTGAAGTGCGACTTCCAGCTGCAGCGGGCGCTCGACGTGCTGCGCAACGGCTCGGTGGCCTCGACGCCGAAGCTGCCCAAGCCGACGCCGCGCGTGGCCGTGGTCGACGGCCGCGTGACGCCGAAGCCCGATACGACCAAGAAATAGGGCTTCGTTAACCATACCAGTCGAGGTTCGGGGCGCGTAGATTGCCCCTGACCTCGTCATGTTCTCCACCAAGCCGATCAATCGTTCGACAGCGACGACCGCCGCGCCCAGCCGCGCGCAGCGAGCGCGCGCGATCGCCATGACAGCGGTGCAGAACCCCTACATCTCGGCCGGCGGGGCGGGACTGCTGTTCCTGCTGACCCTGCTGGTGCTTATCCTGGTCACGGGCGACCCCAAGGCCGGGACGCCGGTCATCCGCATCTCCCTCGCCGAAGCGGCCCGCAGTGGAGCCTCGGTGCCCGGCTGGAAGGAAGGCCTGGCCCAGGAGCAGGACGGCGAGGCGCCGCTCGCCACCGGCTACTACGCCCTGTCCGAGACCCCCATCAGCCTCGACGGGACCGGCCCGATCGAGGGCTCGGCGGTCATCACCCTGCCCGGAGGGGCCAGCGCCAGCGGCTCCACCACCGCCCCGCTGGCCGCGGCGCCGATCGCCGGCCTGACCGCGCCCGGCCCGGGCGGCGCGCCGCTGCCGATCATCGGCGCCGACGGGCGCATGCCGGCCGACGCCTATGCCCGTCCCTTCACGTCCAACGGCAAGCCCAAGGTGGCGCTGGTGGTCGGAGGCCTGGGCCTGAACGCCGCCCTGACCCGCAAGGCCATCGAGACCCTGCCTCCGGAAGTGACCCTGTCCTTTGCGCCCTATGCCGAGGGCCTGCAGGGCTGGATCGACATGGCCCGCGCCCACGGGCACGAGGTGCTGCTCGAAGCCCCGATGGAGCCCACCGACTATCCCGAGAACGATCCGGGGCCGATGACGCTGCTGGCCTCCAGCAGCCCGACCGAGACCAACGCCAAGCTGGAGTGGCTGCTGTCGCGCGCCAGCGGCTACTATGGCCTGACCAACTACCTGGGCTCGCGGTTCATGGCGTCGCCGTCGGCGATGAGCGCCTTCACCGCCTCGCTGCGCCAGCGCGGCCTGGCCTTCGTCGACGACGGCAGCGCCGGAGCGAGCCGAGGCTCGTTGCGGCTCTCCGCCGACCGGGTGATCGACGAGGACCTGTCGGCCGAGGCCATCAACCGGCAGTTCGCCCTGCTCGAGTCGGTGGCCCGGGCGCGGGGCCAGGCGCTGGGCTCCGGCTTCGCCTATCCGGTCACCGTCGACGAGGCCGCCCGCTGGGCGCAGGGCCTGCAGGATCGTGGCCTGCAACTGGCCCCGGCCTCGGCCCTCACCCGCAAGTAAGCTGGCCCGCCCGTGACCGACGATCCGCTCGCCCGTCATCGCCCCAACGTCGGAGTGGTGCTGTTCAACGCCCAGGGACTTGTCTGGCTGGGCCGGCG
>JBIICO010000105.1:0-10946 GCA_044238855.1 Caulobacter sp.
CGCCGGCGCCGGGCCGGACTGGCGCTACCTCGATGGCCCGACCGGTTCGACGACATCGCGATCCGAGGGCCTCGGCATCGCCTCTCTGCGGCTGTTCCAGTCCGGCGCCCTGTCGACCACGACGGATGACCCCTACCGCGCCGACGCGCTGGATCGCTTCGACGCCGGGACACTGGCGAAGGGCTTCCAGGTCTCGGATGCCAACCCGCTGGTCGGGCTGGAGGGCCGCGCGGCCCTGATCCGCCGCCTCGGCGGCGCCGTCGGACGGCCGGGGCTGCTGTTCGACGAGATCGCCCGCCGCGCCGAGAACGGCCGCCTGCCGGCCCCGGCGATCCTGGAGGTGCTGCTGCATCGTCTCGGTCCGATCTGGGAGAACCGCCTGACCGTCGACGGCGTGCCGCTGGGCGACACCTGGCGCCACCCGCAGCTCGGCCTCGTCCCGATCCACAAGCTCTCGCAGTGGCTGGCCTACAGCCTGATCGAACCCTTGCAGGACGCCGGCCTCGACGTCGTCGACATCGACGGCCTGACCGGCCTCGCCGAGTATCGCAACGGCGGCCTGTTCATCGACGACGGCGTGCTGACTCTGAAGGACCCGGCCGACCTCGACCGCACCCACGCCGTGGGCGACCCGCTGGTGGTCGGCTGGCGCTCCCTGACCGTGGCCCTGCTCGACCGCATCGCCCCGCTGGTGCGCGAACGGCTGGGCCTGGCGGCGGCCGACTTCCCGCTCGCTCGCGTGCTGGAGGGCGGCACATGGGCGGCGGGCCGGCGCATCGCCGCCGAACGCCGCGAAGGCGGCGGCCCGCCCCTGAAAATCACCAGCGACGGGACGGTGTTCTGATGCGCGGCTTCTCCGGCGTCACCCTCGTCGACCACCCGCTGGTGCAGCACAAGCTGACCCGGCTGCGCGATGTGAACACCTCGACCAAGACCTTCCGCGAGCTGGTCCGCGAGATTTCGACGCTGCTCTGCTACGAGGTCACCCGCGACCTGGCCCTCACCCAGCGCGAGGTCACCACCCCGCTCGAAACCACCATGGCTCCGGAGATCGCCGGCAAGAAGCTGGTGTTCGCCTCGATCCTGCGGGCCGGGGAGGGGATGCTGGACGGCATGCTCAGTCTGGTCCCCGCCGCCCGCGTGGCGCACATCGGCCTCTACCGCGATCCGGGCACCCGGGCGGCGGTCGAGTACTACCTCAAGGTCCCGGACGGTCTCGGCGAGCGGACGGTGATCGTCGTCGATCCTATGCTGGCCACCGGCGGCAGCGCCCGCGCGGCGATCGACCGGCTGAAGGAGGAGGGCGCTCGCGACATCCGCTTCGTCTGCATCCTCGCCGCCCCCGAAGGCCTCGAAGCCGTCCGGGGAGACCATCCGGACGTCCCGATCTGGACGGCCGGCATCGACCGGGGCCTCGACGACCACGGCTACATCCGGCCCGGGCTGGGGGATGCGGGGGACCGGCTGTTCGGGACGCGGTAGAGGCGCTAAGCACCTCCCATGATCCACGAAACCCTGCTCACCGAAGAGACCGGCGGCGTCCTCGTCGTCACCCTGAACCGTCCGGCGGCCGGCAATTCGCTGTCGACCAGGATGGCCGAGGAACTGCTCGCCCTGTGGCAGGGCCTCGCCGAGCCCGGCTCCGTGCGGGCCGTCGTCCTGACCGGGGCGGGCGAGAAGATCTTCTGCGCCGGCGCGGACCTGAAGGAACGCGACGGCATGACGGACGACCAGTGGGTCGCCCAGCATCGCCTGTTCGAGGCCATGCGCGACGCGCTGGTCGCCCTGCCGGTCCCGGTGATCTGCGCGGTCAACGGCGCGGCCTACGGCGGCGGCTGCGAGATCGCGCTGAACTGCGACTTCGTCTACGCGGCCGAGGGAGCGCGGTTCGCCCTGCCGGAGGTCAAGCTGGGCATCATGCCGGGCCTGGGCGGCGCGCCGAACCTGGCCCGCGCCGCCGGCGAGCGCCGCGCTCGTGAGATTCTCCTGACCGGCGACCCGTTCACCGCCCGGGAAGGCCTCGGCTACGGCGTCATCAACCGCGTCTGCGCGCCGGAGGCCCTGGTCGCCGAGGCCGTCGCCACGGCCCGCAAGATCGCCGCCAACGCCCCGCTGTCGGTCCGCAACATCCGCCGGACCCTGACGGCCACCGCGACGCTTTACGGCGCGGCCTCGATCGCCGTGGAACTTGCCAATTACGACGAGCTCACCCCTACTGATGACCGCCGCGAAGGCGTCGCGGCCTGGGGCGAGAAGCGTGCGCCGGAGTGGAAAGGGCGGTAGGCCATGTTCTACGTGACGATCGGCGCATTCGCCGTCTTCTTCGTCTGCTGCGCGCTGCAGTTCCTGTTCCGGCGTCGCGTCGTGCGGGCGCTGGTGGAGCGGCATCCTGACGTGTGGCAGGAAATGTCGGGAAAGGCGTTCTTCGTCCCCAACCTGGGCCTCGACTTCGCCACCGAGCGGCGTGACCGGGGTCTCGGCGACCCCGACCTGACCCGCAAGGTGCAGCAGCTTCGACTGCTCTACCTAGTGGGCATCCTCTGCTGTCTGGTGATCGCCGGGTCGCTGTCCCTGGGCCTGCTGCGTTAGCGCCTACCAGTTCGCCCGACCGTCGATCTTCTCCACCTCGACCGTCGACCAGTCCAGCCCGTCGATCAGGCGCAGGTTGATCCCCACGATCCGGGCTTCCGGAACCGTGCCGGCCTCGAACCCGGGCTTGGGCGTGCCGTCCATGTTGTAGGCCGAGGCCCAGTCGGGCGAGTCGCCCCAGGTCTGCATGCCGCACCGGCCGCAGAAGTGGTGCAGGTTCATCCCGCCGCTGGCGGAATAGGTCTTCTCCTCCGTCGCCTCGACGGTGATCTCGTCGGGCTTGAAGTAGCCCCAGATCGCGCCCGTGCGTTCGCAGAAGCTGCAGTTGCATGACTTCGCCGAGACCGGATGGCTCGACAGGGCGATCTGCGTGTCGCCGCAATGGCAGGTGGCTTTCAGGGTCACGGGAAGGCTCCTCTCGGGTGTGAGAGAAGTCTACGCCGTGGCGCTGTCAGGATGTGTCAGCAGTCTCCCCGCCCGCATGGGAGGTTGGATCCCGCAACGCCTAAGCCGAAGGGAGACGGGTGGTGAAACGGTCGTCTGCTTGCCAGCCCCTCCCCATGCGGCGAGGGAGGGCGCTTACCCCTTTGGCTGATACCGCCTGTCCCCGGTCTGCCAAAAGATGAAGGCGAAGGCGTCGGCCCATTCCTCGTCGCCCTGCTGGCGGGTCGATCCGATGCCGTGGCCGGCCTCGAACTCGACGCGCAGCAGCACCGGCTTGCCGGAGGAGCTGGCGACCCGCACCCGCTCGGAGATCTTCGCCCCCTGCCACGGCGGCACGCGCGGATCGGTCATGCCGGCGGTGGCCAGCAGGGCCGGGTACCTGGTTCCGTCCTTGACCTTGTAGTAGCCGTCCATGGCCACCAGGCTGCGGTACTCGGCCTCAATCTCGGGGTTGCCGAACTCGTCGAAGTTGGCCGGGCCGCCGGGCGTATAGCTCATCCGCACCGGGTTGGAGGAGCCGACGCGGTCGTAGATGACCGCGAACAGGTCCGGCCGCTCAACCATCACGTTGACGGCCATGATGCCGCCGGCCGAGGTGCCCTCGACCGCCAGCTTGCCTGGGCTGGTCCACTTCTCGGCGACCAGGTGCTCGGCCCCGGCGATCACGTCGCGCCAGGTGTTGGCCTTGGTCGCCTTCTGGCCGGCCAGGTGCCACTCGCGGCCGTACTCGCCGCCGCCGCGTGCGTGCACCGTCGCCAGCACGCCGCCTTGGTCGACGAAGGGCAGGAAGCGCGGCGCGAAATAGGGGTCGGACGTCTGGCCGTAGGAGGCGTAGGCGTCGACCAGCACGGGGTTGGCCCCGTTCTTCTCGAGATCGGCCCGGTGCAGCAGGGTGATCGGGATCTTCACCCCGTCCTTGGCCGTCGCGAACAGCCGGGTCTGGCGATAGGGCGTCAGGTCGATCGGCGGCTTGGGCGCCAGGCCGGTGTCGACGACCGAGCCGTCCGCCGAGACCTTCAGCACGCTCGGCGGGGTCATGTAGTTCTCGGTCGAGACGAACACGCCCTCGGCGGTCGGGTCGGCGAAGATCAGCGTCAGCGTCCCCTCGATCGGCAGCTTCACCTCGGTCAGCTCGCCGTCGCGGCCCAGCCGGCGCAGTCGGCCGACGCCGCCGTCCATCTCGCCGACATAGAGCCCGTCCCTGGCCAGCGAGAAGCCCTGGATCACCCGCTCGCCCTGCGGCACGGCCACGGCGGCCTTGGCCAGCTCCGGCGCGGCGAGCTTCGTCTTCAGCACGCGATAGCGCGGCGCGTCCTTGAAGGTCAGCAGGAACGCCTCATCGCCGTCGAGGGCGAAGTTGACGACCTGGTCGCTCGCCTCGAACAGCGGCTTCCACACCGGCTTGCCGCCGGCCAGCGCGGCCGTCGGCGCGACCCAGGCGCGCAGCTCCGGCGCCACGCCGGGGATCAGCACCGCGATGGCCCAGGGCGAGCCCGGCTGCAGCATGACGACCGGAAACTCCTTGTCGGACACGGCGAGGTCCGCCTGGTAGCCCTGGGCGAGGACCACGACGTCGGTCGAAGGATCTGTTCCCAGCCGGTGCAGCAGGGCGCGGCTGCGCAGGAAGTATTGCGGATCGCTCGGCTTCACGCCCTCGCGGGACAGCTGGTTGTAGGTGAAGCCCGAACCGTCGGGCAGCCAGGCCGGGCTCGCGTACTGGGCCCGCGGAATCCGCTCGGGCAGCACCGTGCCGGTCGCGGTCTCCATCACATGGATGACGCTGTCCTCGGACCCGGCCTTGGAGACGCCGTAGACCACGTGCTTGCCGTCGTCGGACGGCTGCCACCAGTCGAGCGAGATGTGCATCCCGTCGACCTTGGCCGTGTTCGGGTCGACGAGAACCCGGTCCTTGCCGGCCATGCCCTCGCGCACGACCAGCCGGTAGCTGTTGGCCCCGGCCGGCCGCTCGTACAGGAACACCCAGGGCCCGGCGACATGCACCCGGCGCATCATCGCCGCCTCTCCGGTCAGCTCGCCGATGCGCCTGGCCAGCGCGGCGCGGCCCGGGATGGCGTCGAACACCGAGCGCGCATAGGCGTTCTGGGCCGTCATGTAGGGAACCCAGTCGGGGTCCTTGTCGGTGCTCTCCATCCACCGGTACGGGTCGGGCAGCTTGATGCCGTACTTGTCGTCGGTGACGAGCGTGACCTTGGCGGCCGGCGGCTTCACCGGCGCGGCGGCGAACGCGAACCGGGGCGCGACAAAGGCCAGAACGGCGCCGCCGGCCAGCAGGCCGCGTCGGGTGGGTTGGGTCATGGTCGGAAAACTCCCCAGGCCGCATCGCGGCAGTTCCTGCGACCGATGTTCGACGACCCGGCCCGCCGTTTCAACGGCAAAGGGCGATGACGGTGGATTTGTCCGGCTTCACGCCCCCGGGGGCGCGATCTTCAGGCTTTCGCGCACGAAACGGGCGTCGCGTGGAACAGGCATGGAGATCGGAGGTTAGCACCCCGCTCAACCCGGTGACCTTCATGCCCTTGCTGTCCTTCTTCCGTTTTTTCGCTTCCCTGCTTTCGCTGTTCGTTCTGGCGGCGGCGGGCTGGCTGCTGTGGAGCTGGTATCAGGGCGACCTCGTGCGCGACGCCTATGGCGACGTCTATCGCCTTCGCGACGACTGGCGGCTCTGGCTGGGCGTTGGACTGCTCGCCTGGTCCTTCCTGGGGCGCTTCGTGATGCTGGCGCTGCTGACGCGGCGCGATGAGCGGGTCACCCGCGCGGTCCGGGGCCATGGGCACCAGATCACCGGCGAGACGGGTTCGAGCCTCTACGTCGAGAGCCACGGCCCGGTGGAGGCGCCGCCGATCATCCTCACGCACGGCTGGGGCCTCGACAGCACCTTCTGGTCCTACGCCAGGCGCGACCTCGGCGATCGCTTTCGCCTGACGGCCTGGGACCTGCCGGGCCTCGGACGGTCGAAGCCGGCACCACACGGCGGCATCAGCCTGGAGGCCTTCGCGGCCGACCTCGCCGGGCTGGTCGACAGCCTGGGCGGCCGGCGGGTGGTCCTGGTCGGCCACAGCATCGGCGGTATGACCATCCAGACCCTGATCCGCGACCATCCGCAGATCCAGACACGTCTGGCCGGTGTGGTGCTGCTCAACACCACCTACACCAACCCGCTGACCACCATGATCTTCAGCGGCCTGGCCCGTGCGCTTCGGCATCCGGTGCTGGAGCCCGCGTTCAAGCTGACCATCCTGCTCAAGCCGCTCATGTGGGCGATGCAGTGGCAGAGCTATCTCAGCGGTTCGACGCACCTCGGCAACCGCCTGGGCTTCGGCAAGGCCGTCACACGCAGCCAGCTGGAGCACGTCAGCCTCCTGACCACCCGCAATTCACCGGCGGCGCAGGCGCGAGGCAACCTGGCCATGTTCGGCTGGGACGCAACCGGCGCGCTGGACCACCTCTACGTGCCGTTGCTCGTGATCGGCGGCGACAAGGACATCGTCACCAAGCTCGAAGCCGGACGCGCGATCGCGGCTGGCAGCCGTACCGGACGCTTGGAGGTGATTGACGCCAACCACCTCGGCCCCATGGAGCAGGCCCAGGCCTACAACCAGCTGATCAGCGACTTCGTCCTGCAGGCGCAGCGGAACATTCCCACGGACGCGTCCCCCGCACTGCCGGTGCTGGAACTGCAGCCTTACGCCATCGCCGACGAGCGGACCCCGCCGTCCATGCCGTGATTGGCGGACGCACCCCCGCGCGCGACGCGTCCGACTCCCCTATATTCGGTGCGTGACCGACACCCACGTTCCTGACGCGCCTTCCCTGAAGGGCGCCGCCCTGATCGCCGATCATGCGAAACGGCTGCCCGATGCGCCGGGCGTCTACCGCATGATCGGCGAGGACGGCGAGGTGCTGTACGTCGGCAAGGCGCGGTCGCTGAAAAAGCGGGTGATCCAGTACGCGCAGGGCCGCTTCCACACCAACCGCATCGCCCACATGGTCGACCTGACCCGGTCGATGGAGTTCGCTTCGACCCGCACCGAGGCTGACGCCCTGCTGCTTGAGATCAACCTGATCAAGACGATGAAGCCGCGCTTCAACGTCCTGTTGCGCGACGACAAGAGCTTCCCCGAGATCGTCATCCGCCGCGAGCATCCGGCCGCGCAGCTGCGCAAGCACCGTGGGGCGCACACCATCAAGGGCGACTACTTCGGGCCTTTCGCCAGCGCCGGCGCCGTGAACCGCACGCTGAACACCCTGCAGAAGGCGTTCCTGCTGCGGTCCTGTTCGGACAGCGTCTACGAGAGCCGCACCCGGCCCTGCATGCTGCACCAGATCCGGCGCTGCGCCGCGCCCTGCACGGGGCTGATCGCGCTCGACGACTACGCCCTGCTGGTCGAGGAGGCGGAGCTGTTCCTGCGCGGCAAGAGCCGGTCGGTCATGGCGCGCATGTCGCAGGAGATGCAGGCCGCATCCGACGAGCTGGAGTTCGAGCGCGCCGCCCGCCTGCGCGACCGCATCCGCGCCCTGTCCGCCGTGGCCGCCGAGACCCAGGTCAATCCGGAGAGCGTGGAGGAGGCCGACGTCTTCGCCCTGTTCGCCGAGGGCGGCCAGGCCTGCGTGCAGGTGTTCTTCTTCCGCGCCGGCCAGAACTGGGGCAACCGCGCCTACTTCCCGCGCGTCGACAAGGCCGACACCGACCCGGAGGTGATGAGCGCCTTTCTTGGGCAATTCTACGAGGACCGGCCGATCCCCCGGCAGATCCTGGTCAACATCCAGCCGCACGAGCACGAGCTGTTCGCCGAGGCCTTCAGCATGAAGGCCGGCCGCAAGATCGAGATCGCCCGTCCGCAGCGCGGCGAGAAGAAGGGTCTGGTCGAGCAGGCGACCCTGAACGCCCGCGAGGCGCTGGGCCGCAAGATGGCCGAGGGCTCGGCCCAGTCGAAGCTGCTGGCCGGCGTGCAGGAGGCTTTCGGGCTGGATGCCCCGCCGGAGCGGATCGAGGTCTACGACAACAGCCACATCATGGGCACGAACGCGGTCGGCGGCATGATCGTCGCCGGACCCGAGGGCTTCCAGAAGAACCAGTACCGTAAGTTCAACATCAAGGGCACGGAGCTCACCCCCGGCGACGACTACGGCATGATGAAGGAGGTGCTCCGCCGCCGCTTCGCGCGCCTGGTCAAGGAGGAGGAGGGCGGCGACGACAGCGCCCGGCCCGACCTGGTGCTCATCGACGGCGGCAAGGGTCAGCTGGACGCGGCGCTGGAAGTCATGGCCGACCTCGGCGTCGACGACATCACCGTGGTCGGCATCGCCAAGGGGCCGGATCGCGACGCGGGGCTGGAGCGGTTCTTCATGCCGGGCAAGGACCCGTTCATGCTCGAGCCGAAGAGCCCGGTGCTCTACTACCTGCAACGCCTGCGGGACGAGGTTCACCGCTTCGCCATCGGCACCCATCGCACCAAGCGGTCGATGGAGATGAAGCGCAACCCGCTCGACGAGATCGAGGGCGTCGGTCCCGGCCGCAAGAAGGCGCTGCTGCACGCCTACGGCTCGGCGCGCGAGGTCGGCAAGGCCACGGTCGAGGACCTGATGAAGGTCGACGGCGTCAGCGCCGCCTTGGCCCAGCGCATCCACGCCTTCTTCCGGAAGTAGCCGCCCGGCATTCGGCCGACCCTCGTTCCGCCAGAAACCTCACGCCCGGGTCCACAAATTAAGGCGGGGGTAACCGCACCGCTTGTCTGGGTATCCCGCGTTTTTGAGTACGGGCGGGCGGTATGTCGAGTAACCAGCAACTGAACCAGCGTCTGGCCTTCATCGGGCTGGACGAGGGCCTCCGCCGCGCGCTGCGCGACAACGCCGAGTTCGTCGACGCCATCCTGCCGGCCGCGCTGGACGCCTTCTACGACAAGGTGCGGGTGACGCCGGAAACGCGGAAGTTCTTCCGCAACGAAGACCACATCAGCGGCGCGCAAAGCCGCCAGCGCGAGCATTGGCGCAACATCATGCGCGCCGACTACCAGGGCGACTACGCCGAAGGCGTCCGCGCCATCGGCCAGACCCACGCCCGCATCGGCCTGGAGCCGCGCTGGTACATCGGGGGCTACGCCATGGTCATGGAAGGCCTGCTGCGCGAGGTGATCGCCCGCGACTGGCCCAGGAGCGGCGGCGGCGCCTTCGGCCGCAAGCGCCCCGGACCCGAGGCGACCACCGAGCTTGCCGCCGCTCTGACCAAGGCCGCCATGCTGGACATGGACATCGCCATCTCGATCTACCTCGACGCCGCCGAGGAGGCCCGCCGCACGGCGCTGGCCCAGGCCGAGGCCGAGCGCCAGACGATGCTGCGCGACCTGGCCGACCGGTTCGAGAGCGCCGTGTCGGGCATCGTCGACCGCGTCGCCTCGGCGGCCTGCGAACTGGAGGCCACCGCCCGCACCATGGCCGACACGGCCGGTCAGACCAGCGACCGCTCGACCCGCGTCGCCGCCGCCGCGCAGCAGGCCACCAACAACGTCACCATGGTCGCCGCCTCGGCCGAGCAGATCGGCGCCTCTGTGGCTGACATCGCCGGCCGCGTCGGCCACTCCAGCGCCATGACCGACGAGGCCGTGGCCCGCGCCCAGGCGGCCAACGAGACCCTGATCCAGCTGTCGTCCTCGGCCGACACGGTCGGGGCGCTGGTCAGCCTGATCGGCGAGATCGCGGCCCAGACCAACATGCTGTCGATCAACGCGACGATCGAAAGCGCCCGGGCGGGCGAGGCCGGCAAGGGCTTCGCCGTGGTGGCCGAGGAGATCAAGCGTCTCGCCGCCCAGACCAGCCGCGCCGCCGAACAGGCCCGCGACCAGATCGGCGGCATGCAGCAGGTGGCCCGCGAGTCCGCCGCCGCCCTGGCCGAGATCCGCGGCATCATCGACGACCTCGCCGGCGTCTCGACCGCCATCAAGGACTCGGTCGACGAGCAGGCCGCCACCACCCGCGAGATCGCCCGCAACACCCAGGAAGCCGCCTCGGGCGCCGAAGCCGTATCGCGCGACATCGCCGTGGTCCACGACGCGGCCCGCCACACCGGCCGCAGCTCGGGCGAGGTCGTCGCCGCGTCCCAGGCGCTCGAGCGCGAGGCCGACAGCCTGCGCGCCGCCGTGGACGGTTTCCTCGGCAGCGTGCGCGCGGCTTAGCGTCCCGGCGCGTTTCGGCGTATCAGGCGTTCAGAAGACGAACCGCCCGACTCCGGAGTCCGACGCCTTGAAGCAGCTGCCCAACATCATGACCGGCCTTCGGCTGGTGCTGACCGTCCTGGTCTTCCTGGCCCTGATCGCCCTGCTCTACATCGGGCTCGAGCCGCGGAAGGCCTACGAGATCGTGGTCGGCCTCGGCCTGCCGCCGATGCTGGTGCAGAAGTTCCTCTACTTCTTCGCCTTCTGGGGTTTCGTGATCGCGGCGATCACCGACTTCTTCGACGGTTGGCTGGCGCGCAGGTTCGACGCGGTCTCCACGCTGGGCGCCATCCTCGATCCGATCGCCGACAAGGTGCTGGTGGCCGGCATGATCGTCGGCCTGGCCGCGCTGGGCTCCTGGGTGGTGGCGCTGGCGGGCGGGCTGATGCTGTTCCGCGAGTTCTCGGTCAGCGCCATGCGCGAGGTGCTTGCGCCGAAGGGCCTGAAGTTGCCGGTGACCCTGATGGCGAAGTGGAAGACGACGCTTCAGCTGGTGGCCCTGACCGCCGAACTGTTCGTGATGGGCTGGAGCGCCTGGGGCTTCCTGCCGGAAGATCCTGACCTGCTGCGCCGCGGGCTGCTCGGCGCCCATGTGCTGACCTGGCTGGCCGCCGCGGTCACCGTCTGGACCGGCGTCGAGTACGCGCTCGCCGCCCGGAAGGCGCTGAAGGCGTCTACTCCGCC
>JBIICO010000107.1:0-10868 GCA_044238855.1 Caulobacter sp.
AGGGGGTCGAGCGGCGCATCGCGGTACTCAAGCGCGATGCCGCCCTGTCGCAGTACACGGCCCTTGGCGGCGACGCGGGCTCGGCGACGATCCGCGCGCCGGCCAGCGGCGTCATCGTGCGACCCCTGGCAGGCCGCCCCGACGGGACAGACGACAGCATCCACGCCGGCGTCCGCGTTTCCGCCGGCCAGTCGCTGGGCGTCGTCGCGCGGATCGAAGGCCTGGACGTCACCTTTCAGCTCGACGAGGGCGACGTGAACGCGGTGCGTCCGGGCCAGATCGTGACGGTCACGGGGCCGGGCTTCGGCGGGCTGGTGCTGAAGGGGCGGGTCTCCGGCGTCGCGGGCGAGGCGACGGCCGGCCCCGCCGGCGCGAAGTCGATGTTCACCGCCGCCGTCCGGCTGGATCCCCTGACGCCGGAGCAGGCGCAGCGGGTCCGGATCGGCATGACGGCCAATGTCTCGATCGTCGCCTACGAGAAGGCCTCGGCGCTGGTGGTGCCGCCGGAGGCGGTGCAGGGCGCCGCGCCTCAGACCTGGCTGATGGTCCGCAGCGCGCCGGGCGGCAGGGCCCAGCGGGTTCCGGTCATCATCGGTCGCGTGGGGCCGGGCGGCGTGGAGATCGTCGCCGGCCTGAAGGCGGGTGACACGGTGGTCTGGTCGACCCCCGCGCCGCCCGCTGTCCATTAGGAGGCGGCGGCCAGCGGATAGGCGGCGGCCAGCTCTCTTTCCGTGTTCCGGATAAGCGCCCTGTCGTCCTCGTCCCACGGATGGAAGCCCGGGACGAAGTAGGCGAAGTACGGCTTCAGGGCCTGGCCCAGCATGCCCGGCCGCTTCCACAGGAAGGCCATAACGCCCCGCCAGACCTTCCAGCCGCGCAGGCCGTCGTGCGCCAGCAGGTCGCGCATGTTCTGGCTGACCACCGAGTGCAGGATCAGGGTCGCCATGATCATGGTCCAGACGCGGATGTGCCAGCGCCGGAAGCCCGACAGATACCTGGTCGCCACCATGAAGGTGTCGAAGGCGACGGACTTGTGCTCGATCTCCTCGATGGCGTGCCACCGCCACAGGTCGCGCGCATCGGCGGAGGCGCCCTCCAGGTGGCGCGGGTCGGCCAGCAGGGCATGCGCCAGAACCGCCGTGAAATGCTCCAGCGCGATGGTCGCGCCAAGTTGCAGCCGCGGATGCCGCGACCGGGCGAAGTCGAGCCGGCCCTTGGTCCGCGTTTCCAGCGCGGCGATGTCGTAGCCCTGGCCGCCGACCTGCTTGTTGAAGGCCACGTGCTCCCGGGTGTGCAGGGCTTCCTGCGTCAGAAAGGCGGCGACCTGCTCGGCCAGTTTGCCGTCGGTCTCGTCCCGGTAGCGGCGGACGGCGTCCATGAAGAAGCGCTCGCCCTGCGGAAAGGTCACCGACAGCGCATTGTAGAAGGCCGTGGCGATCGGGTCGCCGCCGAGCCACCAGCGGTCGCTCTGTTCCAGCTTCGCGAAGCTGATGTTCCGGGGGGTGATTGCCAGGTCTAGGGGCGTGCTCATGCTCGGTTTCCAGAATGAAAAGGGCTGTACGCGCCGCGCCGGCCATGCGCGGTCCCTTGGCGCCGGCGGGTGCATGCGGCGCCAAGTCACTTGAAGTCCCGGGTTGCTGGCCCTACCGAAAACCAGCGCTATCTACATGAAGGTAATTAACATGGGTGTCAATAGTGGATGATGCGAACGCCCCGCCGCGGCGTCGCCGCCGCTCGCCCGAGGAGGCGCGCCGCGAAGCGCTCGTTTCCGCGCGCAATCTGCTGCTCAATGGCGGCCCCACCGCGCTGACCCTCGCGGCCGTCGCCGCGGACATCGGCGTGACGCACGCCAACCTCATCCATCACTTCGGCTCGGCCAACGGGCTGCAGTCGGCGCTGATGGGCTCGATGGTCAACGACCTGCGCGTGGCGCTGGACGCCACGGTCGATCGCCTGCGAACCGATCGCGGCGCGCCGCTGGCGGTGATCAACGAGGTGTTCGACGCCTTCGCCGAGGGCGGGGCTGGCCGGCTGGCCGCCTGGATCGGGATGTCGGGCGACTTCACGCATTTGGAGCCCGTGCGCGAGGCGGTGACCGAGTTGGTCGACGCCATCCGCGACAAGCTGGGCGACGACGACGGCCTGGCGCGCGACCGGATCTCCTCGGCCGTCCTGCTGATCGCCCTCAGCGCCTTCGGCGACGCCCTGATCGGCCCGCCGCTGCGCGACATGCTCGGCCGCCCGGAAGACGCCGGCCGCAAGGTCGTCGCGGCCCTGCTGCCCCAGTTTCTCGTGCGCACGCCCGGCGACACGCGGGTCTGAGCCTCGCCCCAAAGTAAAATGCCCCCGGCCTTTTGGCCGGGGGCATCTGTGTCGAAACCGCCTACAAGTCGGGGGGGGCGTTGGGCGGTCCCGATGCCAATAAAATGCAGGGAGCCCGACGCGGTTCCGGCCTGACGACGGAAAATCTTCGCGGGGCGACAATTTCATAACGCGTTTCAATTTCTGTTGAGCCCGCCGGTGGACTGCGCTTAGCTGCCGCCAACGATGGAGGCGGGGACCGGACATGACTCAATTTCAGACGATCGACGCGGGCGGGGCTAAGATCCGCGCGGTGGTGAAGGGCTCGGGCCCGCTGGTGCTGATGGTCCATGGCTTCCCGGAGAGCTGGTACAGCTGGCGCCACCAGATCGATCCCATCGCCGCCGCCGGCTTCACGGCCTGCGCCATCGACGTCCGCGGCTACGGCGGCTCGCAGAAGTTCGACCGGGTCGAAGACTATGCGATGGAGAACATGATCGCCGATATCCTCGGCGTGGCCGAGGCTCTGAAGCCGGGCGAGACGTTCATCCTGCTCGGTCACGACTGGGGCGCGCCGATGGTCTGGCAGACCAGCCTGCTGCACCCGGACCGGGTCGCCGCCGTCGGCGCGATGTCGGTGATCCACTCGGGCGTGCCGGAGGCGTCGTTCGACGACATCATCAAGGCGATGTTCGACGACAACAATGTCTTCTTCTACCAGAGCTATTTCCGGCCGGTGGGCCAGGCCGAGGCCGTGTTCGACGCCGACCCGCGCGATTTCATCCGGCGGTTCTACTACGTCGGCTCGGGCGACATCGACCTGACGCGGCTGGCCGGGATGACCAAGACCTCGGACGACAACCTGCTCGACGGCCTGCCCGATCCGGACCCGTTCCCGGCGTGGCTGAGCGACGCGGATCTCGACTACTACGTCGGCGAGTTCGAGGGCTCGGGCTTCTTCGGCCCGCTCAGCCGCTACCGCAACCACACCCGCGACTTCCACTTCCTTCAGCCGCACAAGGGCCGGAAGATCGAGCAGCCGGCCTTCTTCATCGCCGGCGACAGGGACGGCGCCTTCACCGCCTTCGGCATGGCCCAGGACCCGATCGCGACGCTCCGCGCGCAGGTCCCGAACCTCGAAGGCGCCCATGTCCTGCCGGGCATCGGCCACTGGACCCAGCAGGAAGCGCCTGAGGCGGTCAACGCGCTGATCGTGCCGTGGCTGGAGTCGCTGAAGGGGCGGGTGGTTTAGGCGGAACGCCAACCGAAAAGGGCGCGGAGTGATCCGCGCCCTTCTTGTTTCCGCCCGTGTTCATGGGTCCTCGCGACAAGCGCGACGATGACGGGGGGGGCGGGGGAGGCGGGCCCTAAACGATCATACCCGCCTTCGCGTCCGTATAGGCCCCGGCTTCCCAGGCCACCGCGCCGTTGACCAGCACCACGTCGACGCCGGTCGAGGACCGCACGTAGCGCATGCCGTCGCCGGGTACGTCATGGACCGGACGCTCTTCGAGGCGGTCGATGGTCTCGGCGTCGAAGACGACGATGTCGGCGGCCAGGCCGGGCTTCAGGCGGCCGCGGTCCTTGAGGCCCCAGATGTCGGCCGTATCGGCGGTGATCTTCTTGACCGCCTGCTCCAGCGTGAAGTCGCCGGACTTCCGCACGAACTCGCTGAACAGGTAGCCGGTGTCGCCGTAGGTCGAGAACGAGGCCAGGTGCGCGCCGCCGTCGCTGGCGCCGATGTGGACCAGGGGGTTGGCGAGCATCGGGCCGATCCGCGCGGTGTCGTGGTGACCGCCGTTGGCCGCCAGGAAGGCGACGTCGAGGTCGTTCTCGCGCGAGATGTCGATGACCGCCTCGGCCGCGCCCTGTCCGCGCTCCCGGGCGATGTCGCCGAGCAACCGGCCGACGTAGGCCGCCGGGGCCTTGTCGCCGCCGCGCACGACGAGCTTGCCGAACAGCGCCTCGCCGCCGTCGGGACCGGTGTCCCTGATCAGCGTCGCGCGGGTCTCGGCGTCGTTCAGGGCCGCCTTCCGCTCGTCGAGCGGCAGCCGCATGGTCCGCACCCAGCGGGGCAGGCGGGCCAGGAACAGCGACGGGTTCAGCAGGCTGAAGCTGATGTCGATCGGCCGGGTCTGCATCTGCGGCCAGACGCGGGCGCCGCGGGCCACCTGCTCCTCGACACGGGCCAGGATGCGCGGCGCCGCGCTCGGCGTGGCGATGGAGTCGAACACCGGCGAGAAGGTGGTCGGGATGCCGTGCTTCAGCGACAGTTCGGACAGCTGGTCGACGCGGGCGATGGTGATGTCGACGTCGTAGAACTCCGGCACCACCTGCAGCATCCGGCCGCCTTCCTCGCCCAGCACGACGCACAGCGCGTCCAGCTCGGCGAACTCGGCGAACCGGCTCGGCACCGGGCGGGCCTTGTCGTCGACATCGACGAAGCTGGTCGACAGGCCGATGGCGCCTTCGCGGATACACTGGCGCAGCAGATCCTGCATCGCCTTGATCTCGGCTTCCGTGGCGGCGCGTTCCTGGGCGTCGTCACCCATCACCCACAGGCGGATCAGGCTGTGCCCGACCAGCGGCGCGACGTTGATCGCCAGGTCCGGCTCGATGGTCGCGCAGTAGCCGGCGAAGTCCTCCCAGGTCCATTTGGCGAACCGTTCGGTGAAGGCGATGGCCGGCATTTCCTCGATCTGTTGGAACATGCCGACGATCTTCTGCCGGTCGGCCGCCCGCAGCGGGGCCAGCGACAGCGAGCAGTTGCCGGGCACGACCGAGGTGACCCCGTGCTCGAGCGCCGGACGGGCCTGCCCGTCCCACAGCAGCTGGGCGTCGAAGTGGGTGTGCGGGTCGATGAAGCCGGGCGCGACGACCCGGCCGCCGGCGTCGATGACGCGCCGCGCCTCGCCGAACACCTTGCCCACGGCGGCGATGCGGCCGCCCTCGATGGCCACGTCGCCCCGGAAACCGGCCGCGCCGTCGCCGTCCACCACCAGGCCGTTGCGGATCAGGATGTCGTACACGGTCAAACTCCCTCGAGGATCTTTCGCCAGGACTGGCCGATCAGGCCGTCCAGCGTGTCGGTTTCGCAGCTGCGCATCAGGGCGTAGCCGGTCGTGGCGTCCAGCAGCGCGTCGCCCACCGCGCCGTTGGGGTATCGGATGCGAAGCACCAGCTCGGCTTCGCCGTCGTGTCCGGCCGCCAGTTCGGCGCCGACGATGACGGCTTCCTCGCTCATGCCAGCGGCGGCTCGACGAACACGACGTCGCTGCCCAGCAGCAGACCCGCGGGTCGGCGCATGACGAAGATATGCAGGTTGTAGCTCTTGATCTCGTCGACGGCGGCCCCGACCGGCCGGTCGGGAAGCGCCCGCGCGGCCAGGGCCTCGACAGTCTCGCCCGTCGTCGGCGTCACGAAGCGCCGCGTTCTGGTCAGCGTCACGCCGCCCTCCCTCGATCAAAATTATAACGCGTTATAATTCGATCTCGCACAGAAGGCGGGAGGCGTCAAATGGCGCGCGAACCACGTACGCTTCGGCGGGACGCGCTCTACCGGCGCAGCGGGATCATGCTCCGCAGCCGCGCGTCGCGCAGCCAAAGGCCGGCCCACATCCAGACGCCCAGGTAGACGCCGAACAGGATGTGGCTGAACAGCGGCTGCTCGGCGCGCAGGTTGGTGGCGATGGCCCCGCCGATCAGGCCGGTTGTCAGGATCATGCCCAGCGTCGAGGTGCGCGGGATCGCATAGAGCACCAGGCAGGCCAGCTCGATCACCCCGATCAGCCGGTCGTAGTGCACCGGCCAGCCCAGCCTGGTCATGATCTCCTGGACGATCGGATGGTCGATCAGCTTGATGACCATGTTCGGCGCCAGAAACAGGATGGCCGACCAGCTCAGCGCGCGGCCGGTCCACACCTGCCACTTCGGAATTCGCGTTTCCATCGTCTCGCCCCTTTCCCTTGTGTGTCGCCGGCTCAGGCGGCCGGCTGTCCGGCGGGCTCGTTCAGGGCCCAGTTGACGCCGAACGGGTCGCGCAGCGTGCCGTAGCGGTCGCCCCAGAACATCACCGCCACCGGCATGTTCACCTCGGCGCCGGCGTCGACCGCCCGCTTCCACCAGCTGTCGATGTCGTCGACGACCAGTTGCATTGTGAAACTGGTCGAGGGCTGCCAGTCGAAGCCGTGCTCGGGGAACACGTCGCTGAGCATCAGCGAGCCGCCGTTGATCAGCAGGTGGATGTGCATGAAGCGCTTGCCGTCCTCGGCGGGCATGCGCTGGAACTCCTCGGCCCCGAACGCGCGCCTGTAGAAGTCGGCCGCGTCGCCCGCGCCCTTGACGTTCAGGTAGGGGATGACGCCCTTCATCGCGGGGGTATCGGTCATCGCTGGCTCCTTGTTCGACCGGCGGGCCGTCCCGCTGTCGACCCTAGGACGAACGGCGGGTCGGCCTGCCGACAGGGCGCACCAGTTTTTTGTCCTCGGCCCCGGCGTCGCGCAGCAGCCGGTCCAGGTGGCCGCGGATGTGGGCCGCCTCGGCCGGGCTGTTGGCGAGGGACACGGCGCGGTCGAAGGCCTGACGCGCCTCGGCCTTGCGACCGCTCCGCAGCATCAGCGCGCCCTTGACCCCGTGGTAGTTGAAGTAGCCGGACAGCCGCGCCTCCAGCGGCTCGATCAGGGCCAGCGCCGGCTCGACGCCGTGCGCCTTGGACACCGCCACCGCGCGATTCAGCGTGATCACCGGCGACGGCGTCAGCTGTTCCAGCGTCTGGTACAGCAGGTCGATCTGGGCCCAGTCGGTATCGGCCGGCCTCACGGCGCGGGCATGGAGCGCCGCGATGGCGGCCTGGACCAGGTAGGGGCCCGTCCGATGATGGCGCATGGCCTTGTCGATCAAGGCCAGGCCCTCGCCGATCATCGGCTTCAGCCACAGCCCGCGGTCCTGGTCGTCGAGCAGGACGATCTCGCCCTCGGCGTCGAACCGGGCGGGCGAGCGGGAATGCTGCAACAGCATCAGCGCCAGCAGGCCCATCACCTCGGGTTCGGTCGGATATAGGCTCAGCAGCAGCCGGCCCAGCCTGATGGCCTCGTGCGCGAGCGGTCCGCGTTCCTCGCGTTCGGGCCCGCTGGCGGAGTAGCCCTCGTTGAAGACGAGGTACGCCATGGCCATCACCGCCGCCAGCCGCTCGGCCCGTTCGGCCGGACCCGGGGTCTCGAAGGCGACGCCGGCGCCGGCGATCTTGCCCTTGGCGCGGGTGATCCGCTGCTCCATGGCGCTTTCGCCGACCAGGAAGGCCCGGGCGATCTGGCGCACGCTCAGGCCGGAGACGATCCGCAGGGCCAGCGCGATCTGCTGCGTCTGTGGCAGGTCGGGGTGGCAGCAGATGAACATCAGCCGCAGTACGTCGTCGCGGTAGTCGGCCCCGTCCAGCCGCTCGGCCAGCGGCGTCTCGGCGTCGTCCAGGTCGGAGAAGGCGGCGTCGTCGTCGGGCAGGGCGGTCTGGCGGCTGCGCTTGCGCACGCCGTCGATGGCGGCGTTGCGCCCGACCATGATCAGCCAGGCGGCCGGATCGCGCGGCGGGCCGTTCTTCGGCCAGTTCTTCAGCGCGCGCAGGCAGGCGTCCTGGAACGCCTCCTCCGCGATATCGAGGTCCCGGAAGTAGCGCAGCAGCGCCCCGACCGCCTGCGGGCGGGCGGCGGTGATGGCGGCGTCGATCCAGCCCGGGTCGGTCACGCCAGCGGAACTCCCGGCAGGTAAAGCATGATCGGCCGGATCTCGTAAGCGCCGCCGGGGTTGGCCTTGCCCAGGTCGCGCGCCGCCTGCAGCGCCTCGTCCAGGTTCTCGACGTCGATGATGTAGAAGCCGAGCAGCTGTTCCTTGGTCTCGGCGTAGGGGCCGTCCAGCACCAGGTCCTGCTGCTTGTGCAGGGTCGTGGCCGTGGTCGTCGGCATCAGCCGGATCGCCGGCCCCAGTTTCTTCTGGTCGTAGAGCGTCTCGTGGACCACCTGCAGGTCGGCCATGACCTTGTCGTCCTGCTCCTGGGTCCAGGCGGTCGTGACGGCTTCGGCGTTGTAGCAGAGGATGGCGTATTGCATCGGCGCGGGTCTCCCTCGTTGGTCCAAGGACGCACGAGTATGGCCCCAGCCGACAGCGGTCCCGCAAGATTTTGAAGACAGGCGGCTCCCCCCGCCCACCGCGTCGGAGGCAACCGACGCGGCCCCTTCGGGGGGGTGAAGGGGCGGCGCCGCGGCGTGAACAGCGGTCGCCGCGGCGCCGTGCCACCGCGCCGATCCGGGATTTGGAGGACTCCCGGACCGGTGGCGACAAGAGCGATAGAGGGAGAAGCAGCCTCGTCCCCCCAAATTCGCGAAGCCGAGGCGAAGACTGAACCCGCGACGGCGCCGCCGCGCTACCCGAATGGGTAGTCAATGGTTGCGACCGGTGTTCGCTGATGCTTGATAGGCGAAAAGGGGGCTTTCACGCTTCATGTCGGCAGACGACCAGCGGTCCAACTATCGCCTGACGCCGGAACTCATCGCGGCCAACGAGCAGGAATTCACCATGTTCGGTCGGCTGATCGGGCGCATCTACGAGTGCGCGATCGATCCCGGCCAGTGGGACGACGTGCTGACGGAGATCGCCACCGCGATCTCGCCCTCGGGCTGGGAAGTCATCATGCTGATGTGGGAGCGGACCCAGCCGCCCAGCTGCCGTTTCGTCGGGGCGACCAGCCTCGCCCACATCGCCCGGCATGTGTACCAGTCGACCTTCGCGGGCCGCCACGCCTGGTCGCGGGCCATCGCCGCCCAGCCGATCGGCCGGGTCGTCGACACCGACGAGCTGATGCCGCGCAGCGCCATGACCGAAACAGAATTCTACAGGAACTTCCTGTCGGCCTGGAACATGCAGCTGGCGGTCTCGGTCAACCTCGACCGGCGGGACGGGGAGACGCTGGGACTGGTCATGCCCGGTATTCCGGACCGCCCGCTCGATGGCCTAAAGCGCGGCCTGCGGCTGCTGGCGCCCCATATCCAGCGCGCCGTCCGCATCAGCCGCGCGCTGGGCGAGGCCAACCTGCGCGCCGGAGCGGCGGAGGAGGCGCTGAACCGCGCCCCGGTCGCGGTCGCGACGCTGGACCGCGAGCTCAACGTCCTGAACGCCAATGCGAAGATGGTGGAACTGTCCGAAGAGGGCTGGCTGAAGCTGGGCGAGGGCGGCTTTCGCCTCGCCGACCGCGCGGCGCAGCAGCGGCTGGCGGAGCTGGCCGAGACGCCGCCGCCGGCCAGCGCCGCCTTCTCCACCGCTCGCGAGGGCGCCGAGGACCTGCCGGTGCTCGCCGCGCGGCTGACGCCTCATGTTGCCCAGACCCTGGCCGGCGCCATCGAGGGCGCGTCCATCGTCGTATCGGTGGGTCTGGGCGACCGCACCCGGCTGATCGATATCGAGCCGCTGGCCGCCTGGTGGGGCCTGACCCCCTCGGAAGCGAAGCTCGCCGCGGGCCTCGCCGCCGGCGACAGCCTGCAGGACTATGCATACCGCAAGGCGATCAGCCTCAACGCCGTCCGCTTCCTGCTCAAGGGCGTATTCCGCAAGACCGGCGCGACCAGCCAGGCCCAGCTGGTGTCGATGGTCCGCGCCCTGCCCATCGGCTAGCCGTGCTATAGCGCCGCCGTCAGTCGAAGGAGATTCCCATGGCCCGCGAGAAAATCGGCGCCGCGCAGGCGGTCGCGAAGCTGGACGGCTGGCAGGTCAGCGCGGGCGACCGCGACGCCATTGTGAAGACCTTCAAGTTCGAGGACTTCAACGCCGCCTTCGGCTTCATGACCCGCGTCGCGCTGCTGGCCGACAAGATCGACCACCATCCGGAATGGTCGAACGTCTACAATCGCGTCGAAGTCCTGCTGACCACGCACGACGCGGACGGCGTCACGGACCTGGACCTGCGCATGGCGGGTTTCATGGACAATATCGCGGGATAGTTTGAAGCCGGGCGTGCCGTCGGCGCGCCTTTTGCGAAGCCCTCGGGCTCGACCGTCCAGGCCTGTTCGGCCGCCTCGAACGCGGTCTCGCGCTTCGAATAGGTGACCACGCGCCGACTTCTCCCCTTGTCGAACGACGTTTGACCCCTGAACATCGTTCACACACCTCCGCAAAGGGGGCGTCCTTGAGGGAGGACACAGTTTGGCGCTCGAAGGCGAAATCGGCGGAGCGGCCGCGGCCGTGGCGACGCCTGTCGCGAACCCCGCCCGCGGGGCCCCCAAGCGGCTGTCGCTGCTGCGGGTCATGGCCTTCTCGACCCCGACCATCCCGCTGGCGGCCATGCTGATGCCGGTCACCGCCTACCTGCCGAACTACTATGCGCAGGACCTGAAGGTGGACATGGCCGAGCTGGCCTGGGCCTTCGCCATCGTGCGCCTGTTCGACCTCTGGTTCGACCCGGCGCTGGGCCTGATCATGGATCGCAGCAACAGCCGCTGGGGCCGGTTCCGGCCCTGGTTCGTGGCCGGCGCGCCGATCGCGATGCTGGCGGTCTACATGCTGTTCATGGCTGAGGCGGGCATCGGC
>JBIICO010000311.1:0-3072 GCA_044238855.1 Caulobacter sp.
GACGGGCGTGGGCGGCATCATGCGCGACGTCTTCACGATGGGCGCGCGGCCGGTCGCGCTGCTGAACGCCCTGCGCTTCGGCGATCCCTCGCACCCGAAGACCAGGCGTCTGGTCAGCGGCGTGGTCGCGGGCATCGCCGGCTACGGCAACTGCGTCGGCGTGCCGACGGTGGCGGGCGAGACCAACTTCCACCGGGGCTACGACGGCAACATTCTGGTCAACGCCATGTGCGTGGGCCTGGCCGACGCGGACAAGATCTTCTACTCGGCCGCTCCGGCGGCGGGCCTGCCGGTGGTTTACTTCGGGTCCAAGACCGGCCGCGACGGCATCCACGGCGCGACCATGGCCTCGCAGGAGTTCGACGACGCCAGCGACGAGAAGCGCCCGACGGTCCAGGTCGGCGATCCCTTCGCCGAGAAGCTGCTGATCGAAGCCACCCTGGAGCTGATGAAGACCGGCGCGGTCGCCGCCATCCAGGACATGGGCGCCGCCGGCCTGACCTCGTCCTCGGTCGAGATGGCCGGCAAGGGCGGGGTCGGCATCGAGCTGGACCTCGACCAGGTGCCGCAGCGCGAAGACGGCATGACCGCCTACGAGATGATGCTGTCGGAGAGCCAGGAACGCATGCTGGCGATCCTCAAGCCCGGTCGCGAGCACGAAGGCCACGCCATCTTCGAGAAGTGGGGCCTGGACGCCGCCGTCATCGGCTGGACCACGGACACCGGCCACATCGTGCTGAAGCACAAGGGCGAGGTGGTCTGCGACATTCCGCTGAGCCCGCTGTCGGACGACGCGCCGCTCTACGACCGCCCGTGGGTGGAGCCGGCGAAGCAGCCGCGCCTCGATCCCGGCCAGGTGCCCGCGCCAACCGACTGGGAAGCGGCGGTGCTGCGGGTCGTCGGCTGCCCGGACATGGCCTCCAAGCGCTGGCTCTGGGAACAGTACGATCGCCATGTGATGGCCGATACCCTGGAGGACAGCGCCACCGGCGCCGACGCCGGCATCGTGCGCGTGCACGGCACCCGCAAGGCGCTGGCCGTGACCAGCGACTGCACGCCGCGCTACGTCCAGGCCGATCCCTACGAGGGCGGCAAGCAGGCGGTTGCGGAAGCCTGGCGGAACATCACCGCCGTCGGCGCCGATCCGATCGCGATCACCGACAACCTGAACTTCGGCAATCCGGAGCGCCCGGAGATCATGGGCCAGATCGTCAAGGCGATCGACGGCATGGCCGAGGCCTGCCGCGAACTCGACTTCCCGGTCGTGAGCGGCAACGTCAGCCTCTACAACGAGACCAACGGCGCGGCCATTCCGCCGACCCCGACCGTGGGCGCCGTCGGCCTGCTGGCCGACTACGCGAAGCGCGCGGACTTCTCGGGCATGAAGGCCGGCCAGACCCTGGTGGTCATCGGCGTGAACCACGGCGAACTGGGCAGCTCGATCTACCTGCGCGAGGTTCTGGGCCGCGAGGACGGCGCCCCGCCGCCGGTGGACCTGCCGCTGGAACGCAAGACCGGCGACTTCGTGCGGGCCCAGATCCAGTCAGGCTCGGTCAAGGTCGTTCACGACCTTTCGGACGGCGGCCTGGTTGTCGCGGCGGCGGACATGGCCCTGGCCTCGAACGTCGGCCTGCTGCTGGACGCCAAGAGCCAGACCCACGCCCACCCGTTCCTGTTCGGCGAGGACCAGGCCCGCTACCTGATCTCGACCAATGAACCGGACGCGCTGATCGAAGCGGCCCAGGCCGCCGGCCTGCACGCCAGCGTGGTCGGCCTGGCCGGCGGCGAGAAGTTCGCCTCGCGCGGCCTGTTCAGCATCCCGCTGGAAAAGCTCCGCGCGGCCCACGAGGACTGGATGCCGAACTACATGGGGTAGCGTCCCATCGTCATCCTCGCGCTCGTCGCGAGAACCCAAGCGCGGTGAGCCAAAACAAAAGGGCGCGGAGCGATCCGCGCCCTTTCTGCATCCGCCGGTGTTCATGGGTCCTCGCGACAAGCGCGAGGATGACGGAGAGTAGTAAGGTCAAGCGCGGACCGGGAGGAGATCGGGATGCAATTGCTCGTCAACATCGACGTGCCGGACCTGGCGGCCGCCGAGGCCTTCTACACCACGGCGTTCGACCTGACGGTCAGCCGACGCTTCGGGACCGTGCTGGAACTGGAAGGCGGCTCGGCGCTGATCCATCTGCTGCTCAAGGCCGAAGGCACGACCGGCGCCGGCGACGACAGGCGCCGCTACGACCGCCACTGGAGCCCGGTGCACCTCGACATCGTCGTGGATGACCTCGACGCGGCCGTCGACCGCGCCGTCGCCGCCGGCGCGACGCTGGAGCAGCGCCTGCCCGACCGCGTCTGGGGCCGTCTCGCCATGCTGGCCGACCCCTTCGGCCATGGCTTCTGCCTGATCCAGTTCCTGAACCGGGGATACGACGAGTTGACGTAGCCAATTCTCCCTCCCCGCATGGGGAGGGAAAGCCTCAGCGCCCCAGCACCTCTTCGAACCGCTCCAGCGTGAACTTCGCGAACACCAGCATGTTGCCCGCCCGGTCGCTCTCGCCCGTCTCGAGCGTGAAGCTCGCCTCCGTCGGGCCCACGACGCCCACGCACGTGTGGCCCGCCGCGTCGCCATAGGGGTTGCCTTCCGGCCCCGCCGCGCCGGTCTCGCACAGCCCCCAGGTTCCACGCAGCTTCTCGCGGATCACCCCGGCCATGAACTTCGCGTACGGCTCGGTCGACGACCGCATGCCCTCGGGAAGGTCGCCACGCCGCAGGCCGAGCAGGCCGCGCGCCACGTTCGGCGTGTAGGTGATGCTGGAGCCCTGGTACCAGACGCTGGCCTTGGGCACCGCCAGCAGCGCCGCCGACACCAGGCCGCCCGACGACGACTCGCTCACCGCGACGCTCTCCTTGCGCTCGATCAGGCGGGCGGCGATGCGCTCGGCGATGGGGATCAGGGTCTGCATGGGTCGGTCTCCGGGTCGGTGGGCAGGTTTGTAAGCATTCGCTCTGGCCGTCCACCATCTGAAAGCCATAGATTGATTGCACACAAGAGAACCCGTCGCTTCGCCCTTC
>JBIICO010000015.1:0-36303 GCA_044238855.1 Caulobacter sp.
CCGGAGCTCGGCTACGGCGAGAACGGCGCCGGCGGGGTGATCCCGCCCAACGCGGTGCTGATCTTCAAGATCGAACTGATCGACAGCCTGCCCAACGGCGGCCCGGCGCTGGGGTAGACTGAAGCCGGGGACATGCACTTCAGTGCGTGTCCCCATCGGCTTGAAGCGGCAGGGGACACGTACCGAAGACGGTACATGTCCCCGTCAGTGCATCAGTCCGTGAACACCACGGTCTTGCGGCCGTTCAGCAGCACGCGATCTTCCAGCGACCAGCGCAACGCCCTCGCCAGCACGCGGCGTTCGATGTCGCGGCCCTTGCGGATCAGGTCCTCGGGGGTGTCGCGGTGGCTGATGCGCTCGACGTCCTGCTCGATGATCGGACCCTCGTCGAGGTCGGCGGTGACGAAGTGGGCGCTGGCGCCGATGACCTTCACGCCGCGCGCATGGGCCTGGTGATAGGGCTTGGCGCCCTTGAAGCCCGGCAGGAACGAGTGGTGGATGTTGATGCAGCGGCCTTCCAGCTTGGCGGCCAGGCCGTCGGACAGCACCTGCATGTAGCGGGCGAGGATGACCAGGTCGGCGCCGGACGCGCGGATGGCCTTCCAGACCTCCGCCTCCTGCTCCAGCTTGGTGTCCTTGGTCACCGGCAGGTGGTGGAACGGCAGGTCGCCCAGGTCGACGTGGCGATAGGTCGAGGCCGGGTGGTTCGAGATCACCCCGGCGATGTCCATGTCCAGCTCGCCGATACGCCAGCGATAGAGCAGGTCGGCCAGGCAGTGGTCCGACAGGCTGGCGAGGATCATCACCTTCTTGCGGATCGCCGGATCGCGCAGGCTCCAGCGCATGGCGAAGGCGGTGGCCACCGGCTCGAACTCGGTCCGCAGCGCGTCGGCCGAATGGCCGTCCGGCGCGAACACCACCCGCATGAAGAAGGCGCCGGTCTCGGCGTCGTCGTACTGCTGGGCGTCGAGGATGTTGCAGTCCCGCTCGGCCAGAAAGGCGGACACGGCCGCGACGATGCCGCGGCGGTCGGGGCAGGACAGGGTGAGGATCAGATCGTGGGAAGCCATGAGGGCTTGGCGTTTAGGGGGAGACCCCGTTTGGGGCAAGAGCTTGCGCCGAGCACGGGTCGATGTTCGCGGGCGGGGCATGGTTTGGCGCGGTCGGGGACAGGCACTTCAATGCATGTCCCCATCGGCTTCGCCAGCGGGTGAGGACACGTACCGAAACCGGTACATGTCCCCGGCGGTGCGCGTTCCGCGGAACTGGCTTAGTGAGACTGCATGACCTCCCCCACCGATGCCCTGACCGACCGCGCCATCGAGATCCTCGGCAAGCTGGTGAGCTTCGACACCACCTCGCGCCGGTCGAACCTGGCGTTGATCGAGTGGGTCGAGGCCTATCTGGCGGAGCACGGCGTCGCCTCGCGCCGGATCGCCAACCACCACGGGGACAAGTCCAACCTTCTGGCCAGCATTGGACCGGCCGTCGCCGGTGGCGTGGTGCTGTCGGGCCATACCGACGTCGTGCCCGTCGACGGCCAGCCGTGGACCTCCGAGCCGTTCGCGATGGTCGAGCGGGACGGCAAGCTGTTCGGCCGCGGGACGGCCGACATGAAGGGCTTCATCGCCCTGGCGCTGGCCGCGGTCCCGGACTTCTCTGCCGTGAAGCGGCCCGTCCACCTGGCCTTCTCCTACGACGAGGAAGTCGGCTGCTTCGGCGCGCCGGACATGATCGCGGTGATCGCGCGCGACCTGCCGCCGCCGGCGCTGGTCATCGTGGGCGAACCCTCGGGGATGGTCCCGGTCAGCGGCCACAAGGGCGCGGCCTTCTTCCGCGTCGTGGTGACCGGCCGCGAGGCCCATTCCAGCCAGCCGCACCTGGGCGTGTCGGCCAACATGGCGGCCGTGGAATTGCTGGACGCGCTGATGGCGCTGGCGGCGGAACTCGAAGCCAGGGCCGATCCGGTCTCGCCGTTCGAGCCGAAGGGGTCGAGCCTGACCATCGGCCGCATCGACGGCGGCACGGCGGCCAACATCCTGGCCCGGCGGTGCGAGATAATATTCGACCTGCGCTGCGCGCCCGGACAGCGGGCGCTGGACCTGCTGGCGCCGTTCCAGGCGCAGGTGGCGGATCTGGACGCCCGGCTGAAGACGCGGGATGCGGAGGCCTCCGCCGTGTTCGAGGTGCTGGCCGACGTGCCGCCGATGGCGCCGGAGCCGCAGGGCGCGGCAGAGGCCTTCGTGCGCGGCCTGACCGGCGACAACAGCCCCATGCGCGTCGTGCCCTTCGCCGCCGAGGGCGGCCAGTTCCAGGGCGCGGGCTTCTCCACCGTCATCTGCGGTCCCGGCCATATCGAGCAGGCTCATCAGCCCGACGAGTACGTCGAGGTCGAGCAGATGAAGCGCGGCGCGGCCTTCATGCTGCGGCTGGCGGAGGCGCTTTCCACTTAGCGCGCTCGGGTTGCTTGCTTCAGGCGCGCAGCCGCCCACGCCGCCGCGTCCCTGACCGTCGGGTCCGGATCGTGCTTCAGTCGCTCGGCGCTCCCCAGCAGCGCCGGATCGCCGCTGTTGCCGATTGCGTAGAGGACGTTGCGCACGAAGCGGTCGCGGCCGATGCGCTGGACGGCGCTCCTGCGGAACACGAAGCGGAAGCCCTCATCGTCCAGGGCGGCCAGCTCAGACAGTTTCGGCGAGCGCAGCGAGGGCCGGGCCTGCAGCTTCGCTTCGCGCGCGGCCTGGGCGAACTTGTTCCAGGGGCAGACGGCCAGACAGTCGTCGCAGCCGTAGATGCGGTTGCCGAGCGCGGGCCGCAGATCTTCCGGAACGGGGCCTTCGTGCTCGATCGTCAGGTAGGAGATGCAGCGCCGCGCATCGAGCCGGTAGGGCGCGGGAAAGGCATTGGTCGGGCAGATGTCGAGACAGGCCCGGCAGGAGCCGCAGTGGTCGACCTCGGCCTCGTCCGGCGCGATGTCGATGGAGATCAGGACCGAACCCAGGAACAGCCAGCTGCCCAGCTCGCGAGACACCAGGTTGGTGTGCTTGCCCTGCCAGCCCAGGCCCGCCCGTTCGGCCAGCGGCTTTTCCATCAGCGGGGCGGTGTCGACGAAGACCTTCACCTCGCCGCCGAACCTGGCCTTCATCCAGCCGGCCAGGTTCTTCAGCCGGCCCTTGATCAGCTCGTGATAGTCGTCGCCGAGCGCGTAGCTGGAGATGGTCCCCCGGTCGCGATGGCCGAGCTTGGGCAGCGGATCGGCGTCGGGGCCGTAGTTGACGCCCAGCATCACCGCCGTGCGCGCTTCCGGCCACATCCCGGTGGGATGGGCGCGCCGCTCCAGCGTCTCCTGCAGCCAGGCCATGTCGCCGTGCAGACCCTCGGCGACGAAGGCCGCGAGGCGCTCGCCGTTGGGCCAGGGATCGGCGGCGGAGGCGAAGCCGACGACGTCGAACCCCAGGCGCGCGGCCCGGGCCCGGATCAGCGGCTTGGGATCTCCGTTCACGACCTCAGCAGCTGGAGCCGGTCGGTCTGGAGCTGCATCCGACGCTGGATCGGCGCCTCGATACCGGCGGCGGCGGCCTCCAGCTGGTCCTCGGACGCGCCCTTGGCGACCAGGGCGGCGACCTGGGCCATGGCGTCGGCGACCTCGAGCTCGGCGCGGCTGCTGTCGCCGAAGGTGGCGAGGATCTTCAGGAACCGCGCGCGGGTCGCCGCGTCGGGGATGGCGCGCATCTCCGGCTCCATCGCCTTGGCGAAGCTGGCGACTTCGCGCGAGGCGGCGCGCGAGATGTCCAGCTGACGCTGCATTTCGGCGGCGGTCTGGTTCGGGTCGGTCTTCTCGCCGGTCAGCGAGGCCATCACATGATCGAGGTAGAGGTCGACGGCGGCGTTGCTGGCCCGGATGCTGCGGGCCAAGGCGGTCTGCGGATTGTCCGGCGAGCCGTTGGTGACGGTCACGTCGAGGAGGGCGTTCTCCGCCGACAGCGACAGCTTCATGCCGGCGAAGGTCTCCACCACCAGCTCGGCCAGCGCCTCGTCATCACCGCTGGCGGCGGCGCGGGTCAGCGGGATGGCGCGCTCGGCGTAGGCGATGCTGATGTCGATGGCCTTCTCGCACTCGACCTTCACCTGACGATAGCCGTCGGCCTTCTTGCGCATGCTCGGCTCGAAGGCGAGCAGGCGCTGGACGGCGGCGTCCGGGAACGGCGGCAGCGCGGCGCGCTTGGCCTTCAGCGCGGCGATCCGGGCCCGGAGATCGACGGCCCAGGCGTCCACCTGGCGGACGGCGGCCTTGCGGTCGCCGGCGCTCTCACCGGCGGCGATGATCGGATCCATGCCGGCCATGGTGTAGCCGATCAGCTCCGAGGACTCGGCCAGGGCGGCCTGGTGCGGCCCGGAATAGTCGGCCAGCTTGCCCAGCAGCGCGTTCATCTCGGCCACGGAGGCCGGCGGCTGCGCCGCCAGCGCGGCGGTCGGCGCGGCGACGAGCACGGCTGGCGCCGTGAGGAGCGCGGCCGCGAAGACGATGGTCCGGATCAAGCTGTCCCCCTAGAAATCCAGATCGTGATAGTGCGCCGCCGGCGCCATCCCCGGCCAGCGATCGGCCAGAAGGGGACGGAAGCAGGGACGCGACTTGATCTTCATGTACCACGTCCGCGCGGCGCGGACGTCGTTCCAGGGGACGTCGCCGAAATAGTCGATGACCGAGATGTGCGAGGCCGCGGCCATGTCGGCCAGCGAGATGCGGCGTCCGGCCAGCCAGTCGCGCTCGGCGAGCAGGCTCTCGATGTACTTCAGGTGATGGCGCAGCGCCTCGCGGCCGGCCCGCAGGTTGGCGAGATCCGGCGCGCCGAAGCCGAGCAGGCGCTTTTCCATCTTCTCGTGCAGCAGGTAGGCGGAGACCTCGCCCGAGAACTTGCTGTCGAACCATTGCAGCAGGCGGCGAGCCTCGGCGCGTTCCTGCGGGTCGCGGCCGAGCAGGTCCGGTTCCGGGTTCTGCTCTTCCAGATGCTCGAGGATGGCGCGGGTCTCGCAGACCACCACGCGGCCGGCCGGCGAGGTTTCGACCAGCACCGGCGGCACGCCCGAGGGGTTCAGCGCGATGAAATCGTCGGGTTGCTCCCACCACTTCACCTGCACCTCGGCGAAGGGCAGCCGCTTCTCGCCCAGCGCCAGCCGCACCTGGCGGGAGGCGGGGTCCAGTGGGAAGTGGTGGAGGGTGCGTTCGACGCTCATCGGTGGTCCGGGGGAATCAAGGACGGACTAGGGGGCCGCCCCCGTTAAGGGCGCGTTTACCGCGGGCGTTCCTTCACGAATTTTCGGCGAATGCCCCGCCGTGAGGCTCCGCTCTGCCGCGTGGATCGGCATGGATGATGATATCGGCCGTCGGAAAGGCCGCCAGCACCCTGTTCTCGGCCGCGACGACCGCTTCATGGGCCGCGACAAGCGACAGACCCGGGTCCAGGTCGGCATGCATCTGGATGTGGATGTAGGGGCCCGAGGCGCGGGTCCGGAGCTGGTGAACGCCCTGGATCGCCGGGTCCGCCGTCATCAGGCCGAGGATTTTCTGGCGCGCCGCGTCATCCAGCTCGCGGTCCATGAGCTGGCTCGCCGCCTCGCGGAATACGCCGATCGCACCCCAGACGAGCCACAGCGCCACGGCGAGGCCGGCCGCGCCGTCCAGCCATGTCCAGCCGAGGAGCGCCGCGCCGGCGATGCCGACGATGGCGGCGATGTTGGCGGCGAAATCGGCCGCGTAGTGGGCGCGATCGCCATGGACGGCGACGGAATTGGCCTGCTTCAGCACCCGGCCTTGCGCGGTGATCAGCCCGAGGGTCAGGAGCAGCGAGAGCCCCATCGCCGCCAGCGCCCAGGCGCCGGCCTCGACCGGCCTCGGGTTCGTCAGCGCCGCGACGGCCTCGCGCCCCACCAGGGCGGCGGAGGCGAAGACCAGGCCGCCCTGCAGCAGGCTGGCGAAAGCCTCGGCCTTGCCGTGTCCAAAGCGGTGCTCGGCATCCGGCGGCGTGGCGGCGAAGCGCACGGCGAAGAGCGTGATCAGCGAGGCCAGCAGATCGAGGCCGGAGTCGGCCAGCGAGGCCAGCAGGGCCACCGAACCGCTGGCCAGCCACGCGGCGCCCTTGGCGAGCACCAGCACCAGCGCGGTGGCCACCGACAGCTGCGTCACGCGGCGCGTCAGGGCCATGGTCTGGGCGAGCGTGAGCGGCGGCGCGGCGGAGGAGGACATGGCGGGAGGATAGCGCCGCCGACGGGGACATGCACTCGGGTGCGTGCCCCCGGCTGTCAGGCCGCTTTCCGGGGTATCGGGCCGACATAGACTGACTGGGGACGGATCAGGCGGCCGCCGGCCAGCTGTTCGCGGGCGTGGGCGAGCCAGCCGGCGACCCGGCCCATCGCGAAGACGCCGGTGAAGGCGGCGGGCGGGAAGGCCAGGGCCTCCAGCAGCAGGGCGGTGTAGAATTCGACGTTGGTCTGCAGCGAGCGGTCAGGCTTGCGCTCCTTCAGGATCGCCAGCGCCGCCGCTTCCACCGCCTCGGCGAAGGCCAGGCGGCCGGGCGCGGTGTTGGAGCCTTCGGTGAGGCGACGGACAGCGCCCTTCAGCGCGTCGGCGCGGGGGTCGCGAACCTTGTAGACCCGGTGGCCGAAGCCCATCAGCCGCTCGCCGCCGTCCAGCGCCCGCTCCAACCACTCGCGGGCGTGGCCAGGCGTGCCGATCGCGTCCAGCATCTCGATCACCGGACCGGGCGCGCCGCCGTGTAGCGGACCCTTCAGCGCCGAGACGCCGCCCAGCACGGCCGAGGTCAGGCCCGCCCGCGTCGAGGCGATCACCCGGGCGGCGAAGGTCGAGGCGTTGAGGCCGTGGTCGCTGACCGTGACGAGGTAGGCGTCGAGCGCCCGGGCCTCGGCGTCGGCGACGGCCTTGCCGCGCAGCATGTGCAGGATGTCGGCGCTGTGGCCGGTCTCCGCCGACGGCGCCACGGGTTCGAGCCCGTGCTGGGCGCGCACGACGGCGGTGGTGAAGACGGCCGGGGCGGCGATCAGGCGCATGGCGATGGCCAGGTCGTCGCCGTCCGGCAGGCGGGCGGTCAGGGCGCGCATGCCCTCGACGGGATCGAGCCGCAGCAGGCGGGCGTCGAGCGAGGCGACCTCGGTGAAGACCTCGACCCTCGCCCGGCCCAGCATCGGACCGACATCGTCCGGCAGGTCGTCGAAGAAGCCGTCGAACAGCAGGTGGACGACATCCTCGAACGTGGCGTGGTGGGCGAGGTCGTCCAGCGACCGGCCGCGGATCACCAGGCGCCCCGCCAGGCCGTCGACCTCCGACAGCACGGTGTGGGCTGCGACGACGTTCTCAAGACCATCGGACATGGCCTGTCTCCTTCTCGTTTCGCGGAGACAGATCGATCGGGCGCATGATACAGTCAATCTTGATCAATATAATCAATGTGTAGCGATGCAGACCGACTGGGTGACGGCTGAAGAGGCGATGGAGCGGCTGGGGGTCCGGCCGCAGACCCTGTACGCCTACGTCAGCCGGGGCCGGATCGAGGCCAGGCCCGACCCGGCGGACCCGCGCCGCAGCCGCTATCGCCTGGCCGATGTCGGACAGCTTGCCGAGCGCAAGCGCCGGGGCCGCAAGGCGGCCGAGGTGGCGGCGAGCGCCATCGCCTGGGGCGAGCCGGTGCTTGACTCGGCGATCACCACCGTCGCTCACGGGCGTCTCTTCTATCGCGGGCGGGACGCCGCCGAGCTGGCCGGGCATGCGTCGCTGGAAGCCGTCGCGCGGCTGCTGCGCGGCGGGCACGGGGCGGCGATGAAGGGCGTGACGCGCGCTGCGCCGGCGACCGTCACCCCGCTGCGCGCCCGGCTGTTCTCCGCCCTGGCCGACCGCGCGGGGACGGACGGTCCGGCGCGGGGGCGCGCGCCGCTGGCGCTGGCGGCCGAGGCGTCGGGTCTGCTCGACCTGATGGCCGACGCGGCGGCGGGGAAGATCGAGCACGGGCCGGTCCACCTGCGCATCGCGGCCGCCTGGGGCCGGCCCGAAGCGGCCGACGCCATTCGCCGGACGCTGGTGCTGCTGGCCGATCACGAGCTGAACGCTTCGACTTTCGCCGCCCGGGTGACGGCCTCGACCGGCGCCTCGCTGGCGGCTTCGGCCCTGGCCGGACTGGCGGCGCTGTCGGGGCCGCTGCACGGCGGCATGGCCGGCCGGGTGCTGAACCTGGTCGAGGAGAGCCAGCGGATCGGCGCGGAGGCGGCCGTGGCCGGGCGGCTGGCGCGGGCGGGGCCGATCGCCGGCTTCGGCCATCCGCTGTATCCCGAGGGCGACCCCCGCGCGGAAGCCCTGCTGGGCGCCTTCGACCTGCCGCCCGCTTACGCCGCCCTGAAGACCGCGGTGGAACAGGCGACCGGAGAGCGGGCCAACATCGACTTCCCCCTGACCGCGCTCGCCGCCCGCTTCGCCCTGCCGGAGGACGCGCCGTTCGCGCTGTTCGCCGTGGCGCGCACCGCCGGCTGGCTGGCCCATGCCGTCGAGCAGTCGCAGACCGGCGCCCTGATCCGTCCCCGCGCCCGGTACACAGGACCGGCCGCCTCCTGAATCCACCCGATGGACCCTCGGGCGGTCAGGTCGGAGCCTGCCGGGCATGCCGACACCCGCCCTGCCCCTGTGGCTCGCCACGCTCGTCCTCACACTGACGCTGATCGCGCTGACCGAGATCGCGTTCCGCGCGACGCGCGCGCTCCTCAGCCGCCATCCGGAGCATGACGCGAAGGCCGAGGGCGACGGCTCCGGCCTGATGCTGTCGGCGGCGCTGGCTTTGATGGGGCTGCTGATCGGCTTCACCTTCGCCATGGCCTCGGACCGCTTCGACGCCCGGCGCGGATGGGTGAACGAGGAGGCCAACGCCCTCGGCACCGCCTACCTGCGCTCCCGCCTTGCCGTCGGCCCGGACAAGGCGATGCTGCCGACGCTGTGGTCGAACTACGCCGAGACCCGCTACGCCATCGTCGTCGGCCACAAGGCGCCGCGCGAGCAGCTGGCGCTGCTGACCCGCGGCAACGAGATGCAGACCCTGATCTGGCAGGCGACCCAGCGCGAGACCGCCACGGCCCGGGACGACGTCACCGCCGCGCTGATCGACGCGACCAACACGGCCTTCGATGTCGCCGGCTCGCGCCAGACGGCGGTCGAGGCGCGCATTCCGCCCTCGGTCATCTGGGGGGTGATCGTCTACGCGGCCGTGGCCTGCTGCATCCTGGGCCACGTGCTGGCGACGGACCGGCGGCGTTTCCTGATGTCCTCGGTGCTGACCGGCCTGGTGTCGCTGTCGATCGCGATGATCATCGACCTCGACCGGCCACAGTCGGGGGTCATCCGCATCTCGCAGGCGCCCATGGAGCGCGTGGTGCGGACGATCCGCGCCTGGCAGGCGGCTGACGCCGCGCCCGCTCCGCAAAGTCCCGCTCAGCGAGAGCGAGCGGGACCGCCATGAGCGGTCGCCGCCCCCGCGGCCCCGCCCGGACGAGGACGACTAGGCCCGCTCGTGGGCGCGCTCCTCGGCCTGGAGCGGGTGATCGATACGGCCGACCATCTCCTTGGGGCAGACCTGCCAGAAATGGTCGCGCATGCGATCCCAGTCCGCCAGCAGCCCGGCCGCGAAGGTCGAGCCGGTCTCGCGGGCGTGCTCGTTGATCAGGCGCTTGAGCTGCTCTTCCCAGTGGGGCGAGGCCAGGCGCTGGATCACGACGCTCTCGGGGTTCACCTGGCCCTCGAAGCGGCCGGCCAGGTCGAGGACGTAGGCCATGCCGCCGGTCATGCCGGCCCCGAAGTTGCTGCCGACCGGGCCGAGGATCACCGCCGTGCCGCCGGTCATGTATTCCAGGCCGTTGGCGCCGCAGCCCTCGATGACGGTGATCGCGCCCGAGTTCCGGACCGCGAAGCGTTCGCCCGCATGGCCGGCCGCGAACAGCTTGCCGTCCGTGGCGCCGTACAGGCAGGTGTTGCCGATGATGGCGTTGGTTTCCGGCGCCAGCAGGTGCGGCGACGGCTTCACCACGATGGTCGCGCCCGACAGGCCCTTGCCGACGTAGTCGTTGGCCTCGCCCGTCAGCACGATCCGCAAGCCGCGCACCGAGAAGGCGCCCAGGCTCTGGCCGGCCGAACCCTTCAGCTCGACGGTCAGGTGGTCCGACGGCAGGGCGCTCATCCCGAACTTGCGGGTGATGTGGCTGGAGACACGCGCGCCGATCGCCCGGGCGGTGTTCCGCACGGTGTAGGTCAGCTGCATCTTCTCGCCACGCTGCAGGAACGGCGCGGCGTCGCGGACGATCTGGGCGTCGAGGGTGTCGGGCACCTCGTTGCGGCCCTCGACCGTGCAGTAGGGCTTGTTGGCCCCCGGATCGGCGCGGACCAGCAGCGGGTTGAGGTCGAGATCATCGAGATGCTCGCCGCCGCGCGACACCTGCATCAGCAGGTCGGTGCGGCCGACGATTTCCTCGATCGAGCGGAAGCCGAGCTCGGCCAGGATCTCGCGCACTTCCTCGGCGATGAAGGTGAAGAGGTTGACCACCTTGTCCGGCGTGCCGGTGAAACGGGCGCGCAGGCTTTCGTCCTGGGTGCAGACCCCCACCGGGCAGGTGTTGGAATGGCACTGGCGGACCATGATGCAGCCCATGGCGATGAGGCTGGCGGTGCCGATGCCGAACTCCTCCGCCCCCAGCATGGCGGCGATGACGACGTCGCGGCCGGTGCGGATGCCGCCGTCCGTCCGCAGGCGGACGGAATGGCGGAGGTTGTTGAGCGTCAGGACCTGGTTGGCTTCCGACAGGCCCATTTCCCAGGGGCCGCCGGCGAACTTGACCGAGGTCTGGGGGCTGGCGCCGGTGCCGCCGACGCTGCCCGAGATCAGGATGGTGTCGGCCTTGGCCTTGGCCACGCCCGCCGCGATCGTGCCGATGCCGGTCATGGCGACGAGCTTCACCGTCACCCGGGCGTCGGGGTTGATCTGCTTCAGGTCGTAGATGAGCTGGGCCAGATCCTCGATCGAATAGATGTCGTGGTGCGGCGGCGGGCTGATCAGCATCACGCCGGGCGTGGCGTGACGCAGGCGCGCGATCATCTCGGTGACCTTGAAGCCAGGCAGCTGACCGCCCTCGCCGGGCTTGGCGCCCTGGGCGACCTTGATCTCGATCTCGCGGCACTCGTTCAGGTACTCGGCGGTGACGCCGAACCGGCCCGAGGCGATCTGCTTGACCGCGCTGTTGGGGTTGTCGCCGTTCGGCAGCGGACGGTAGCGCGCGCGGTCCTCGCCGCCCTCGCCGCTGACGCTCTTGGCCCCGATGCGGTTCATGGCGATGTTCAGCGCGCCGTGCGCCTCGGGGCTCAGGGCCCCCAGGCTCATGCCCGGCGTCAGGAAGCGCTTGCGGATCTCGTTGACGCTTTCGACCTCGTCGGCGGTCACCGGCTTGCGGTCGGTGCGCCAGGCCAGCAGGTCGCGTAGCGAGATCTGCGGCAGGTCGGCCATGCCGGCCGAGAAGCGCTTGTAGCTCTCGTAGTCGCCGGTGTTGCAGGCATGCTGCAGCGTATGCATCAGGCGGGCGTCGAAGGCGTGCGCCTCGCCCTTGCGACGGGCCTTGTAGAAGCCGCCGACCGGCAGGGCCACGAAGGCCGGATCCCAGGCGCGGCGGTGCAGCTCGACCGCGCGGCTCTCGATGCCGGCCAGGCCGATGCCGGAGATGCGCGAGGGCATGCTCGGGAAGAACTCGGCGACCAGCGCGCGCGACAGCCCGACGGCCTCGAAGTTGTAGCCGCCGCGGTAGGACGAGATCACCGCGATGCCCATCTTCGAGATGATCTTCAGCAGGCCCTGCTCGATCGAGGTCTTGAAGTTCACGCAGGTGTCGCGGAGCGTCGCCTCCCCCAGCAGGCCGCGATCGAGGCGGTCCTGGAAGCTTTCCTGGGCCAGCCAGGCGTTGACCGCCGTGGCCCCGACGCCGACCAGCACCGCGAAGTAGTGGGTGTCCATGCACTCGGCCGAGCGCACGATGATCGACACGTAGGAGCGCAGGCCCTTGGACACCAGATGCGCGTGCACCCCGCCCGTGGCCAGGATCATCGGCAGGGCGACGCGGTCGGCGGCGGTGTTCTCGTCGGTCAGGACGATGGTCGAGCAGCCGCGCAGGGCCGCGTCCTCGGCCTCGGCGCGAATGCGGTCGAGGTTGGCGCGCAGGGCGTCGCCGGGCCGCGCCTCCGCGACCGGGATCGGCATGGTGCAGTCGATGACGCCGAGGTTCTTGTCGCCGATGTAGCCGAGGATGCGCTCGTACATGCCGGTCGTCAGGACCGGGCTTTCGAGCACATAGACGTCCGTCTGCGCCTCGTCCTCGGCCAGGATGTTGCCGAGGTTCTTGAAGCGGGTCTTCAGGCTCATCACCCCGGTCTCGCGGAGCGGGTCGATGGGCGGGTTGGTCACCTGGCTGAAGTTCTGGCGGAAGAAGTGGCTGAGCGGACGGTAGGAGTCGCTCAGCACCGCCAGCGGCGTGTCGTCGCCCATCGAGCCGACCGCTTCCTTGCCGTCCTCGACCATCGGCGAGAGGACCAGCTCAAGATCTTCCAGCGTCATGCCGGCGGCGGCCTGGCGGCGGACCAGCTCCTCGCCGGAGAAGCGGCGCGGCTCCGGCCCCGGGCCGATCTTCGCTTCCAGCTCGACCATGTTGCCGAGCCAGTCGGTGTAGGGATGCGCCTCGGCAAGGCGGTCGATGATCGCCTCCTCGTCGTAGAGACGGCCCTCGACCAGATCGATGGCGATCATCCGTCCGGGCGAGATGTTCAGCTTACGGACGATCCGGCTCTCGGCGACGCCGCACATGCCCGCTTCCGAGCCCATGATGACCAGGCCGTCGTCGGTATAGGCGACGCGCAGCGGGCGCAGGCCGTTGCGGTCCTTGCCGGCCACGACCCAGCGGCCGTCGGTGGCGCAGATGGCGGCCGGACCGTCCCAGGGCTCCATCACGGCGTTGCAGTAGCTGTAGAGCGCCTTGTGCGCGGGCTTCATCTGGGCGTCGGTCTTGCTGTTCCAGGCTTCCGGAACCAGCAGGGCCTTGGCCATCGGCGCGTCCCGTCCGGCGCGGACCAGGATCTCGAAGGTGTTGTCCAGCGCGGCCGAGTCGGAGCCGCCGGACTGGATGACCGGCTTCACGTCCTCGCCGAATTCCCCGAAGGCCTGGGCGGCCATGCGGATCTCATGGCTCTTCATCCAGTTGGTGTTGGCCTTGACGGTGTTGATCTCACCGTTGTGCGCCAGCATCCGGAAGGGCTGGGCCAGCCGCCACTGGGGGAAGGTGTTGGTCGAGTAGCGCTGGTGGAAGATCGCCGTCGCCGCCGCGAACCGCTCATCCTGCAGGTCGGGATAGAAGGCGTCGATGCTCTCGGCCAGGAACATGCCCTTGTAGATCAGCGAGCGGGCCGACAGCGAGCAGATGTAGAACTCGCCGATGGCCGAGGCGGCGACGCGCTTCTCGATCCGCTTGCGGCACAGGTAGAGCGCGCGCTCCAGCGCCTCGCCTTCCAGGCCGGCCGGCGGCGACAGCATGATCTGTTCGATCTCGGGGCGGGTGGCGTTGGCCTTTTCGCCGATCACCGAGGTGTCGACCGGCACCTGGCGCCAGCCGTAGATATAGAAGCCGAAGCGCAGCGCCTCGCTCTCGACGATCGTGCGGCAGGCCTCCTGGGCGCCGAGGTCGACGCGCGGCAGGAAGACCTGGCCGACAGCGATCGGACCGGGGCGCAGGGTGTGGCCGGTGTTCTTCACCTGGGCGACGAAGAAGTCCTGCGGCACCGAGAGCAGGATGCCGGCGCCGTCGCCGGTCTTGCCGTCGGCGTCCACCGCGCCCCGGTGCCAGACGGCCTTCAGCGCCTTGATGGCCAGCTCGACCACTTCGCGGCGCGGCTTGCCGTCGATGGCGCAGACCAGGCCCACGCCGCAGTTGTCACGTTCCGTCGACGGATCGTAGGCGTGGCCTTCGATCAGCGTCTGGCGATTGGCGAGGTAGCGTTCGAGTTCGGTGGTCATCAGGCTTACTCCGCCGCGACCAGGGCCGGCGCTTCGGCGCGGGCCTGGAGGTAGCCGTGGATCGAGGCGGCGGCGTCGCGGCCGTCGCGGATGGCCCAGACGACCAGCGAGGCGCCGCGGGCGATGTCGCCGGCCGCGAACACGCCGTCGAGGTTGGCGGCCTGGGTGCGGCGGTCGATCTTCACCGTGCCCCAGCGGCTGACGGACAGCTCGTCGGCGCCGAGCGTGGTCGGCAGGTCTTCGGGATCGAAGCCGAGGGCCTTGATCACCAGCTGGGCCGGCAGGTCGAACTCCGATCCGTCGACCGCTTCCGGCGCGCGGCGGCCGGAGCTGTCGGGCGGGCCCAGGCGCATGCGGACGGCGCGGACGCCGGTCACGGCGTCGGCCTCGCCCAGCAGGGCGCGCGGGGCGGCCAGCCATTCGAAGACAACGCCCTCTTCCTCGGCGTTGGCGACCTCGCGCATTGAGCCGGGCATGTTCTCCTTGTCGCGGCGATACAGGCAGGTGACCGAGTTGGCGCCCTGGCGGATGGCCGTGCGGACGCAGTCCATGGCGGTATCGCCGCCGCCGACCACGACCACGTCCTTGCCGGACGCGTTCAGCACGCCGCTGTCGTAGGCCTCGACCGTGTCGCCCAGGCTGACGCGGTTGGAGGCGATCAGGTAGTCCAGCGCCGGCACGACGCCGGCAGAGCCGCCGCCGGGCACTTCCAGGTCGCGGGCGGCATAGACCCCGTTGGCCAGCAGCACGGCGTCATGACGCTCGCGCAGCTGCGGCAGGGTGGCGTCGCGGCCGACCTCGAAGCCGAGGCGGAAGGCGATGCCGCCCTCTTCCAGGCGCTTCGTGCGACGCTCGACGACGTCCTTCTCCAGCTTGAAGCCGGGAATGCCGTAGATCAGCAGGCCGCCGGCCCGGTCGTGACGGTCATAGACGGTGACGGCATAGCCCTGCTCGCGCAGCTGCTCGGCGGCCGCCAGGCCCGCCGGGCCCGCGCCGACCACGCCAACCGACTGGCCCCGCTCGGCCAGCGGCTTCAGCGGCTTCACCCAGCCTTCTTCCCAGGCCTTGTCCGACAGGTAGCGCTCGACCGCGCCGATCGTCACCGTGCCGTGACCCGACTGCTCTATGACGCAGTTGCCTTCGCAAAGGCGATCCTGCGGACAGATGCGGCCGCAGATCTCCGGCATGTTGTTGGTCGCCTGGGAAAGGCCATAGGCCTCCTCCAGACGGCCCGAGGCGGTCATGCGCAGCCAGTCGGGGATGTTGTTGTGCAGCGGGCAATGCGTCTGGCAGAAGGGGACGCCGCACTGCGAACAGCGCGAGGCCTGTTCGGTGGCCTTCGCGTCGATGAAGTCGGCGTAGATCTCCAGGAAGTCGTCGGCCCGCGCCGAGGCTTCCCGCTTTTCGGGAGTCCGCCGCTCGATGGTCGTGAATTTCAGCATCCGTTCGGCCATGCCGCACAGTCCCGGAGAAAAAGTTTGCGTCCGGCGGCTTCTACGGTCGGAAAACCGCACGAAAAATGCGGTGATCAACTTTGCGTACCAAATTCAGACCCATTGCGAGTCGTTCGCACAGGTCGCGCCTCTAAAACGATCATATATGGTCCACAAAATGGACCTCAGTGAAATCCGGGTGTCATCGTGAGCGATATTCTGGCGGCCATCATCCTCGGCCTCGTCGAGGGTCTGACCGAGTTCATCCCGGTTTCGTCGACCGGACATCTGTTGCTGGCCAAGCTGGCTCTGGGGCTGACGGATCCGTCGTGGGACAGCTTCATCGTGCTGATCCAGCTGGGCGCGATCCTGGCGGTGGTGACGCTCTACTTCAGCCGCCTGTGGAAGGTGCTGATCGGGCTGCCGACCGATCCGGCGGCGCGGCGCTTCGCGCTGAGCGTGCTGATCGCCTTCCTGCCGGCGGTCGTGCTCGGCTTCCTGCTGTACGGCTTCATCAAGCAGGTGCTGTTCGCCAGCCCGGAGATCATCTGCTGGTCGCTGATCATCGGCGGCTTCGTGCTGCTGGCGCTCGACCGCTGGAGCCCCAGGCCCCGGCACGACGACGCCATGAAGCTGCCGTTGCTGACCTCGCTCGGCGTCGGCCTGATGCAGTGCCTGTCGATGATCCCCGGCGTCTCGCGTTCGGGCGCGACCATCGTCGGCGGGGTGCTGATGGGTGTCGACAAGCGGGCGGCGGCGGAATTCAGCTTCTTCCTGGCCATCCCGACCATGGTCGGGGCCTTCGCCAAGGACTTCTGGGAAAGCCGCGAGAGCCTGATGGTCGGCGACCACCTGGGCCTGCTGGCGATCGGCTTCGCGGTGTCGTTCCTGAGCGGGCTGGTGGTCGTGAAGGTGCTTCTCGACTTCGTCAGCAAGCGCGGCCTGTCGCCGTTCGGCTGGTGGCGGATCGTGGTCGGCGGCGTCGGCTTGGGTCTGATCTACTTTACTTGACCATCCGGGACACGCATCGCGCGGCGGTGCGTGTCGCTCCAGGCTGTCTGAAGCGGCAAGGGACACGCGCTGAAGCGCATGTCCCCGGCTGTCAGAAAGCCCCTTCGGGCTGGGCGGCGTACTGGCCGCCCTTGCGGTAGCGGTAGAGGTAGCCCGGCGTCACCGCCTCGATGGTCTGGGGCTCGATGCCCAGTTCGGCCAGCCCCGGCGCGCCGGGCGTAACGACGTTGTCGACCTTCAGCATCTCGACCTGGTCGGCGGTCAGCGGCGGCGCGACGATGAAGCTGGCGAGGCCGGCGGCCCGGCCCAGCAGGCGGGCCGCGAACCACGGCACGGGGACCAGCACGCGCGGGCGGCCGATCTCGGTGGTCAGGAACCGCAGCAGCGCCTTGAAGGTGAAGACGCCCGGGCCGCCCAGCTCGTAGGTGCGGCCGGCCGCGTCCGGATCGCTCAGCAGCTTGGCGATGGCCAACGCGACGTCGGCCACGGACACGGGCTGGAACTTCGTCTCGCCGCCGCCGATCAGTGGCAGGACCGGGCTGATCGTGGCCAGGAAGGCGAACTTGTTGAAGAAGGCGTCGTCCTGGCCGAACACCACCGACGGGCGGACGATCACGGCCGACGGGATGGCCGCGCGCACGACCTCTTCGCCCATCGCCTTGGTGCGAGCGTACTTCGACGGCGAATCGGCGTCGGCGCCGAGGGCCGACATCTGCACGAAGTTGGTGATCCCGGCCCTGGCCGCCGCTTCGGCGACGGTCTTGGCGCCCATGTAGTGGATGGCCTGGAAGCCCTGGCGGCCGGTCTCGTACAGCACGCCGACCAGGTTCACGCAGGCCTCCGCGCCGTCGAGGGCGCGGGCGACCGAGGCGGCGTTGCGGACGTTGGCCTGCACGACCTCGATCTGGCCGACGTCGCCCAGCATCCGCATGCGGTAGCCGCGGCCGACGTTCCGGGCGGCGACACGCACGCGCCAGCCCTGGCGGGCGAGCGAACGGACGACCTGGCGGCCGACGAAGCCGGTACCCCCGAAAACAGTGACGAGCCCACGCATGCTGCGGCCTTTGGATAACGAGCGAGAATGCGGTCCGATAGACGTTGTGCGCTTCATGCGCAATGCGGCGTTGACGGCCCCATTCGGGCGCCCTAAGAGGCACGCCTTCGCGCCGGTCGGGCTTCCCGACAGGCTAGCGAGCCCAGGTGGCGGAATTGGTAGACGCGCTGGCTTCAGGTGCCAGTGGCCGAAAGGCCGTGGAGGTTCGAGTCCTCTCCTGGGCACCACCCCTTCTCTTTGGAAGACGCTTCAAAGCCTCTCGGGCGAAGCGACTGGGCCTTCCCGCATCGCGAAGATTCTGATCGTCCGTCGGCGCATCGACGCGCCCTCGCGATGAAGAAGCGCTGCAACGCTTCGCAACTTTCTTCCGAAAAGCACCGTTCGCGACTGGATTCGGCGGCCTGCTCGGTTACATGTCAGCAGTTGAAGACATGACGCTCGCTGCTCGGCGTTCCACCGGACCAAGCGCCGCCGCCAGAGGCCCGGCGCCGTTCGGCGTACCGCGGGACAGGCGCACAAACGAACGAATGGAGCGGTCCGCACTTGGCCAACCACCTGCATGAAGGCGACATCCCCGCCGGTCTGTTCGCCGGCGTGACCTCGGTCGCGGTCGATTCCGAGACCATGGGCCTGAGCCTGACCCGCGACATGCTGTGCGTGGTGCAGATTTCCGCCGGCGACGGCGACGCCCACGTGGTGCGCCTGAACCGTCCGGCCTACGACTGCCCGAATCTCAAGGCGCTGCTGACGGACCCGGCCGTGCTGAAGATTTTTCACTTCGGCCGCTTTGATATCGCCATGTTCGAACGCCATCTGGAGGTCGAGACCAACCCTGTCTGGTGCACGAAGATCGGCTCGAAGCTCGCCCGCACCTATACCGACCGCCACGGCCTGAAGGACGTGGTCAAGGAACTGGTCGGCGTGGACCTGTCCAAGGCCCAGCAGAGCAGCGACTGGGGCGCGCCCGTGCTGTCGCCCGAGCAGCTCGCCTATGCCGCCTCCGACGTGCTGTATCTGCACGGCGTGAAGGCCAAGCTGGAGACGATGATCGAACGCGAGGGCCGGACGGCCCTGGCCCAGGCCTGCTTCGACTTCCTGCCCGCCCGCGCCCGCCTGGACCTGGCCGGCTGGGAAGAAACCGACATCTTCGCCCACAGCTGAACCCCGTGACCGACGCCGCCGCCTCCTCCGTCCCTTCGAACGCCGATCGCCGCGAAATGGCGTTCGCGAAGTGGGAAGCGCGCCGGCTGCTGATCGCCAACCTGCGTCTGGCGCTGCCGGCGGCGATGGCGCTGATCGGGCTGGGCCTGGTGGGCTGGATCTCGTTCAGCGCCCTGCAGGCGCCCAAGCCGGTGCGGGTCGACGATCCGATCATCCGCATGGTCGGCGCCCGCTTCCAGGGTCGACTCGAGGACGGCCGCAGCTTCCTGATCGGGGCCGAACAGGCCGTGCGCGATGAGCGCCAGCCGCACCAGCTGGCCCTGGTCGAGCCGATCATGGTGGTCGGGGCCGAGACCCCGACGCCGCGCCGGATCATGGCCCGCAACGGCAGCTACGACGAGAAGACGCGCCTGCTGCGCCTGACCGGCGACGTCCGCATCGACGACGGCGCCGGCAACCGCGTGGCGACCAACGACACCACCATCGACACCCGAACCGGCCAGGCGGTCGGACAGAAGGGCATCGAGGGCGACGGCCCCGTCGGCCAGGTGTCGGCGGGCAGCTACACGGTCAAGGAAAAGGGCGATCGCGTCGAATTTCGCGGCGGGGTTCGCACGCGGGTCAATCCGGAATAAGAACGGGCATGGTCATGTCGGGAGCGCGCATGCTTGGCGCCGGAAGAAAACTTGGGCTGGTCGGCGCCGTTGTCGCGGCCACGAGCCTGATCGCTGGCGGCGCGCTGGCGCAGATCGATCCGCGCGCGCCGATCGACATCACGGCCGACGCCCAGGACATCGTCAACAGTGAGTGCCTGTCGACGTGGAACGGCTCGGTCGAGGCCCTGCAGGGCAAGACCCGGCTGCGCGCCGACACGGTAAGCCTCTACAGCGCCAAGAAGGGCGACGGCTGCGGCGCGAGCGAGCGCATGGAAGCCCGCGGCAAGGTCTACTTCGTGACGCCCGAGCGCACCGCCCGGGCCGACGAGGCGGTCTACGTCTTCTCCAGCGAGACCATCACGCTGACGGGCAACGTCATCGTCATGCAGGGCAAGAGCGTCGTGCGCGGCGACCGGATGGTGATCAACACCCGCACCGGCCAGGCCAACATGACCTCCACCGTCAAGGGCCGGAACAAGCCGGGCCGCGTGCGCGGCGTCTTCTACCCGGGCGACCAGGGGGCGACGCGTTAAGGTGACCGTCGCGCCGGCTCACAGCTCAGACGAAGGCCTCGTCGTCGAGGGACTCACCAAGACCTTCGGCGAACGCCAGGTGGTGCGCGGCGTCAGCCTGCGCCTGGCGCGCGGCGAGGTCGCCGGCCTGCTCGGTCCCAACGGCGCGGGCAAGACCACCTGCTTCTACATGGTCACCGGGCTGATCCCGGTCGATCAGGGCTCGATCTGGCTCGACGGCCGCGACATCACCGCCCTGCCGATGTACCAGCGCGCCCGCATGGGCGTCGGCTACCTGCCGCAGGAAGCCTCGATCTTCCGCGGCATGACGGTGGAAGAGAATGTCCTGGCCGTGGTCGAGATGCGCGAGAAGGATCCGACCCGCGCCCGCGAGACGACCACCAGCCTGCTGGAAGAGCTGCGTATCAGCCACCTGAAGTCGTCGCCGGCGGTGTCGCTGTCCGGCGGCGAACGGCGGCGGGTGGAAATCGCCCGCGCCCTGGCCAGCGAACCCAGCTTCATGCTGCTCGACGAGCCCTTCGCCGGCATCGACCCCCTGGCGATCGCCGACATCCGCGAGGTGATCGGCTACCTGAAGGGTCGGGGCATCGGCATCCTGATCACCGACCACAACGTGCGCGAGACGCTCGACATCATCGACCGCGCCTCGATCATCCACGCTGGCGAGGTCCTGTTCGAAGGCGCCCCGCAGGAAATCGTCGACAACCCGGACGTCCGCCGGGTCTATCTGGGCGACCGCTTCTAGCGGCGGCCCGCCCCGCCACCGTCATCCTCGCGCCAATCAGAAACCGCGACCGCGCGTCACTGCAATTAGCGTGCCGCTTAAGGGCGTCGTTAACGTTCACGGCCGATTCTGGGCGCTCGATTTGTTCGGGGGCGAGGGAGAAGCGCGTGGCGCTCGGTCCAAGACTGGAGCTGAGACAAGGCCAGAGCCTTGTGATCACGCCGCAGCTGCAGCAGGCGATCAAGCTGCTGCAGCTGACCAACCTCGAGCTCGAGGCCTATGTCGAGGCCGAGCTCGAGCGCAACCCCCTGCTGGCCCGGGACGACCGCGACGACGAACCCCAGCCCGAGGTCGAGCGGGCCGAGGTCGCCGACACATCTCTCGACACCGTCTCCGACATGACCGCGACCGCCGACATGGACGCCGGTCCCCAGGACCTGTCGCCCGGCGAGCGCCACAGCGGTGAGGGCTCCGAGGACGCCGGTCATGCGGGCGGCCAGATCGACTGGTCCCGCGCCGGCTCCGGCGGCAGCGGCTTCGACGGCGAGGACGACCTGGAAAGCCGGCTGTCGCGCGAAAAGACCCTGGTCGAGCATCTGCACGACCAGCTGGCCGTGGCGCGGCTGACCGATGCCGAGAACGCCGTCGCCGTGGTGCTGATCGACGCCGCCGACGAGGGCGGCTACCTGCGCGCCGACCTGGCCGAGATCGCCGAGCGGCTCGGCTGCGGGCTGGCGATGATCGAACGGGTGCTGGGCGTGTTGCAGGGCTTCGAGCCCACCGGCGTCATGGCCCGCAGCGTGCGCGAGTGCCTGGCGCTGCAGCTGATCGAGCGGAATCGCTACGACCCGGCGATGTCGGCCATGCTGGACCACCTGGAGCTGCTGGCCCGTCGCGACCTGAGCGCGCTGCGCAAGGTCTGCGGCGTGGACGACGACGACCTGCGCGACATGATCGGCGAACTGAAGGCCCTGACGCCCCGGCCGGGCGCGGCGTTCGGCGGCGAACCGCCCCAGCCCGTGACGCCGGACGTGTTCGTGCGCGAGGGCGCCGGCGGGCTGTGGCACGTCGAGCTGAACACCGACACCTTGCCCCGGGTGCTGGTCGACAAGCGCTATCACGCCCGGGTTTCCGGCGGCGCGCGCAACGACCAGGAGAAGACCTTCGTCGCCGACGCCCTGGCCAACGCCAACTGGCTGGTGAAGAGCCTGGACCAGCGGGCGCGCACCATCCTGAAGGTATCCAGCGAGATCGTCCGCCAGCAGGACGGCTTCCTGGCCTTCGGCGTCCAGCACCTGCGGCCGCTGAACCTGAAGACCGTCGCCGACGCCATCGGCATGCACGAGAGCACGGTCAGCCGCGTGACCTCGAACAAGTACATCGCCACGCCGCGCGGCCTGTTCGAGCTGAAGTTCTTCTTCACCTCGGCGATCGCGTCGTCGTCCGGCGGCGAGGCCCACTCGGCCGAAAGCGTGCGCCACCGGATCCGCCAGCTGATCGACGCCGAAGGCGCCGAGAGCGAAGTCCACTCCGATGACGCCATCGTCGACATCCTGCGCGAGACCGGCGTCGACATCGCCCGGCGGACAGTGGCCAAGTATCGCGAGGCGATGCGCATCCCGTCGTCGGTCGAGCGCCGGCGCATGCTCCGCGCGGCGGTCTGACGACCCACCCCAACGGCGGATGACCCTTCGCGCGTTCGTGCGTTTAGACTGCGCGTCCGGAGACCCTGATGGAAACGACCGAGCGCCGGCTTCCCCTGTCGGCGATCCTGCGCGAGATCAGCGACGACCCCGACCCCACGGTCTCGGTCGGCGAGATCGTGCATCGGTTCGGTCCGCGGGCGTTCGGGGCGCTGCTGTTCTTCTTCTCGGCGCCCAACTGGCTGCCACTGCCACCCGGGTCGTCCACCTTCCTGGCGCTACCCCTGGTGCTGCTGACGCCGCAGATCGCCGTCGGCATCCGCAGCCCCTGGCTGCCACGCTTCATCGACAACCGCGAGATGAAGCGGCGGGACCTGGCCAAGGCGCTGCACAAGCTGATCCCCTGGCTGGAGCGGGTCGAGAAGGTGTCGCGGCCACGGCTCGCGATCATGTTCGGACCGGTCGGCGACCGGCTGATCGGCCTGACCTGCTTCCTGCTGTCGCTGGTGCTGCTGCTGCCCATCCCGCTCGGCAACATGGCCCCCGCCGCCGCCATCGCCGCCTTCGGCCTGTCGCTGGTGCAGCGGGACGGATACCTGGCGCTGGCGGGCTATGCGATCACGGCCATCAGCGCCGGCCTGCTGGTGCTGGGCGGGCAGGCGGCGATCATCGCGCTGAGGGAACTCATGCGCTGGCTGAGCGTGGCCTGAGCGACGCGCTCACAAAAGACTGATCACGCCCTCGTTCGCTTGACACCTAACCGTCACAGGCGCGTTCATGTGGGTATGCAAGTGCAAGTGTCCGGCAAGCACGTCGACGTCGGTGAAGCCCTGCGAGTGCGGGTTTCCGACGAACTCACCAACACCATCGGCAAATTCTTCGAACGCGGCGGCGCCGCGGATGTCGTGGTGACCAAGGATGGCTACGCATTCAGGGTGGACTGCGCCGTCACCCTGTCGTCCGGACAGGCTCTCCAGAGCCACGGACTGGGGAGCGACGCCCACGCGGCCTTCGACGCCGCGCTCGGCAAGCTCGCCACCCGCGTCCGGCGCTACAAGAACCGGCTCAAGAGCCATTCGGCGCAATCCGCGGCGAAGCAGGCCGAAACGGCCGCCGCCTACACCGTCATCCGCGCGCCCGACGACGACGAGGGCGACGATTGGGAGGACGGCGACAGCCACGCGCCCCCCGCCGCGATGATCATCGCCGAGACCGAAGCGTCCCTGAAGACGATGACCGTTTCCATGGCGGTCATGGAACTGGACTTGACCGAATCCCGCACAATCGTGTTTAGGAACGCCGCCCATGGCGGATTGTCCGTGGTGTATCGCCGGCCTGATGGAAATATCGGCTGGATCGATCCCGAGCGGACCCAGTCACAGAACGGCAACGGAACACGGGCAAACGCCTGATCCGGCGGTCGCCTGCCCTGGGTCGACCTGTTTGCGAGCATTGTGCGTATGAACATCGGAGACCTGCTGGAGCCGCGCGCGATCGCGCCGCGCGCGGGCGGGGGCAGCAAACGCCAGGTTCTGTCGGCGATCGCCGACATCGCGGCGCGCAACTACGGCGTTTCCGCCGACGCGACGCTCGACGCCCTGCTTGAACGGGAGGCCGCCGGTTCGACCGGGGTGGGCCACGGCGTCGCCGTGCCGCATGCCCGTCTGCCGGGCCTGACCGCGATGCGGGGTGTGTTCCTGCGCCTGGAGCAGCCGACCCAGTTCGAATCGGTCGACGACCAGCCGGTCGATCTGCTGTTCGCGCTTTTCGCGCCGATGGACGCCAACACCGACCACCTGCGCTCCCTCGCCCGGGTGTCGCGGCTGCTTCGGCAGGGCGATCTGCGCCAGCAGCTACGTCAGGCCCGGACCGCCGAGGCGATCATGGCCCTGCTCGCCCGCGAGGCGCAGCCTTCGGCCGCCTGATCGGGGTGGCCGAAGATCTGTCTCTCTGAATCAGTGGACGGAAACCGGCGCCAGCTCGTGCGCGAGCGCGGCGGCGACGGCCGAGTCACGGTCGCTCATGACGGCCAGACGTTCGCCGTCGGCGCGGTGCACCGCGTAGAGGGTCTGTCGCGGATCGAGCGCGTGGCCACGCAGGGCGTCGGCCGGCGTCTCGGCGATCACCTGGGCGGCGCTCACCGGGCGCACGTAGACCAGATCGGGCGCGCCGAGCGCGGCAAAGGCTTCTTTGGTCAACAGTTGGGGCGTCATAAGACCACCTCCTTCGTATTTTGAACGCAGCCGGGGGCCGCCGGTTCAGCCGGCCCCGGTGACTTCGTCGTCAGATGGATCAATCGACGGTCCGGATGGGGATCCGCCGGATCGAACGTTCCGGCTCGGGCCGGACGAGATCGATGTGCAGAAGGCCGTGCTCGAGCAGCGCGCCGTCGACCTCCATGCCGTCGGCGAGCACGAAAGCCCGGACAAAGCCGCGGGCCGCGATGCCGCGGTGCAGGTAGGCTCGCTCGGGACCCTCCGCCGCGTCGCCGCGCCGGCCGCCCACCGTCAGTTGGTTGCCCTCGACCGTGATCTCGAGCTGGTCGGGCGCGAAGCCGGCCACCGCCAGGGTGATCCGGACGCCGCCGTCGTCGCGCGCCTCGACATTGTAGGGCGGATAGCTTTCGCCGGCGGCCTTGGCCGCCCGTTCGATCAGCATCCGGGTATGGTCGAAGCCCAGCAGGAAGGGGCTGTCGAAAAGTACGGGTCTTGTCGTCATCGTCACCGTCCGAGTCCTTGTCGAAGCGACTCTCCGCTGGACGGCCCTCGAGCAGGCGCCGCCCCCGCGGTTCCGGCCATAGGTGGCGATTGCCCTGGCCGCGCGCAAGTCCGCCCGCCCTGCTCCGGAAGCACGCTCAGGCCACGGACAAGCGCGGCCCGGTTGCGACAAATTCACCGATCGCCGGTCGCCGAAAGGTGTCTTGTTTCGGGCGCGCAATACGATTAGCTGGCGGCCACAACGGGGATCGGGGGACCTCCCACAATGATGCGCTATATCGCGATGGCGGCCGCCTGCATGGCCCTGGCCGCCTGCACCACCACCAACGTCAAGTCGGCCACCGGCCTGCCGGCCGCGCCGCCGCAGAACGCCCAGGTGCTGATCGCCCAGCCGGACATCGAGCTGAGCCTGCTGACGGCCTCGGGCCTGCAGGAGCCCCGCGCCGACTGGACCGCCTCGGCCAAGGCCAACATCCAGACGGCCGTCGAGGCGACCCTCAAGACCAAGTCGCACAAGTTCACCGTCCTCGATCCGATGACCGAGATGGAAGGCCGCGAAGGCCAGGTGCTGCGCCTGAACGGAGCGGTCGGCGGCTCGATCCTCAGCTACGGCATGTACGGCCAGGGCCTGCCCTCCAAGACCGGCTTCGACTGGACCCTCGGCGAGGGCACCCAACTGCTGGCGGCCAAGTACAGCAGCGACTACGCCCTGTTCGTCTACGGCCGGGGCTCCTATTCGAGCGGCGGCCGCGTGGCGATGATGATCGGCGCCGCCGCGCTGGGCGTCAGCATCCCGATGGGCAGCCAGCAGGTGATGGCCTCGCTGGTCGACCTGAAGACCGGCAAGGTGATCTGGTTCAACTACGCCATCGCCGGCCCGAACGCGGACATGCGCTCGCCGGAAGGCGCCCAGATCCTCACCGACTCGCTGCTGAAGGGCCTGCCGCTTTGATGCGGCGGCCGATCCTCCGGGCGGCCGTTTCTTCCATCCTGGCGGCCGCCATCGCGACGTCGACCGTTACACCGGCCTTCGCCCAGCGTGCGGTCGGCGCCCGACCCGACGCGACCACCGACGAAGGCGGCCTGTGGGCGCAGTCGGACAAGGCGGAGCTCGAAGCCAGGACCAAGGCGGAACTGAACCGCGACCCGGAACTGACCGGCTACGTGCGCGGCGTCGCCTGCAAGGTGGCGGCCGAGTACTGCAGCGAGATCCGCGTCTATGTGATGGACCGGCCGTACTTCAACGCCTCCATGGCCCCCAACGGCTACATGGAAGTGTGGTCCGGCCTGCTGCTGCGCGCGCGCAGCGAGTCCGAACTGGCCTTCGTGCTGGGTCACGAGACCAGCCACTACGCGCACGGCCACTCGCTGGCCCGCTGGCGGACGATGAAGACCCGGTCCAACGTCGGCATGATCCTGATGCTGGCCACTGGCGGCGGCATCGTCGGCAGTCTGCTGTACCTGGGCGCGATCTCGACCGTGTTCGCCTTCTCGCGCGAGCAGGAGACGGAAGCCGACGCGCTGGGCTTCGATCGGACGGTCAAGTCCGGCTACGATCCCGCCTCGGCCGCGGCGCTGTGGCGCTCCCTGCGGGCCGAGACGGCGTCGTCCGACTTCCCGAAGGTTCGCGCCGAGGACACCCGGGCCAGCATCTTCGCCACCCACCCGGTGACGCCCGAGCGCATCGCCGCGCTGGACGCCCTGGCCGCCGGCCGCACCGCGCCGTCGGAAGGCGAGCGGATGCGCTACCGGGCCCAGATCCGCAAGTTCCTGCCGGCCTGGCTGACCGACGACCTGCGCCGCCGCGACTACGGCCAGACCCTGCACCTGATCGACCGACTCGCGGCCGACGGCGAGGACCTGGGCGTGCTCGAGTTCTACAAGGGCGAGGCCTATCGCCGCCGGCGTCTCGACGGCGACCAGGACAAGGCCGTCGCCGCCTACCTTTCGGCCTCCACCCGCCCGGACGCGCCCGTCGCTGTCTGGCGCGAACTCGGCGACATGCAGGCCAAGGTCGGCAAGACCGTCGAGGCCAGGACCGCCTACGAAACCTATCTGGCCAAAGCCGCGACCGCCGACGACCGATGGCTCGTCGAGGCCAGCCTCAAGAAGATCAACGGAAGCACCGCATCATGATCGCCCGCAACCTGCGCTTCGCCGCGGCCGTCGCCGCCCTCGTGACCCTCTCGGCCTGTGTCGGCATCAAGCCGGTGCCCCCGGGCCCGTACGCCGTCGGCACGCACTCCGTGACCGTGGGCCGGACCTGGACCGACCTCGGCCCTCTGATCGGCTCGCCCAAGGCCGTGCGGATGCTGACCATCGACGGTCCGGCGCTGAACTCGCTGTTCGTGATCGACGGCCTGAAGACCGGCGAGAGCATCATCCGCACGGTCAGCAAGGAAAAGCCGATGCCGACCTACAAGACCGGCCTGACGCCGGTCGAGCAGGCGGAGTTCATCACCGACAGCCTCGTGTCGATCGGCTATCTGCGCGTCGAGACCGACAACATCCGGCCGGTGAAGATCGGCGACAAGGACGGCGTCCGCGTCGACATCACCGGCCAGACGGCCGCCGGCCTGAACATCTCGGGCGTGGCGCAGCTGGCCGAGGTGAACGGTCGCCTCTACGTCCTGCTCTACATGGCCCCGGCGGAGCACTACTTCGCCGCCACCCAGGCCGAGGTGGAGTCAGTGATGGCCTCGGCCCGCATCTCGGGCTGATCACGCGGACCTGAAGTCGCGCGCGGGTTGAATTTTTCCCTGAAAGGCGTTAACCACGCCTCACGAGGAAGATAATTTCCCGTCGCGCTGACTTATGGGTTTGTTCTTCGACGAAATGTGCTCGTCGTTCCGCGTACGGCGCGTAACGGACCAGGCCCGCCACCGATGCGGGCCGGCATGTCGAAGGGAACACCCATGGCCGTCACTCTCAACGAGTTCGACAACCGGGAAGGCGGCGCGCGCGACCGCTGGGCCCGTGCGCTCGGCGTCGCCTGCGCGATCTACGGACTGCTCGCCCTCATCACCGCCGCCGTCGGCGTCGCCGGCGTGTTCGGCCTGGCCGGCCTTCAGGCCGACGCCTCGGCCAGCGACGCGGCGCGGATGATGGCCCTGCCCTGGAGCCTGGCCGCCGGTCCGGCCGAGGCCGACCCGATCGGCGCCCTGGGCGTCATCGTCGGCGGGCTGGTCGTGAACCTGCTGATCCTGATCGTCGGCTCGCGGCTCGCCCGCGGCCGCAACGGGGTCGCTTAGGCCGCGGCCTTCTGGCGCTCGGCGATCGGTCGGAAGACGATCGCCAGCGCCATCATCCTGTCCGAAGTTCGGGGCGGGGGCGGCAGCATCACGAAGCCGGCCTCCGTCTCGCACCGGTACAGGCCTGGCGCGGCGGCGCTCATGCCTTCGAGCACCGGCTCGGCCGGGATCGGCGTGGCGAGCGCCCGTCCGGCTTTCGCCTCCCAGTCCTCGACCGGGCTGAAGCTCATCGATTCGATCTGCACCCACTCGAACAGCTGGCCGAACATGGCGCCGACCGCGTAGCGGCAATCGCCGATCGGCACGATCGCCCGATAGAAGCCCTCGTGCGTGGCGTGGGCGGTGATCTCGGTCATCTGCACGTCGCCGCCGCCGGCCACCATGAGCGGCAGCGTCAGCTCGCGGTGCAGGAAGTCGGCGCTGCGGAACTCCAGCCCGAACCGGCGATGGGTCAGCAGCGTCAGGTTCAGCGGCAGCCCGTGCGCACGCAGCTCGGCCGGCAGGAACATGCGGTCGGTGTTCTTCAGATAGGCCAGGCCCGAACGGCGCAGACCCTCGCCGGCGCTGTCGGCGTCGAACAGCTTCAGCATGTCCTGGGCGCCCAGGTTAACGTCGTGCTCGAAGCCGCGCAGGACCTCGATCTCCCCGGCCGTCGGCAGGAACATGAGCCGCGCCAGACAGGCGGCGGCGGCGCGACGCACGGCGTCGTCGTCCAGCGAGGCCGGCGGGCGCTCGAAGGCGTCGTCGGCGGTCGCGGCGTAGAGGAGCGACGCCTCGGCGATGGTCTCGCGCACAGCGCTCTGCCGGCCCTTCACGCCGAGCTCGGAGCGCGTCACCCCGCCCTCGGCCGTGTAGTCGATCACCGAGCCCTGGGCGACGGTGCACAGCTGCTCCAGCACCGCGACGTTGGTGCAGAGGGCGTTGAGCGTGCGGAAGTCATAGTGGCGCAGGTCGAGGAAGCCGCGCTTGTCGGCGCCCGTGGCCTCCAGCGGCCGATCGATCAGATAGAGGCCGGCGACGTCCACGCCCAAGCGCTCGCGCAACGCCGGCTCCGCCAGCCGCTGGACGGTGCCGGCGTAGCCCAGGTCGATCAGGACCAGGGTATCGCCCGGCCGGGCGCCCGTCTCCCGGGCGACGTAGGCGGCCAGACGGTCGGCGAAGGCCTTCGAGCGCTCGACGATGCGCGCCAGCGTGCCCGGCTTGCGGACCTTGTGCAGGAAGGCCTTGATCTTCGACCCCGAGGCCGGCGGCCGGACCAGATCCTCGATCTCCGACGTCGGAAACAACAGCTGCTTGGCGATAACGTCCAGCCGCGTGTCGGCGACCTCGGCGTCGAGATACCGGAAGATGGCCTCTTCGCTGGTCATCGACGCCGCCGCGGCCGTGAAGCGGCTCAGCTCGATGGCGGACACCGGCGGCCCGCCGGCCTGGGCGATCGCCTCATAGACCCGGCGCGGCAGGTGACCGTCCCGCAGCAGGAAGACGTAGCGGACCTCGCCTCGCGACCGGGCGCGCAGGCGATCGGCCTCGCGCGCCAGCCAGTGGGCGAAGCCGGTCAGCACCGGCCCCATGACCGCGTAGCCGAAGCGGGCGGCGGGGTCCTCCAGCCGCGGCAGCATGGCGGCGACAGCGGCGCGGTGCGGCTGCAGGGTCGGAAAGCGCTCGTCGCCGGCGTCCTCGATCATGACGCTGACCGCCGCCTCCATGCGGATGCGGGCGGCGGCCTCGTCGTCGAACTGCTCCAGGTGCAGCGCGAAGAGACCCAGGTCGCGCGGCGACTCGAAGTCGGCCTTCAGGTTGTCGCCCAGGTGCAGCACCTCGAACGGCCGCACGCCCAACTGCTTGAGCACGATCGGAAACAGGCCGCTGGACTTGGTGACGCCATGATCGGCCGAGCAGAACACCCGGTCGATCAGGTCCAGCACCTCCTGGCCCGCGACGGCGGCGATCAGGGCCGAGAGCTGGGCGCTGGACATGTACATGTCGCTGACCACGATCACCTTCAGCCCCCGGCGACGGGCGTCGCGGATCAGGTCCACCGTCGGCTTGAAGGCGAAGGCGTGTCGCGCCTCGGCGTCCAGCTCTGCCGCCGAGGCGGCGGCGCGGGTCTCGGCGTCGGCCGTCGGCATCATCAGTTCGTAGATTTCGTCCAGCGTGATCTCGGCCCGGTCCTGCCGCACACGGGCCCGCTTGCGCGCGGCGTCCTCGGCGACGCCGCGCAGACTGGCGGCCGAACTGCAGTCGAGCAGATCGCTGAACACGCCGTGCGGCGCGTGGACGTTGCGCCAGATCAGCGTGTCCCAGCAGTCGAGCGACAGCACGCGCAGGCTATCGGGCGCGCCGTCGAGCACCGAGGCCAACTGGGCCGGGTTGATGCTGGTCACAGTCATGGATCGTCTCTGGTCGCCGCGCCCCCTGGCGCGCGCGTTAACCATCCTTGGTGGTGCTTTCGTTAACGTTAATTTTCTGGTTGGGGCCGAGCCTGAGACCCGCAACGATTCCCGGGACCGGCTTTCCATGACCATCCAGCTCGCGCGCGACATCCTCGGCCGCCTCGGCGGGGGACGCTTCGTTCATGTCGGCGCGCCCGACGGGGTGCTGGTCCAGGAGCTGCGGCTGAACGGGTGCGAGGCCTGGGCCGCGCACGAGGCGCCGGCCCTGCCGGCGGGCGAGCTGCTGCACTGCCTGATCGTCGACCTGCCCCGCCACGAGCCTTCGGCCTTCCTGCAGGCCATCGTCGGCGCGCGCCCGGCCCGCAACCTGGTCCTGCTGGGCGCCGGGCGGCCGCGCCGCGAGGTCGAGAACCCGCTGTTCGAAGGCGTCTGGCGCCGGCATCCGGCCGGACTGCTGACGCACGAGTACGAAGGCCTGACGGACTGGCACACCGCGCCGGTCAGCTACTTCCAGCGCATCCCCGACGACGCCGCCGCCCGGTGGAAGGTCGGCGACCTGATGGAGGACCGTGGCCTGCACATGGACATGCTGCGGGAGTCCGGCTGCCGGGCCGACGCCCATGTCGTCCGCTACAGCCTGGCCGCCGAGTACATCCGGGCCGGCGACAGGGTCCTCGATTGCGCCTGCGGCCTCGGCTACGGAACCGCCACCCTGGCGGCGCTGTCGCGGGGTTCCGAGTTCCTCGGCATGGACCTGGACGCGGAGACCTGCGCCTACGCCCAGGCCAACTACGGCGGCGAGGGCGTGAGCTATCGGCCGGGCGACGTGTCCCTGCTGGAGGGGGTGCCCGACCGCTCGATCGACGTGATCGTGTCGATGGAGACCCTGGAGCACGTGCCGGACTGGGAAGCCGCGCTGGCGGCGTTCAAGCGGGTGCTGAAGCCCGACGGACGGATCATCACCTCGGTCCCCGACCGCTGGATGGACGAGACCGGCGAGGACCCCAACGAATATCACCTGCACGTCTTCGACTGGGCCAAGCTGGCGAACGGCATCGCCCAGCACTTCATTCTGGAGGCCAAGTACCTCCAGGCCGCGCCGGGCGGGTTCAAGATGGCCGACTCCGGCCGCGTCCTGCGCCGCGCGGACATGGACGGCGACGACGGGTCCGAATGGCTGCTGGCCGTGGCGTCGGGCAATCCGTTCGAGTGCGACGCGGAGATGGCGGCGGCGTTCAGGCACCCGGCCTTCGACCGCGCCGACCGGGCGACGCCGACGGTCGCCGATTTCGGCGCCTCCTACGACAACCCCTACCTCTACCGTTCGCTGATCCAGATGGGCGAGCGGATGACCGACGGCGACAAGTTGATCCGGATGGCGCTGATGGTGGCGCAGAACGGTCGCGCCGACTCGCCGGACCGGGGCGGGGCCATCGCCGTCCTCGGCTATCGCATGCTGGAGGCGCGCAGCGTCGAGGCGGCGTCCGAGGTCATGGACCTGATCGAGGACTATCTCGCGGCCGCGGCCGCCAGCCAGGATCCACACACCGGCCGCTGGCGCATGTCGCTGGAGTTCCTGGCCGCGCGGCTGATGGAGATGACCGGCAACCGTGGCGCGGCGATCGACTGGTACGGTCGCACCGCCCGCCGCGACTGGCGCGCCTTCTCGCCGTTGCTGGCGACCAAGACGGTGGCCGCCAGCTTCTACGAAGGCCGGCTGCATCTGTTCGGCGGCGACGAGGCCGCCGCCCGCGACTGCTTCGAGCGCGGGGTGCGCGAATCACTGGCCGCCGCGGCCTCGCCGGCCGAGCAGGTCATCGGCGACGTCGCCTCGCCCCTCCCGTTCGGGATGATGGAACTGGCCGAGGTGATCGACATGGGCGCCCAGTGCGCCTCGGCCCTGGCCCATCTGCATCTGTGGAAGCGCAGCCCGGGACTCTACTGGAACCAGATCGACACCCGCCGCTTCGGCCTGGCCGGCTGGGCCAAGGCGCTGGAGCAGGAGAACGACCGTCTGCGGGGGATGGCGGCCTGAGGCCCTGGATGTGGCAAAGGCCGCCCGGGTTACCGGACGGCCTTTGATGGTGGAGCTAAGCGGAGTCGAACCGCTGACCTCTTGAATGCCATTCAAGCGCTCTACCAGCTGAGCTATAGCCCCGAAAGTTCGGGTCCCGCTTCCGGTGGCCGGCGGCGAGGGCGCGACTTCTATGCCGTGATCCCTCGCCGATCAAGGCCCTGCATGACGATTTTTTGCAGGGCCCTTCCGAACCGGATTTTAGCGGTCTTCGCCGTCGTCTTCGCCCGGCAGACCGTCGATTTCGTCTTCCGGGAAATCGTCCTCGTCTTCGTCCTCGAGGAACGGCACGTCCTCGTCGGCGTCGTCGGCGAGATCCTCGTCCTCGGCGAAGTCGACGCCCAGGTCGTCACCGCCCGGGGCCGGGGTTCCCGGCTCGGCGTCGCCGTCCTCGTCGTCGGTCTCGATCGGCTCGGCCGCGGCCTCGTCGTCGATTTCCGGGGTCTGATCGGGTTCTTCCTCGAACCCGTCGCCGTCGGCTTCGGGAGCCTTGGCTTCCTTTTCCGGCTCGTCCTCGTAGTCCGGCACGGACGTGCGAGCCCGGACGCGGCGGTTACGCAGCGCTTCTTCCGGATCGAAGTCCTCACCGCACTTGGGGCAGTGAGCCGGGCGGCGGCCCAGGTCGTAGAACTTAGACGAACAGTTGGGGCAGATTTGTTTTGCGCCCAGTTCGGGATTGGCCAAGGGGCTTTATCCTCTAAAGGCTTGTGCGAAAGCGGCGGCTCCCTTGCCACGCGGCGGGGGCGCTGTCAAAAGCAAAACCCTTTGTTTCTCCCGACCTTTCCCGGAGTTTCGCTCGGTATGAGCAACGCCGTGCTTCGCGCCCGCCCCGGCGCCTCTCTTCGTGGCCGGATTCGCGTGCCGGGCGACAAGTCGATTTCCCATCGCGCCTTGTTGTTCGGAGCGCTCGCCGAAGGCCGCACCACGGTCACCGGTCTGCTGGAAGGCGACGACGTCCTGGCGACCGGCCGCGCCATGCAGGCGTTCGGCGCGACCGTCAGCCGCACGGGCGACGGCGCCTGGACCGTCGACGGCCGCGGCGGCTTCCAGACTCCCGCCGACGTCATCGACTGCGGCAACGCCGGCACCGGCGTGCGGCTGATCATGGGCGCGGCGGCGGGCTTTCCGATCACCGCGACCTTCACCGGCGACGCCTCGCTGCAAAAGCGGCCGATGGGCCGGGTGCTGGAGCCGCTCAGCCAGATGGGCGCCCGCTACGAGGCCAGGGAGGGCGGACGCCTGCCCCTGACCCTGCACGGCGGAAACCTGAAGGGCCTGACCTATGTCCTGCCGATGGCCTCGGCCCAGGTGAAGTCGGCCGTGCTGCTGGCGGGCCTGAACGCCGTCGGCGACGTCACCGTCGTCGAGCCGGAGGCCACCCGCGACCACACCGAGCGGATGCTGCGCGCGTTCGGCGCGACCGTGACGACCGAGGACAAGGCCGACGGCCTGCACATCACCCTGCCCGCCGGCCAGACGCTGAAGGGTACGCACGTCGACGTGCCGGGCGATCCGTCGTCCGCCGCCTTCCCGATCGTGGCGGCCATCGTCACGCCGGGTTCGGAGGTGACGATCGAGGGCGTGATGCTGAACCCGTCCCGCACCGGCCTTTTCGAGAGCCTGGTCGAGATGGGCGCGGACCTGACCATCACCAACCGCCGCGAGGCCGGCGGTGAAGAGGTCGGGGACATCGTCGCCCGCCACTCCGCCCTGACCGGCATCGTCGTGCCGCCGGCCCGCGCGCCGAGCATGATCGACGAGTATCCGATCCTGGCCGTGGCCGCCGCCTTCGCGAAGGGCGAGACCATCATGCGCGGCGTGGCCGAGATGCGCCTCAAGGAAAGCGACCGCATCGCCCTGATGGCGGCGGGCCTGGAAGCCTGCGGCGTCGACGTCGAGGAGGAGCCGGAAGGCTTCATCGTCCGGGGGACCGGCGAGGCCCCGCGCGGCGGCGGCATGGTCGAGACCCACGGCGACCATCGCATCGCCATGAGCCACCTGATCCTGGGCCTTGCCGCCCGCGAGCCGGTGAAGGTCGACGAGCCCGGCATGATCGCCACCAGCTTCCCCACCTTCGCCGACCTGATGCGCGGCCTGGGCGGCGACATCGCGGAGGGCTGACGTCGTGGGCTTCGTCATCGCCGTCGACGGTCCGGCCGCTTCGGGCAAAGGCACCATCGCCGTGAAGCTGGGCGCGCTGTACGGCTTTCCCGTGCTCGACAGCGGCCTGCTGTACCGGGCCGTGGGCGTGCGGGTGCTGGCCGAGGGCGGCGACCTGTCCGACCCGGCGGCGGCGCTGGCGGCCGCGAAGACGCTGGATCCAGCCGAGCTGGAAAAGCCCGAGGTCCGCACCCGGGCGGCCGGCGAGGCGGCCAGCCGGGTGGCGGTCTATCCCGCCGTCCGCGAGGCGCTGCGCCAGTTCCAGGTCAACTTCGCCGCCCGGGAGCCCGGCGCGGTGATCGACGGCCGCGACATCGGCACCGTCATCGCCCCGGACGCTCCGGCCAAGGTCTATGTCACCGCCACGCCGGAGGTTCGCGCCGAGCGTCGCTGGAAGCAGCTGACCGGCCAGGGCGAGGCCGTGGCCTACGAGGACATCCTCGCCGACATCCGCATCCGGGACGAGCGCGACAGCGGCCGGGCGGACTCGCCGATGCGGGCCGCGGACGACGCCATCTTGCTCGATACCACTGAAATGAGTATAGACGCGGCCTTCGATGCGGCCCGCCGTATCGTCGAGGCGGCGCGAAGCCGGTGGGAAACCGCCAAGGGCTAAATCCAACGCGCCGGGGCTCGATGGCCGCGGGTGATCAAAACTCCTCAAAACCTGAACGCCCGGACTCCGTTCGGCAATCCCGCCGCATTGGGCGTTCGCAACACCAGAGACTGTAACGACAACATGGCCGACGACCTCAGCCTCAACCCGACCCGCGACGATTTCGCGGCCCTGCTCGACGCCTCCATGGGCGGCTCCGGCGACTTCGCCGAAGGCACCGTCATCCACGGCAAGGTCGTGGGCATCGAAAAGGACTTCGCCATCGTGGACGTCGGTCTGAAGACCGAAGGCCGCATCCAGATCAAGGAATTCGGCGTCGACGAAGCCGGCAAGCCCACGATCAAGGTCGGCGACACCGTGGAAGTGTTCCTCGAGCGCCTCGAGAACGCCATGGGCGAAGCGGTCATCAGCCGCGAGAAGGCCAAGCGCGAAGAAGCCTGGACCCGCCTGGAAGGCGTGTTCGCCACCGGCCTGCCGGTTCAGGGCTCGATCGTCGGCCGCGTGAAGGGCGGCTTCACCGTCGACCTGGGCGGCGCCTCGGCCTTCCTGCCGGGCTCGCAAGTCGACATCCGTCCGGTCCGCGACGTCGGCCCGCTGATGGGCAAGGAACAGCCGTTCGCCATACTCAAGATGGACCGTCCGCGCGGCAACATCGTCGTCTCGCGTCGCGCCATCCTGGAAGAAGCCCGCGCCGAACAGCGCACCGAGCTGGTCAGCCAGCTGCAAGAGGGCGAAGTCCGCGAAGGCGTGGTCAAGAACATCACCGACTACGGCGCGTTCGTGGACCTCG
>JBIICO010000313.1:0-3025 GCA_044238855.1 Caulobacter sp.
CCGGGCGTCCTCGCTGTCGACGCGCAGCAGCTGCTGGCCGGCGGCGACGTAGCGGGTCTTGACGGTGGTCGGGCGGCCACGCTCGGCGACAAGATGCCCCTCCATCCGCTCGTCCACGCCAATCATGCCCAGCGCCTCGTTGGCGGCGGCGTCGTCGCCGATCACCCCGGCCAGCGCCGCCGTGCCGCCCAGCGATGCGACGTTGCGCGCCACGTTGCCGGCCGCGCCGAGCATGGCGATCTCGCGTCCCCGCGCCAGCACCGGAATCGGCGCCTCGGGCGAGGTGCGCGTGACCTCGCCATAGACGAACCGGTCCAGCATCACGTCGCCCACACAGGCCACGCGGGCGCCGGCGACGGTGGTGAGCAGGGTCTGGAGAGAACTCAGGTCCATGACGGGAGGGTGTGAGCTTTGACGCGGGGGCGGTCAAGCGGGTGGTGCGTGGTTCGAGACGCCGGCCTGACGGCCGGCTCCTCGCCATGGCGAACCCTGTTGAACCGTCCCACGCTCGCCATCCTGAGCAGCGAGCCTTGGCGAGCGTCTCGAAGGACGCGGCGAACCTGGCTAAACCACTCTCATGACCCAATCCCCCGCCATCGTCTGGCTGCGCCAGGACCTGAGGCTGACCGACAACCCGGCCCTGGCCGACGCGGTCGCCACCGGCAGCCCGGTGATCCCGGTCTACATCCTCGACGAGTCGGCCCGGCCGCTGGGCGGAGCGAGCCTGTGGTGGCTGGAGAAGTCGCTGGCGGCGCTGGACGCAGACCTGCGCCGGCGCGGCTCGCGGCTCATCCTCCGCCGGGGCGACGCGGCGCACCAGCTCAGGGCGCTGGCGACCGAGACCGGCGCGCAGGCCGTGTTCTGGAATCGCCTCTACGACCGTCACGCGGTGGCCCGCGACAGCGAACTGAAGAGCGACCTCAAGGCCGATGGCGTCGAGGTCACGTCCCGCAACGGCGCGCTGCTGGTCGAGCCCTGGCAGGTGAAGACGGGCTCGGGCGGCCCGTACAAGGTGTTCACCCCGTTCTGGCGCGCCGCGCGGGCGGTGATCGAGGAGCTTCCGGCCCGACGCCTGCCTTCCGCGCTGTCGGCGCCGGACCACTGGCCGGACAGCGAAGACCTGAAGGCCTGGGCGCTCTATCCCGCCAGGCCGGACTGGGCCGCCGGCTTCGGCGGCTGGACGCCGGGCGAAGCTGGCGCGAAAGCGGCGCTCGACCACTTCATCGCCGGCGCGCTGGCGGACTACGAGGCCGGCCGCGACCGGCCCGACCGCGCGGGCACGAGCCGCCTGTCCCCTCACCTGCACTTCGGCGAGATCGGACCTCGTCAGGTCCGGCGAGCGATCCAGGCGGCCAACGCGTCACAGGATCAGACCGACAAGTTCCAGGCGGAGATCGGCTGGCGCGAGTTCAACCACCACATCCTGTTCCATTGGCCGGACCTGCCGGAGAAGAACTTCAAGCCGGAGTTCGACGCCTTCGAATGGCATACGGACGCCAAGGGTCTGGAGGCCTGGCGGAAGGGCCTGACCGGCTATCCGATCGTCGATGCCGGCATGCGCGAGCTGTGGGCCACCGGGTTCATGCACAACCGCGTGCGGATGATCGTCGGCTCGTTCCTGATCAAGGACCTGATGATCGACTGGCGCGAGGGCGAGGCGTGGTTCTGGGACACGCTGCTCGACGCCGACATCGCGCAGAACGCGGCCAACTGGCAGTGGGTCGCGGGGTCGGGCGCAGACGCCTCGCCGTGGTTCAGGATCTTCAATCCCGTCACCCAGGGCGAGAAGTTCGATCCCAAGGGTGACTACGTACGCCGTTGGGTCCCGGAACTGGCCAGACTCCCCGCCGGACTGATCCACGCGCCCTGGAAGGCCGACCGGGCCATGCTTGCCGCCGCGGGCGTGCGGCTGGGCGACAGCTACCCGCGTCCGATCGTCGACCATGCGGAGGCCCGCCTGCGGGCGCTGGACGCCTATGGCGCGGTCAAGACGGCGGGCCGGAGCGACGAGGACTGACGACCTCGCCTCTTGCCCTGCGGCGGCCGGCTTCCAACATCAGGATTCGGAACCCGACACCCCAACTCTCGCCTAACGTGAAAAAACGGTGTTACCGTGTCTTCGACGGAAGGGAGCGCTGATGACGACCACCGACCTCACCCAGATCTCCACAGGCCCCGGATGGGACCTGCCGGTGCTGCGAAGCGCGCCGGCCATCGTGCGAACGGCCATCCGCATCTGCGCCGAGAACTGGAAGTACGGGACCCTGACCTGGGTCTTGCCCGGCGGCGAGGAACTGCTCTGCAAGGGCAGCGAACCAGGGCCTGACGCCCGTCTGCGGATCGTGAACTACAACTTCGCGCGCCGCGTCATTTCGGGCGGCGCCATCGGTTTCGCGGAAGCCTATATGGCCGGAGAGTGGGAGACATCCGAGCTCGCCGACCTGCTGACCGGCTTCGCGCTGAACTTCGACCGGCTCCAGAGCCTGGTCCAGGGCAACCCGGTGGTGCGGGCGTTCAACTTCGTGACGCACATGCTGCATCGGAACGACCGGGCCGGATCGAAGAAGAACATCCACGCCCATTACGACCTGGGGAACCACTTCTATTCGCAGTGGCTCGACCGGACGATGACCTACAGCTCGGCGGTGTTCGAGAAGCCCGGCGAGAGCCTGGACCAGGCCCAGCGCAACAAGTACGCCGCCCTCGCCCGCTCCATGGAGCTCGGCACGGGCCAGAGCGTGCTGGAGATCGGCTGCGGCTGGGGCGGATTCGCCGAGTTCGCGGCCCGGGAGGTCGGGGCCAGGGTCACCGGCATCACCATCAGCCAGGAGCAGTACGACTTCGCCCGCAAGCGCCTGTTCGACCAGGGCCTGGCCGAGAAGGCGGACATCCGCCTGATCGACTACCGCGACGTCGACGGCAAGTTCGACCGTGTCGCCTCGATCGAGATGTTCGAGGCGGTCGGCCAGGAGTACTGGCCGACCTACTTCGGCAAGATCCAGGACGTCCTGTCGCCCGGCGGCCG
>JBIICO010000108.1:0-10675 GCA_044238855.1 Caulobacter sp.
TCTCGACGTAGGTCAGGCCGCCGCCGGGCGACAGCTGCGGGTACTGCGGCCGGCCGATCGTCTGGGTCAGCGCCATGCGGACGAGGACCCGATCGCTCGGCTCGATCTTCAGGTGCAGGCCGGGGAGCACGTCGGTGTACTCGCCCGAGGCGGAGACCTGCTCGACCGTGCCGCCGTTGACCAGGCGATAGCCGGTGACGTCGGTCTTCGTGTGCTCGACCCGCACCCCGGCCAGGATCGAGACGACGCCGAAATCGAGGTCGGCCATCAGGTAGCCGGCCGTGATCTGCTCGCCCACGTCATAGTCGCCCAGCACCGCGTTCGACAGGCTGGTCGCCGTATCGAGCACGAATTTCGGACCGGCGAGGTTGTCTCTCGTGAAGGCCTGGATCGCGCCCGCGTCGATGGTCGGCGAGTTGTAGTAGGTCCGGCCCTCCAGCAGCGTGCGCGTGTCGGCGCCCAGCAGCCCGAAGTCGGCCAGGGTGAAGCGGTTCACACCGGCGCCGGCGCGCGTGTAGACGTCGTTGTTGTTGTCCTGGCTCTTGTCCGTGTCGCGGAACTTGAAGCCGAACTGGATCGCGCTGTCCTCGCCGATGCCGAGCTTGCGGCGGGCGTCGGCCATGACCGAACCGATGGTCTCCTCGCCGAAGTTCTTCTGGAAGGTCACCTGCCGGAAGCCCAGCGCCGAGGGCGCGGCCTCGGTGCGCGGCGTGGCCCTGTAGAGCAGCGAGTTCATGTCGAAGTCGGTCGTCAGCGAGCCGCCGCGGAACTGCCAGACCGCGTTCGGTTCATCGAGCTCGTTGGAGACGTAGCTGGCGTCCCAGGTCAGGTTCCAGTCGCCGCGGTCGTGCTCGCCGCCGGCGGACAGGACCGAGATGGTCTTGTCCTTCTGCTCCAGGCGCAGGTCCTGGCGACGTTCGTTGTTGGTCGATACGCCGGTGCCGTCCGGGTTGAGCGTCACGCGGCCGGCGGTGAACAGCGCGTCCGTGGCGAAGTCCAGGCGGTAGCGCTGGCGGTACTCGTCTTCCTTGAACTTGCTGTAGAGGCCGCGCAGGTAGAACCGGTCGTTCTCGCCTGGCCGGAACTCCAGGCTGCCGCTCAGCCCCAGGCGTTCCCGCTCGAGGTCGTAGGTCGTGTACTTGATGTTGGTCGGCAGGCCGCGCTCGCTGCCCGCCACCGGCCGCCAGTCATCCGGATAGACGCCGTAGGTGCGGTAGTCGCGGATCGAGTAGTTGGCGCCCAGCAGAAAGCCGAAGGTCTGGTCGGCGCCGAAGCGGCCGCCCACCGTCAGGTCGGCCTGCAGCGGCGTCTCGTCGTTCAGGTCCTGTTGCCCGGCCTGGAAGCTGCCGGAAGCGACGAACTCCTTGCGCAGGTCGAACGGGCTCTGGGTCACGAAGTTGACCGATCCGCCGATCGCCTGGGCGTCCATGTCCGGCGTGACGGCCTTGACCACCTCGATGCGCGAGGCGAGCTGGCCGCTGACGACGTCCAGCGGGATGGCGCGGGTGTCGCTGTCGGGCGAGCCGATTTCGACACCGTTGACGGTGACGTTGTTCAGCGCCCCGTCGACGCCGCGGATCGAGACGTAGCGGCCTTCGCCCTGGTCGTACTTGATGCCCACGCCCGGCAGGCGCTCCAGGCTCTCGGCGGCGTTGCGGTCGGGCAGGCGGCCGATCTCGTCGGCGGCGATCACGTCGCTGACGCCCTTGGCCTTCTTCTTGGCGTCGATGGCCTGCTGCTGGCTGTAGCGCTGGCCGGTGACGACCAGCTCGTCGACGGTCGTGTCCTCGGCCGGGGCCTCCTGGGCGAACGCGGCGGAGGACAGGGCGGTGGTGGTGAGAAGCCCGAGCGCGAGCGAGCGCGCGACGTGACGCCGGATCATTGGAACCCCCGATTTCAGCAGTGATGCCGGGGGCTCTAGAGGCGGCGTGCGACGTCTGGGTGACCGGTCGACGACCCGTCCGCGACGCCTGGATCAAGCTTCGATGACGCTGCTCAACCGCTGATTACATAAGGTTGGACGCCACCGGCCGGGATGCGCATCCGCTGTCGGGCCTCGCCATAGCCGAACGTGCCGGCGTCGACGTCCCAGCAGCCCGCGGACACCTCGAAGCGATAGCGGCCGCCGCTCGGGATCGCCGTGCCGGACGGCAGGCGGTTCAGGCCGTAGCTCGCCGCGTCGCAGTCGGAGATCAGCACCGCGTCGATGTTCCGGCCGCTCCGGTTGACGACCTCGATCCAGCCGGTCGGCTCGCCGGGGCGGATCAGCGGCCCGCCGGTGACCAGGCCGGCGCAGCCGCCCAGCGCGGCCGCGAGCGTCAGCGCCGTGGCGCCGCGGATGGTGATGTTCATGGCTTCGATCCCCTCATGTCCTGCCGGACAGCAGCACGGCGCCCATCGGCTCCGCATCGTCCGGAAAGGGGGACCTGTTCGCGGAACTGGACGCCGGTCGCGCGTCGTGCTCATTCCCGCCCATGGCCCAAGCCGCTTCGCTGACCAGCTCGATCGACCCCGAAGAGGTCGAACGCTTCTCGCGCATCGCCGCCGAATGGTGGGATCCGCACGGCAAGTTCGCGCCGCTGCACAAGTTCAACCCGTCTCGCCTCGCCTTCATCCGCGACCAGGCGGCGGCGCGGTTCGACCGTGATCCCAAAGCCCGGCGGCCGTTCGAGGGGCTGAAGCTGCTCGACATCGGCTGCGGCGGCGGTCTGCTCAGCGAGCCGATGTGCCGGCTGGGCTTCTCGGTTACGGCGGCGGACGCTTCGGAGCGCAACATCGGCACGGCCTCGACCCATGCCGCCGAGCAGGGCCTGGAGATCGACTACCGCGCCACGACCGCCGAGCAGCTTCTGGCCGACGGCGCCGGGCCGTTCGACGTGGTCCTGAACATGGAAGTCATCGAGCACGTCGCCGATCCCGGCGACTTCCTACGCACCACGGCCAAGCTGCTGGCGCCGGGCGGGCTGATGATCGTCGCCACCCTGAACCGCACGCTGAAGGCGCTGGCCCTGGCCAAGATCGGCGCCGAGTACGTGCTGCGCTGGGTGCCGGCCGGCACTCATGACTGGAAGAAGTTCCTGACGCCGGAGGAGCTGCGCGGCTTCCTGGAGGGACACCCCTACGACATCGCCGGGCCCTTCGGGGTGACCTACAACCCGCTGACCGGCAAGTGGAGCGCTTCGACCGACGCCGACGTCAACTACATGATGACGGTCATGAAGCCCGCGAAGGCTTCGTGACGGTCCGGACGGCCCGGCTGCGGCTGGAGCCGGCGACGCGGGACCAGCTCACGGCCTTTGAACGCGGGGGTGAGGCGGGGCTGCTGCGGGCTCTGGGCTGTACGGCCGCGGAGGGCTGGGCCGGTCCCGATGCGCTGGAGGCGATCGCGCGTTCTGGCGCCTGGCTCGACGAGCATCCCGAAGCCGCCGACTGGTGGATGCATTTCTTCTTCGACGCAGCTGACGGGCGGCTGATCGGCCTGGGCGGCTACAAGGGCGCGCCGGCCGCCGGAGCGCTGGAGATCGGCTACGAGTTCGCCCCGTCGATGCGCGGCGCCGGCCGGGCCACGGAAGCGGCGCGGGGCATGGTGGCGCACGCCTTCGCTTGGCCGGAGGTCGACCACGTGATCGCCCACACCCTGCCGAACGCGAACGCCTCGACGAACGTCCTGCGCAAGGTCGGCTTCCGCTTCGACGGAGAGATCATCGACCCGGACGACGGCCCGGTCTGGCGCTGGCGGCTGGACCAGCCCTCCCTCCCCTAAGGCGGCAGACGCGCAACGCCCGTCTCGTCTCGCTGCGCTCGCCGATCCCCTAATGCGCGGAGGGGGAAAGCTAGGCGTAATCCCCCGCCTCGACCTCTTTCCGTCCCGGGTTGAGCTGGTCGGCGATCGCTTCCGACAGGTCGTAGTCCTCGTCGAGGTACCGGCCCTTGAGCCGGTAGGCGCCGTCCTCGAAGCAACGGATCGCCGTGGCCAGCAGCATCGACACGCTGTCGAAGACGATCTCGTGCTCGGTCTCGCCGGGCAGGTACTCGACGACCGCGCCATGGTCCTCGGAGGCCGGATCGCAGACCACGGCCAGATAGCCGCCGCCGCCGTCCGCGAAGATCGGAAACCAGCTCTTCGGCCAGATGTCGGTCTGCCCTCCGAAGCCCTGGTAGTGCTCGACCGCCTCGGCGATGGGCATCCAGTAGTAGCCGGGGATCACATGCCCGTCGCCCAGCGCCCGACCCTCGGGAAGGTCGACGCCGTCGTGGCGGCCATACATCGAGATGAAGTCCTCCGGCGCGGTTCCGGCCGGCGCGACGGCGTCCTCGACGTCGAAGGGCGAGATGCCCGGCTTCAGCATCGCCACGCAGGGCCGGTCCAGTCGCCGCAGATGATCGACCAGCCGGTCGACCTGATCGAAGACGAAGGTCATTTCGCTCATGGAAGTTCGTCCTCCGGACCTGGCATGCGGCCGCCACCCCTTCTATCGCGCCGTGTCCGGGCGTCGCCAGCGGTGGAGACTCTGGAGACATATAGTCTGGAGACATTGCGAGACATTTGGAGACAATCCGCCCCTCGCCGGGGTGACTGACGATGACGGCGCGGACGGGCCGGACGACCGGCCGCGCCCTGGTCCGTCCTCCTCGCCAGGCCGCCAAACCGCGGGAAGCGCAAGGATCTCGCCCGGAAATCACCCCCTTCCCGGGGCCGGGTTACAATCCCGGATGACTGAACGCGCGGCCATGCTGCAGCGCCCGGACCGGGCGACAATTCCGGAAAGCGAGACTCCGGGGACAACGCGGCGCGTGGCCTCAGTTCACGTCCGTCTTCTTCGGCGGGGCGGCCGGCAGCGGGGCGACGTTCACCCCGTCCTCGACCAGCTTCTTGACCTCGGCGGGCGAGGCCTCGCCGTAGATCCCGCGCTCCTCGCTCTTGCCCTCGTGGATGTCGCGGGCCTCGCGGGCGAAGGCGTCGCCGACGTAGTCGAAGTTTTCTTCGACGTGGGCGCGGACCTTGCCCATCGCCTCCATGACCATCTCGCGCATGCCGGGCCGCAAGTCCTGACCGGCCTTCTGGGCCTTCGTGCCCGCGACGGAGGGAGCCATGATCTGCTTGCGGACCGCCTTGCTGGCGCAGACGGGGCATTCCACCAGGCCACGCGCCGACTGGTCGTCATAGTCGGAGGAGGCGCCGAACCAGCCTTCGAACGCATGGTCGTGCTCGCAGACGAGGGCGTACTTGATCATCTACGGACCGCTGAACGGACGGGCGTTCTTCAGATTGGGAATGGCGGCGCGGGCGCGGTCGGAGGCTTCCAGGTCGAGGTCGGCCACCAGCACGCCCGGCTCGTCGTGGTCCAGCTTGCCGACGATCTCGCCCCAGGGCGCGACGATGGTGGAGCGTCCCCAGGTGCCGCGGCCGTCCTCGTGGAAGCCGCCCTGCGCCGCCGCGAGCACGAAGCTGCCGGTCTCGATGGCGCGGGCGCGGATCAAGGTTTCCCAATGCGCCTCGCCGGTTGGACGGGTGAAGGCGGCGGGGAGGGTGATGACGTTGGCGCCGGCCAGCGCCAGCGCGCGGTACAGGGCCGGGAAGCGCATGTCGTAGCAGATGGTCAGGCCCAGCCGGGCGCCGGCCGCGTCGACCACCACGGCCCGGTCGCCGGGCTCGTAGGTCGCGCTCTCCCGCGCCGTCTCGCCGGTCGGCAGGTCGACGTCGAACATGTGCAGCTTGTCGTAGGTGGCGACGATCTCGCCGTCGGGCGCGACCAGGATCTGGCGGTTGGCGGCCTTGCCGTCCTCGCGCTCGACCAGCGCCGAGCCGATACTGAGCCAGACGGCCAGTTCCTTGGCCAGGGCGCGCAGGCCCCGCACCACCGGGTCCGCCTCGACCGACTTGAGCTGCGGCAGCAGCTTCAGGCGGTCCTTCTGCAGGATGTTGGTGCCCTCGGGCGTCACGATCAGCCGCGCGCCGTCCTCGGCCGCCTCACGGACCAGTGGCTCGGCGTGCGCCAGCGCCTCGGCGTGGTCGGCCGGCGTGCGCAGCTGGACGAGGCCGACTCGCAGGGTCATGCGGCGAGCAGCGGGTCGAGCTTGCCCTCACGGTCGAGCGCCAGCATGTCGTCGCAGCCGCCGATATGCCGGTCGCCGACGAAGATCTGCGGGAAGGTGGTGCGGCCGGAGCGGTCCATCATCTCGCGGCGCAGCTCCGGATCCATGCCGGCCTCGATCTCCTCGAAGTCGGCGCCCTTGTTCTCGAGCACGGCCAGCGCGCGCGCGCAGAAGCCGCAGAAGGGACGGGTGTAGATGGTGACCTTGGCCATGACTCGTAACGATGCCTGTTGCTGGAGCGTCATATAGTGGCGTCCGCGCCGCCGCGCACCTTGGCGATGACGGCGAGGTCGACGGTGGCGGCGCCGGCCGCCTTCAGCGCCCTGGCGCAGGCATGCGCCGTGGCTCCGGTGGTCAGCACGTCGTCCACCAGCAGAACGCGCCGACCGTCGAGGCGGTCCCTCAGCCTCGGCGATACGGCGAAGGCCCCGGCCACGTTGCGCCGGCGGCCGGACGCCGACTTGCCGCCCTGGGTTTCGGTATCCCGGACCCGCGCGAGCGCGTCGGGCAGGAAGGCCAGGCCGTGCATGCGGGCCAGCGGCCGGGCGACCTCGGCGGCCTGGTTGTACTTGCGCCGCAGCAGCCGCCAGCGGTGCAGCGGCACCGGCACGACGATGTCGGCTTCGGCCAGCAGCGGCCGCGCCGCCCGCGACAGCCACCGCGCCAGCAGGCCGGACAGGTCCGTGCGGTCGGCGTGTTTCAGCTTCAGGATCAGGTCGCGGCTGTGTTCGTCGTACAGGCAGGCCGCCCGCGCCCGGTCGAACGCTCGGGGCCGGGCGGTGCAGGCGGCGCAGCGCACGCCGGGCCCGGGATCGTATTCCCAGGGCGCGCCGCAGCCGTCGCAGACCGGATCTTCCAGGAAGACGATGCGGCTCCAGCTGTCCGCGTCCAGGCCGACGGTCTGGGCCCGGTCGCCGGCGTGGCTCAGCGGCGGCAGGAACAGGTCGAGCAGGCCGCGGGCGGCCGTTTTCACCACCGTCGGCGGTTCCAATCGCACGCGCGAAGGGCCATGTTCCGCCCGCATGTCCGCCACGCCCCCCATTCTGTTCGACCGCGCCCTGCATCGGCGCCGTCTCGACCGCGCCGCCCCCGGCTACGACCGCGCCGCCTTCCTGAAGACGCGGGCGGCCGAGGACGCGGTGGTCCGGCTGGAAGCGATCATGCGACGGTTTCCGCTGACCGTCGACCTGGGCGCGCGGGACGGGGCCTTCGGCCGGGCGCTGGCCCTGAGCGACGCGCGGGAGAAGATCGACCTGCTGGTGGAGACGGACCTGTCCGGCGCCATGCTGGCCGGCCGCGACGGCCCCCGGCTGGTGGTGGACGAGGAGCGGCTGCCGTTCGCCGACGCCAGCCTGGACTTGGTGGTCTCGACGCTGGCGCTGCACTGGACCAACGACCTGGTCGGAAGCCTGATCCAGATCCGCCGGGCGCTGAAGCCGGACGGCCTGTTCATCGGCGCGATCCTGGGCGGCGCGACCCTCACCGAGTTGCGCCAGAGCCTGCTGGCGGCGGAAGCGGAGCTGAGCGGCGGCGCCGGCCCGCGCGTGTCGCCCTTCGCCGACGCCTTCGACGCGGCGGCGCTGCTGCAGCGGGCCGGCTTCGCCCTGCCGGTCACGGACGTCGACCGGGTGACGGTGCGCTACGGCCATCCCGTCGAATTGCTGCGGGACCTGCGCCAGATGGGCGAGACCAACGTGCTGCTGGACCGGCCGAAGACGCCGCTGAAGCGGGCGGTGCTGTTCCGGGCGATGGAGCTCTATCAGGAGCGCTTCGCCCAGGCGGACGGCAAGGTCCCGGCCACCTTCGAGATCGTCACGGTGACGGGCTGGGCGCCGCACGAAAGCCAGCAGAAGCCGCTGAGGCCCGGGTCGGCGAAGATGCGGCTGGCGGATGCGCTGGGGACCGTCGAGGTCCCGACCGGCGACAGGGCGGGCGGCTGACTAGCCGATCGCGTCGCTGATTGCGGCGCTCACCTTCTCGATGATGCCGGTGGTGTTGTTGCCGAACGCCGACACCGAGGTGACGATCACCAGGAAGATCAGCGAGCAGATCAGGCCGTATTCGATGGCCGTCGCACCGCTCTCGTCCCGCAAGAACGCCTTCAGACGAAGTCGCGCAGGAAGGCCACGAGCGGGGCGTCCGCCGGCGGCATCGGGTACTCCGGGAGTTTGTCGGGCTTCACCCACGCCAGAGCCTCGTGTTCGCGCGCCGTCACGAAGCCGTCCCAGCGCCTGCACAGGTAGAGTGGCATGATCAGGTGAAACGAATCGTAACCGTGGGATGCAAAAACGAACGGCGCGAGGCAGGCTTCGGTGACCTTGATGCCCAGTTCCTCGTCCAGCTCGCGGATCAGGCAGGCCTCGGGCGTCTCTCCGGCCTCCAGCTTTCCGCCCGGAAACTCCCACATCCCGGCCAGCTGCTTGCCCTGCGGACGCTTGCAGATCAGCACGCGGCCGTCGGTGTCGATCAGCGCGGCGGCGGCGACCAGGACGATCTTCTTGGGCTCGGCAACGTCGGTCATGTCCGCGACCTAGCAGCCACAGAACCGCCACGTCGAGCCACGAAAGGGGCGACAGGGCGCGAACCTCTGCTATGCAGCGCCATTCTTCTCCGACGGGAGCTTCCGACATGGCCCAGCTGACCCTCAAGCGGTGGAACATCACCTTCGGCGGCGACGCGCCGCTGGCGGTGATCGCCGGCCTGAACGTGATCGAGGACCTGGACCTCGCCCTGCGCACGGCCGAGACGCTGAAGGGCATCTGCGCCGACCTCGGCCTGCCCTATGTGTTCAAGGCCAGCTACGACAAGGCCAACCGCTCCTCGCTGAAGAGCTTCCGGGGACCGGGCCTGGAGAAGGGGCTGGAGATCCTCGCCGCCGTGAAAGCCGAGTTCGACGTGCCGATCTGCACCGATATCCATACGCCCGAGGAGTGCGAGCCGGTCGCCGCCGTGGCCGACCTGGTCCAGATCCCGGCCTTCCTCTGCCGCCAGACCGACCTCGTGGTCGCGGCCGCGCGCGCGACCCAGGCCGCCGGCGGCCTGCTGCACGTCAAGAAGGGCCAGTTCCTGGCCCCCTGGGACAGCAAAAACATCCTCGACAAGATCAAGGAAGCCACCGGCGGCGCCGAGATGACCCTGATGTGCGAGCGCGGGGTCTCGTTCGGCTACAACAACCTGATCGTCGACATGCTGGGCATCGGCGAAATGCAGAAGCTGGGCGCGCCGGTGACCATCGACGCGACCCACGCGGTGCAGCTGCCCGGCGCCGACCCGCGCACCGGCGGCGCCTCGACCGGCGGCCGTCGCGACGGCGTCTCGGTCATCGCCAAGTCGGCGGTGGCGGCGGGCGCCGACGGCGTGTTCCTGGAGTTCCACCCTGACCCCGACAAGGCCCTCTGCGACCCGCTCAGCTGCCTGCCGCTCGACGGCGCCCGCCAGCTGCTGACGACGCTGAAGACGGTGCGGGAAGCGGTGAGATAGCCACCTCGTCGTGTCATCCCGGACGCCCGCAGGGCGATCCGGGACCCATAGACAGGCGCGCGACATCGGCTGGGTCCCGGCTCTCCGCCGCGCTGCGGCCGGGATGACACCGGAGAGGATCAGCTCCGGTAGTCCCCGTTGATCGCCACGTATTCCTTGGTCAGGTCGCAGGTCCACACCGTCGCTGAGCCCCGGCCGACGCCGACGTCGACGCTGACTTCCAGCTCCTGCTTCTTCATGTAGGCGCTCATCTTCGCCTCGGAGTAGGTCGGGGAGACCAGACCGTCCTGGGCGGCGACCAGCTTGCCGAACATGATCTTCACCCGCTCGCGGTTCACCGGCTCGTCGGCGCGGCCGATGGCCATGGCGATGCGGCCCCAGTTGGCGTCCTCGCCGGCGAAAGCGGTCTTGACCAGCGGGCTCTCGGCGATGGTGCGCGCGATCTTGCGGGCGCTGAGCGGGGTTTCGGCGCCGGTGACGTTGATCTTCACGAACTTGGTCGCGCCCTCGCCGTCCTTGACCAGCTGCAGGGCCAGGTCGAGCAGCACGGCCTCCAGCTTCTCGCGGAAGTCGGCCAGGCGGTGGTCTCCCGCCCGGCTGATACGCGGCGCGCCCGACAGGCCGGTGGCGAACAGCAGCAGGGTGTCGTTGGTCGAGCGGTCGCCGTCGACCGTGACGCTGTTGAAGGTCGTCCGCGTGTAGAGGCTGACCAGGGTCTGCAGCGCCTTCGGGGCGATGTCGGCGTCGGTGGCGACGAAGGCCAGCATGGTCGCCATGTCCGGCGCGATCATGCCCGAGCCCTTGGCGATGCCGTTGATGCGCACGGTCTTGCCGTCGATCTTCGCCGTGGCGGTCGCGCCCTTCGGGAAGGTGTCGGTGGTCATGATCGCCCGGGCGGCGTCCTGCCAGGCGTCGTCGGTCAGGCGATGCTCGACCTCGGGCAGCTTGGTGATGATCTTGGCGTCGTCCAGCACCACGCCGATGACGCCGGTCGAGGCCATCATCACGTCGCGCTGGCGGCAGTCGAAGCGCTTGGCCACCGCGCCGGCCACGCGGCGCACCGCGTCGGCGCCGGGCTTGCCGGTGAAGCTGTTGGCGC
>JBIICO010000110.1:0-10664 GCA_044238855.1 Caulobacter sp.
CTGGTACCGCACGGCGCGTCCCAAGACGCTGCCGATCGCGTGAGGTTCAAGCCATGAAGATCTGGCCTCTCATCAAAATCCTGCCCGTGAAGACGAACTTCCGGTTCGTCGCCTTCTCGAAGTACGCGGCGGCGCTTTCCATCCTCCTGGCGATCGCCTCGATGGTCCTGGTGCTGTTCCCGTTCGAGCCGCCCTGCGGCGGCCTGAACTGCGGCATCGACTTCCGCGGCGGCACGGTCCTCGAGTTCACAACGAAGGCCGACGCGGCCGCCCCTGGCAAGCCGATCGACCTCGGCAAGGTCCGCTCCTCGCTTGAGGGCAAAGACCTCGGTGACGTCGGCGTCCAGGCCTTCGAGGACGGCGCCAGCGCGATGGTCCGCTTCGAGACCCCTCCGGGCAAGGACGCCAACCTGGTCAAGAGCGACGTCCGCGCCACGCTGGAGAAGGCGCTGGGCGACATCCGCTTCACCAACGACGCCACGGTCGGCGCCAAGGTGTCGGGCGAGCTTTTCACCAGCGGCATCCTGGCCCTGCTCGTCGCGATCGGCCTGATGCTGGTCTACATCTGGTTCCGCTTCGAACTGCAGTTCGGCCTCGGCGCCGTGATCGGCCTGTTCCACGACGTGATCCTCACGTTCGGGATGATCGCCCTGTTCGACATGGAGTTCAGTCTGACGACCATCGCGGCGATCCTGACGATCATCGGCTACTCGATGAACGACACCGTCGTGGTCTTCGACCGTCTTCGCGAGAACCTGCGCAAGTACAAGTCCATGCCGCTGCGCGAGGTCATCGACCTGTCGGTGAACGAGACCCTGTCGCGCACGATCATCACCGGCCTGACCGCCGTCCTCGCCCTGACGGGTCTGGCGGTGTTCGGCGGCGACGCGCTGTTCGGCTTCTCGATCATCATGATGTTCGGCATCGCGCTCGGCACCTACTCGTCGATCTACGTCGCCGCGCCGGTCATCCTGCTCTGGGGCGTCAAGCGCGGCCAGGCCGTGGAAGACGCCACGCCGATCAAGTTCGGCGCGGCCTCCCGGCCCTGATGGCGACCCTCCGTCAGCCCCCGTCCGTGGACGCCTGGGGCGGCGGGGGCTTTCGCGTGGCCGGGGACTGGCGCCCCGGCTCGCTGCTGATCCTCGACGACACGGCGCGGCCCTGGTCGGCCGTGTCGCTCGCGGAGCTTTCCATGGATCACTTCGCCGAGGTGCTGGCCAATCGGTCGGCGGTGGAGTTCGTCCTGCTCGGCACGGGCCTGACCCAGGGCCTGCCGCCGCGGGCGGTTCGCGACGGGCTGAAGGCGGCCGGCATCGGGCTGGAGTTCATGTCCACCGAGGCGGCGGCCCGCACCTACAACATCGTCGCCTCGGAAGGCCGACGGGTCGCCGCCGCCCTGATCGCCGTCTGAGTTGTCGCGAGCGATTCTCAGTTAAAGGTCTCGCGCTTTACCGGTCCTCGCGAAGCGTCCTATAGCTGACCGCCAGGGTAGGAATCTCCAAGGGGTTGGACGATGGGCGCGCTTCTCGCGAATTTCAGGAATACGGTGATCGTCAGCGTGCTGCTCGCGCTGGTGATGATCGCCGCTTACTACATCCACTTCAACGCAGGCTTTGACGCCACGTTCTTGCAGGCGGTCTTCCGCTGGCTGCACACCTTCTTCGGCATCCTCTGGATCGGCCTGCTGTACTACTTCAACTTCGTCCAGATCCGGAAAATGCCGGAAATCCCGGCCGAGCTGAAGCCGGCGGTGTCCAAGTACATCGCGCCGGAAGCGCTGTTCTGGTTCCGCTGGTCGGCGCTGCTGACCTGGGTGATGGGCGTGATCCTGGCCTGGAACCGAGGCTATCTGTTCGACGCCTACACCCTGGGCGCGCTCAGCGGCTTCGGCGACCCGAAGGTCATCATGATCGGCATCGGCATGTGGCTGGCGACGATCATGTTCATCAACGTGTGGGCCTTCATCTGGCCGAACCAGAAGATCGCCCTCGGCATCGTCGAGGCCGACGCGGACGCCAAGGCCAAGGCCGGCCGCACCGCGATGCTGTTCTCGCGCACCAACCTGCTGCTCAGCATCCCCATGCTGACCGCGATGACGATGAACCAGACCCTGTTCGGCTAAATCGCCGACATCGGTTAGAGAGGGCCCGCCGGAACAACCGGCGGGCCCTTTTTGCTTATGGTATGGCCGACGACCTCGACATCACCGTGCGCGACCACGCACCCGACCGCTGGCTCTCGAGCCGCTTCGTGGCCGACGAGTCCGCGCGCGCCGACCTGATCGTGCTCTATGCGCTCGATCACGAGCTGACCCGCATTCCGCAGGTCGTGACCGATCCGCTGATGGGCGAGATCCGCATGACGTGGTGGCGCGAGGGACTGGAGGAGATCGCGGAGGGCAGGGCGGTCCGCGCCCATCCGGTGCTGCGGGCGATCGCCGCCTCGAAGCTGCCGGCCGTGGCCCTGGCCGCCCTGGCCGAGGCGCGGCTGGGCGACCTGGACGAGCCGAAGACCGGCGAGGCGCTGGCCAGGCACATCGACGCGACCGAGGGCCTGGTCATGGCCCTGGCCGCGCGCCGGCTGTCCGAGCAGGCGACGGCGGACCAGGTGACCCAGGCGGCGCGGGCGTTCGGCCTGGCCTACTGCGACGCGCCGGCGGCCCAGGCCGCGCTCAAGGCGGCGAGCGGCGCCCTCGAGGACCTGCCGCTGGCGGCCTTCCCCGCCGTCGCCCACGCCACGCTGGCGCGGGCCTATACGCGCAACAAGAACCCGGGCCCGCTGGAGAAGCGAACCCGGGTCCTGTGGGCCGTGCTGACGGGCCGTATCTAACGGCTCACTGGGCCTTGGTGTGCTGGTCCAGCCAGCCGAGCACCTCGTCGTGCCACTGGACCGAGTTCTGGGCCTTCAGCACCCAGTGGTTCTCTTCCGGGAAGTAGAGGAAGCGGCTCTCGATGCCCTGGCGCTGAAGCGCGGTGAAGGTGCTCAGCGCCTGCTCGGTCGGGATGCGGAAGTCGCGGCCGCCCTGGATGACCAGCATCGGCTTCTTCCAATTCTGGACGTGGTTGACCGGGTTGAACTTCTCGATGGTCGCCGTCGCCTTCCAGGGCTCGCCGCCGTTCTCCCACTCGCTGAACCACAGCTCTTCGGTGCTGTAGGCCATCGAGCGGCTGTCGAAGACGCCGTCGTGGTTCACCAGGCACTTCCAGGGCTCGTTCCAGTTGCCGGCGATCCAGTTGACCATGTAGCCGCCGTAGGAGCCGCCCAGCGCGCAGGCGCGATCGCCGTCCAGGAAGCCGTAGGTCTTCAGCGCGTGGGCCCAGCCCTTCTGCAGGTCCTCCAGCGGGCGGTCGCCCCAGTGCTGGCTGATCGAGTCGGTGAAGGCCTGGCCGTAGCCGGTCGAGCCGTGGAAATCGATCATGACCACCGCATAGCCGGCGCCGGCATAGGTCTGGGCGTTCCAGCGGTAGTGGAACAGGTTGCCGAACGACCCCTGCGGCCCGCCGTGGATCAGGAAGGCCACCGGGTACTTCTTCGACGGATCGAAGCCGACCGGTTTCACCAGGTAGCCGTGGACCTTTTCGCCGTTCCAGCCGGCGAAGCTGAACTGTTCGAAGTCACCCATCTCGACGTCGGCCAGCTTGTCGGCGTTCACGTTGGTCAGCTGGATCGGCTTCATGCCCGGCTTGAAGCCGATGCTGTAGATCTGGGCCGGACCCTTGAGGGTGTCGTGGGTGTAGATGATGCCCTTCGGTCCCACGTCGAAGCCGGACACATGGCCGGGGCCGGTGATCGGCGTGACCTTGCCGCTCTTCACGTCGATGGCGAAGATCCGCGTCTGGCCGACGTCGCCGGCCAGGGCGTAGAGGGTCTTGCCGTCGGGCGCCCAGGCGATGGAGTCGGCGGAGCGATCCCAGTCCGGCGCCAGCGGGCGCTCCGCCCCGGTCGCCTCGTCGCGAATGATGATCTGCCAGCGGTCGGCCTCGAAGCCGGGGCGCTTCATGGCCCGATAGGCGCCGAACCGGCCGTCCGGCGAGATGGTCGGGCCGGTGTCCCAGGCCTTGTTCGCCTCGGTGACGTTGCGCGGCGCGGCCGAACCGTCCACGGGCGCCAGATAGAGGTCGAAGTTGGTGCTCCAGGGCTCGGTCTTGCCGGCCAGCCGGGCGGAGAACACCACCCGCTGGCTGTCCGGCGTGAAGGTGAACTCGCTGTCGTCGCCGAACGGCTTGGACGGCGCGTCGCCGTCGAAGCCCTTCATGATCGCCACCGGCTCGCCCGTCGTCGACAGGCCCTTCTCGTCCAGCGTCAGGACGTAGAGGTGGTTGCGCTTGCCGTCGGCCCACTGATCCCAGTGGCGGACGAACAGTCGGTCGAACACCTGGCCGGTGGTCTTCTTGGCGGCCGTGGCGGCGTCGCGGTCGGCGGTGCACTGCAGGGTGTCGCAGTCGGGGAAGACGCTCTGGGCGATGGCCAGCTTCCGGCCGTCCGGCGACAGGCGGAACGCGCCGATGTCGAACGGGGCCTTGGTCACCTGCGTCGCCGTCGTCAGGCCGCGCTCGGTGCGCCAGACCTGCGAGGAACCGCTCCGGCTGGACAGGAAGTAGATGGTCTTGCTGTCGGCGGTCCAGCGCGCGCTGTTGGCGCCGCCGTCCGAGGCCGCCAGGCGCGTCGGCGCGCCGCCCTTCACGGTGAAGTCGATCAGCCACAGCTCGGTGCGCGCCTTGTTGGCGGCGTAGTCCATGACGCGCTGGGTGTAGACGACATACTTGCCGTCCGGGCTGACGCGAGCGTCGCTGACGCGGTCCAGCGTGACCATGTCCTTGGCCGTGAACGGCCGGGCGTCGGCGGCGGTGGAGAGGGCCAGGGCGGCCGCGCCCGCGCATAGCAGGCGGAGAGCGATCTTCATTTCCAGGAGTTTCCCGACAAACGTTGCCTTTGTTGGCGCGGACACTAGCCGCCGTTTGCCGGGTTATCCAGTAGGAGGGGCAGGGCGTTGCGCGAGCGCTGTCCGCTACTCCGCCGCTTCCAGCGCCTCGCCGGCCAGCCATCGGTCGAGATCGGCGACGGCGCGTTCGCTCATCAGCCGCTTCTTGGCGCGGCCCCGGTCGGCGTTCTTCATCTTCTGGCCGTCGGCGGTCTTCTTCGGCGCTTCCATGGGCGGCAGCAGGCCGTAGTTGATGTTCATCGGCTGGAAGCTGTACTTGCCGCCCTCCAGATGGCCGCCGGTGATGTGCGCCACCAGCGCGCCCAGCGCCGTGGTCGCCGGCGGGATCGCCAGCGTCTGGCCCAGGGCGTCGGCGGCGGCGAGGCGGCCGGTGAGCAGGCCCAGCGCCGCGCTCTCGACATAGCCTTCGACCCCCGTGACCTGTCCGGCGAACCGCAGGCGCTTGTCCGCCTTCAGCCGCAGCCGCTCGTCGAGCAGGCGCGGGCTGTTGATGAAGGTGTTGCGGTGCAGGCCGCCCAGGCGCGCGAACTGGGCGTTCTCCAGCCCCGGGATCATGCGGAAAATCTCGGTCTGGGCGCCGTGCTTAAGCTTGGTCTGGAAGCCCACCATGTTCCACAGCGTGCCGAGGGCGTTGTCCTGGCGCAGCTGAACGACGGCATGGGCCTTCACGTCCGGCTGATGGGCGTTGGTCAGGCCGACCGGCTTCATCGGCCCGTGACGCAGGGTCTCCCGGCCGCGCTCGGTCATCACCTCGATGGGCAGGCAGCCGTCGAAGTAGGGGACGTTCTCCCACTCCTTGAACTCGGACTTCGGGCCGGCCAGCAGGGCGTCGATGAAGGCGTCGTACTGCGCCTTGTCCATCGGGCAGTTGATGTAGGCCGCCGCGTCGCCGCCGGGGCCTTCCTTGTCGTAGCGCGACTGTCGCCAGGCCTTGGTCATGTCGATCGAGTCGTAGTGGATGATCGGTGCGATGGCGTCGAAGAAGCTGAGGCTGTCCTCGCCGGTCAGGTCCAGCACCGCCTGCGCCAGCGCGGGGGAGGTGAGGGGGCCGGTGGCGATGATGACATTGTCCCAGTCGGCCGGCGGAATGCCGGCGATCTCCTCGCGGACGATGGTGACCAGCGGGTGCGAGGAAAGGGTCTCGGTCACATGCTCGGAGAAGCCGTCGCGGTCCACGGCCAGCGCGCCGCCGGCCGGCACCTGGTGCTTGTCGCCGGCGGCCATGATCAGGCTGTCGCAGCGGCGCATCTCTGCGTGCAGAAGGCCGACGGCGTTGTACTGCCAGTCGTCGGACCGGAATGAGTTGGAGCAGACGAGCTCGGCCAGGCCGTCGGTCTGGTGGGCGTCGGTGCGCACGCCCTCGCGGCGCATCTCGTGCAGGATCACAGGCACGCCGGCGCGGGCGATCTGCCAGGTCGCTTCGGAGCCGGCGAGGCCGCCGCCGATCACGTGAACGGGCTTTTGGGTCATGCGCGGACCCATAGTCCGATGAGGCCGCGGGGGAAAGCCGCCCGTGCTGGCGCGAGCCGACGATTTATGGTCGTCTCCGGCCGTCTTGGCGCCTGGAGGGGGACCATGCCGAAGATCGATGTCGCGAAAACCGCGTTCGCCGGGTTCGGCGTGATCGCGCGAAATCCGCTGGCCCTGGTCGGCTGGGCGGCCTTCATCCTGGTCTTCGGCCTGTTGCCCGTGCTGCTGCTGATCGGCGGCTTCGCGGGTTCGGTGCGCGAGCTGGCCGCGGCCGAGGCCGCGGGCGTGGATCCGAATCCGGAAGCGTTCGCGCCGTTCTTCCTGACGATGTTTCTGCTCATGCCGGTGCTGATGATCGCCAGCCTGCTCATGCGCGCGATGCTCACGGGGGCGGTGTTCCGGGCGGTGCTGGAGCCGGACAACGGCCGCTGGGCCTTCCTGCGCCTCGGCGCCCAGGAGCTGTGGCTGATCCTGGTCGGCTTCGTGATGTCGATGGGCCTGGGTTTCGTCTACATGCTGCTGCTCATCCCGGTCTTCCCGCTTTCGCTGGTCGCGCGGGCGGGGGAGGAGCCGAGCCCGGCCGTGCTGGCGCTGCTGCCCCTCTGGTTCTGCATGGTGGCTGCGGTGCTGGTCTTCCTGCTGGTCCGCCTCTCGATGGCGCTGCCGATGAGCTTCGCCGAGCGGAACTTCCGGTTGTTCGAATCCTGGAAGCTGACCGAGGGCAACAGCTGGCGGCTGGTGCTGGTCGGCCTGATCCTGATGGCGCTGGTCTTCGCGATCGAACTGGTCGTCTGGGGCGTGGCGCTGATCGTGATCGGGACGGTGTTCGGCGTCGGCCTGGCGGGGCAGGGCGAGGCGGCGTTCGAACGCCAGGTCGCGGCCTTCTTCCAGCAGGACGCCGCCTCGCTCCTGGCGGCGCTGGCGCCGTGGGTCACGGGCCTGTTGATCGTCGGCTCGCTGATCGGCGCGGCCGGCGCGGCGGTCTTCACCGCCCCGCTGGCGGAGGCCTATCGGCAACTTCGCGCCAACCCGGCCGTTCCCGGGGCCTGAGCCCGGATTCCTGTCGCCTTCCGCCGCGAAGCAGGGTTTAAGTCGCGGTAAGTTCAGGGGCGCGCCGGGCGCGCGAAGGGGCAGATGGCGCAGGCGCGTTTTTCGGTCCGCACAGCCGCGGCCGAGGGTATCGAATTCTGGCGGACCAACTGGCGCAAAGTCGCCGGTGCGCTCGTGCTTGCCTCACTGGTCGGCATCGCCGTGCAGCTGAACATGCCGCTGGCGACCGAGGCGAACCCGCTTCCCCCGCAGTTGATCGTCGGGGCCGTCCTGGTTCTGCTGTCCCAGTTGCCCGCCCAGGCGGCGCTCTATCGCATCGCGCTCTCCGATCTCGGCGCCGAACCGCCGGAGCGCAACGGCCCGTTCGGCCTGCAGTGGCGGATGCTCGAAACCAATCTGCTGGTCGCGGGGGTTCTGATCGTCCTCCTGATCGCGGTGATGTTCATGGTGGCGGCCTTCGTCATGCTGGCCCTCGCCGCCGGTTTCGCGTCGGGCCTCGATGCGAAGACGCTGGCCTCCTCTCCGGAGGCTATCGCTGCGCAGATCGGCGCCAACGGCCTGATGGTGATGAATCTGGTCATGTTGGCCTTCATGGTCGGGCTGATCATCCTGACCCTGCGGCTGTCTCTGGTTCAGGCCGCCACGGCCGCCGCCCGCCGGACGCAGGTGTTCAGCAGCATGCGGCTGACCAAGGGGGCGCTGCTGCCGATCTTCGGCACGATGATGCTGATCAATCTCCCGCTGCTGCTGATCCAGGTCGTGGCCATCGCGCTCGCCCGCAACGATCCGTTCCTGATCACGGGCGTGTCGGTGATCCTGGCGGGGCTGTCGCCCTTCTTCCTGCTGCCCATTTCGGTCGGCGCCATGGCCCACATCTATCGCCGTCTCAGCGCGGCGGGCGGCGCCGCCTGATGGCCAGGGTCGTTCCCGTCGACGCGGCGTTCGAAGGCTTCCGGATCATCCGCGACCGGCCGGGGCTGATCCTGACGTGGACGGCGATCTACTTCCTCTCGGTGCTCGCCATGGTGCTGATCCTGCTCGTGCCGAACCTGGGCACCCTGCAGGCGGCGACGCACGGCGGCGGTGAGCGCAACATCGAGGAGCTCTGGGCGCGGTTCGGGCCGAGCATCCTGATCGTGCTGGCCATGGCGCTGGTGCTGGTGACGGTGCTGCCGGGCGCGGTGTTCCGCTCCGTCCTGCGACCGGCGGACCGCAGCTTCGCCTATATGAAGTTCGGCGCCGACGAGTGGCGGATGCTGGGCCTGTACCTGTTCCTCGTCCTGATCTTCTCGATCGCCAGCGCGGCCTATGGCGCGGTGGCGGTGTTCGCGCTGAGGCTTTCCGGACCGGCCGAGTGGCTGATCGGCGGGCTCGCCACCGTGGGCGGCGTGGCCTTCATCGGCTGGCTGTTCGTGCGTCTGGCCCTGGCCGGCCCGGTCGTGGTCGCGGACGAGAAGCTCGCCATCGGCCGGGCATGGAAGCTGACCCGTGGCGAGTTCTGGCAGCTGGTGGGTACGCTGCTGCTCAGCGTGGTCTTCTATTTCGGCGTGCTGCTGCTGGCGCTGATCATCAGCGTGATCGTCGCCAAGCTGTTCGGCGGCTTCTCGCTGCTCGGCGAGCTGACCCAGCCCGCCGGCGGCGTGCGGATCACCCAGACCGAGGCTCTCGCCGGGATCGCGCTTGTGCTGCTGCAGCAGGCGATCTGGACCCTGCTGATCGTGCTCTGGCTGGTGATCTTCTCGGCCGCCCCGGCCCGCGCCCTGCAACAGCTGCGCGGCGGGCCGGCCCAGCCTGGTCTTTAGGCCGCCGCGCTCGGTCGCGAGGATACGCGTTCCCGCCACGCCTTCAGGTGCGTGGCCGTCTCCGGCGGCTCCAGCCCTGTGAAGCTCGCGAAATCGATGGTCGTCAGGGCCGCGATGTCGGCCATGCTGTAGGCGTCGCCGGCGATGAACGGGCGGCCGTCGGACAGCTCCCGGTCCAGCCAGGCCGTCGTGCGGGCATAGGCCTCGCGGTTCGATTCCCCGAACTCGGTGTACTGCTTCAGCAGCGCGGCGGTGAGCGGGTGGGCGTGCCGCCAGAACATCCCGACCGGCGTCATCAGCTGGAACTCGACGCGGCGGATCCACATCTCAATCTGGGCCTGCTCCAGGCCGGTGCGGCCGAACAGCGACGGCTCGGGATGCAGGCTTTCGAGGTAGCGGCAGATGGCGACCGTCTCGGAGATCGCCGTGCCGTCGTCCAGCACCAGCGTCGGCAGCTGGCCCAGCGAGTTGCGCGCCTTGTGCTCAGGCGACTTGTGCTCGCCCTTGCGCATGTCGACGCGCGTCTCGGGCAGGTCGATGCCCTTTTCGGCGACGAAGATGCGGACGCGCCGCGGATTGGGCGCGGGATTGCGCTCGCCGTACAGGATCATGGCCGTTCTCCCCTTATTCGCGGCTGTCCCGCCGCTCGGCGGCCAGCAGAGCATGCGCGTGGATGGCTGTCACGGCCCCTCCAAACAGGGGTTGGCCAAACGCCCGCGTTCGGCCAACCTCGCGGTTCTGAAAAGGGGCCCTGTTCAATGTTTTCTGTTACCGACGCCGCGTTCGCCGGCTTTCAGGTCATTCGCCGAAACCCAATGACACTGGTCTGGTGGACCGGAGTGGCGCTGATCTTCTCGATCGCCAGCGCCGCGCTGATGGTCCTCGTGGCCGGCGACGCGCTGCAAACGCTGTCCAGCGCCGATTCCAGCAATCCGGACTTCGAAGGGATGATGAGCGCGTATGCCCGTCTGGCCCCGGTGTTCCTGATCCTGCTGCCGGTGTCGCTGCTCTACTACGGCGTCTTCGCCGCCGGGGTGAGCCGCGCGGTGCTGCGGCCGGAGGACCCGCGCTTCGGCTTTCTGCGGCTGGGCGGCGCGGAGTTTACCCAGACCCTGCTGATCCTGGTCCTGGGCCTGATCCTGTTCGCCGGCTACATCGGCTTCCTCATCGTCGGCTTCCTGGCCACGATGCTGATCACCATGCTCTTCGCTTTGCTGGGCAGTGTCGGTTCCATGATCGGCGCCGCGCTCGGCGTCGTCGTCATGCTGGTGATCTTCGTAGGTGGGGAGCTGGCGTTGTGGACCCGCTTCTCGCTGGCCAGCCCGCAGACCTTCGCGACCGGCAGCTTCAATCTGGGCGGCAGCTGGGGCCTGACCAAGAAGCCGTTCTGGCCGATGTTC
>JBIICO010000314.1:0-2977 GCA_044238855.1 Caulobacter sp.
TACGGCGTGCTGCAGCTGCAGAAGAAGATCCGTCGCACGGGGACCATCGAGCGATGAGCGCTGAACTCGAAGCCCGCGATCTTGAAGCCCTGGGCCAGAGCGTCGTCGCCAACAGCGGCGGCGCGATCACCGGCTACGACGTCGCCTATGGCGAACTGACGGTCCACGGCCCGGCGCATCGCGTCGCGGCGGCCCTGACGCTGCTGCGCGACCATCCGGATTATCGCTTCCACCAGCTGATCGACCTGGCCGGCGTCGACTATCCTGAGCGCCCGCTGCGCTTCGACGTGGTCTACCACCTGCTGTCGATGGTGAAGAACCATCGCATCCGCCTGAAGGTGCAGACCGACGAGGACACCGCGGTGCCCAGCGTCGCCGGCATCTTCCCGGCCGCCAACTGGTTCGAGCGCGAAGCGTTCGACATGTACGGCATCTTCTTCGAGGAGCATCCGGACCTGCGCCGCCTGCTCACCGACTACGGCTTCCACGGCCATCCGCTGCGGAAGGACTTCCCGATGACCGGCTACGTCGAGGTTCGCTACGACGACGAGCTGAAGCGGGTGGTCTACGAGCCGGTGAAGATCGCCGAGTTCCGTCAGTTCGATTTCCTCTCTCCCTGGGAAGGCGCCAAGTACGCCCTGCCGGGCGACGAGAAGGCCGGAGCCTGATCATGGCCGACGACGCAGCCAACCTGCCGGCCGTCCCCGAGACGCCGGTCCGCAAGTTCAACATCAACTTCGGCCCGCAGCACCCGGCCGCGCACGGCGTGCTGCGCCTGGTGCTGGAGCTCGACGGCGAGATCGTCGAGCGGGTCGACCCGCACGTCGGCCTGCTGCATCGCGGCACCGAGAAGCTGATGGAGGCCCGCACCTACCTCCAGAACATCCCGTACTTCGACCGCCTCGATTACGTGGCGCCGATGAACCAGGAACACGCGTTCTGCCTGGCCATCGAGAAGCTGCTGGGCGTCGACGTGCCGATCCGCGGCCAGATCATCCGCGTGCTCTACAGCGAGATCGGCCGGATCCTGAACCACCTGCTGAACGTGACGACCCAGGCCATGGACGTCGGCGCCCTGACGCCGCCGCTCTGGGGCTTCGAGGACCGCGAGAAGCTGATGGTGTTCTACGAGCGCGCCTGCGGCGCTCGCCTGCACAGCAACTACTTCCGTCCGGGCGGCGTCCACCAGGACCTGCCGGACGCCCTGGTCGAGGACATCGACGCCTGGGCCGTGGCCTTCCCGAAGACCTGCGACGACATCGAGACGCTGATCACGGGCAACCGCATCTTCAAGCAGCGCAACGTCGACATCGGCGTGGTCAGCCGCGAGGACGCGATCCGCTGGAGCTTCTCGGGCGTGATGATCCGCGGCTCGGGGATCGCCTGGGACCTGCGCCGCAACCAGCCGTACGAGAACTACAACGACTTCGACTTCGACATCCCGCTGGGCGTCAACGGCGACTGCTACGACCGCTACCTGTGCCGCATGCAGGAGATGCGCGAGTCGACGAAGATCATCCGCCAGGCCTGCGACATGCTTCGCAAGACCCGCGGGCCGGTGATGACCACCGACAACAAGATCGCGCCGCCGCGCCGCGCCGAGATGAAGCGGTCGATGGAAGCGCTGATCCACCACTTCAAGCTCTACACCGAGGGCTTCCGCACGCCTCCGGGCGAGGTCTACACCGCCGTTGAAGCGCCCAAGGGCGAGTTCGGCGTGTTCCTGGTCAGCGACGGCGGCAACAAGCCGTACCGCTGCAAGATCCGCGCGCCGGGCTTCCCGCACCTGGCGGCCATGGACTTCCTCAACCGCGGCCACCAGCTGGCCGACGTCAGCGCCATCCTCGGCTCGCTGGACATCGTGTTCGGGGAGATCGACCGGTGACGGTGGAAGCGATCGCCCGGGCGCAGCTCGACGCCTACAACGCCCAGGATCTGGACGCCCACTGCGCCTGCTTCGCGGACGACGTGGTAGTGGCCGACCTGAACGCCGAGCCGAACCTGCGCGGCATCGCCGAGTATCGCGCCCGCTACGAGGGTCTGTTCGCCCAATTCCCGCAGAACCGCGCCGAGCTGGTCTCACGCTCGGTGATCGGCGGCACCGTGATCGACCACGAGCGGGTGTTCCGCTCTCCCGACGCGACGCCCTTCGAGGTCGCCGCCATCTACACCTTCGCGGACGGCAAGTTCGCCCGCGTCGATTTGGTGAAAGCCTGACGCATGTCCGTTCGTCGTCTCGCCAAGGAGCAGCCCGCCGACTTCGTGTTCGCCAAGGACACGATGGCCAAGGCTCAGTGGTGGATCGCCAAGTATCCGGCCGAGCGCCGCCAGTCGGCGGTGATCCCGATCCTGTGGCTGGTCCAGAAGCAGGAAGGCTGGGTGTCGGAGCCCGCGATCCGCGAGATCGCCGCGCTGCTCGGCATGCCGGTCATCCGCGTGCTCGAGGTGGTGACCTTCTACACGATGTTCCAGCTGGAGCCGGTCGGCAAGGTCGCCTTCGTCCAGCTGTGCGGCACCACGCCCTGCATGCTGTGCGGCGCCAACGACCTGAAGAAGGTCCTGCACGACAAGATCGGCCCCAAGAACCACGTCTCGGCCGACGGCAAGTTCAGCTGGGAAGAGGTCGAGTGCCTCGGCGCCTGCTCCAACGCCCCGATGGCCGCGATCAACGACTACTACTACGAAGACCTGACCCCGGAGACCCTGGGCCAGATCATCGACGACTTCGCGGCCGGCAAGTCGCCCAAGCCCGGCTCCTACGTCGGCCGCGTCGCCTCCGAGCCGCATAACAAGATCCAGACCCTGACCGATCCGAAGCTGTACGACGGCTCGGCCGCCAAGAAGATCAAGCTGCCGAACGCGCCCGAGAAGGCGAAGAAGGCCGCCAAGAAGGCGGAGCCCGCCGGGTGAGCGAAATCACCTTCCAGGACCTGATCAGGCATCGCCCGCTCGTCATCGCGTGGGTGTGGGAGCTGCT
>JBIICO010000315.1:0-2969 GCA_044238855.1 Caulobacter sp.
CAGGGGCGGCTGCTGCGGTCCATCGACGCCTGCAGCCCGGTCGTGGTGCTGGGGGCCGGCCTGGCCCGCCAACTGTCGGCGCCGGGGGCGCCGGCCACGCCTGGCGCGATCGCCTACTTCGGCGGCTATGGCTTCACGGTGGTCGGTGTGCTCGATCCGATGCCGCAGCAGGCGCTGGACATCGTCGACTACGACAACGCGGCGGTGATGCCGTTCGCCTGCTCGCGGCGGGTGATGCCGATGGAGGGCGCGACGGCCGCGCTGCTCCGCGTCCGCCCGGAGGCCGATACCCAGGCCGTCGGCGCCCGCCTGACGACGGCCCTGTCGAAGCCGGGCGAGCCGATCGAAATCCAGGACGCCCGCACGATGATCCGGCTGATGAAGCGCCAGATGAGCGTCTTCACGGGGGTGCTGGTGGCCGTCGGCTCGATCTCGTTGCTGGTCGGTGGGGTCGGGGTGATGAACGTCATGCTGATGACGGTCATGGAGCGTCGGCGCGAGATCGGCCTGCGCGCTGCCATCGGCGCGACGCCCAACGACATCCGTCTGATGTTCCTGATCGAGGCGATCGTCCTGGCGTTGGGCGGCGGCCTGATCGGCGACGTGCTCGGCCTTGGCCTGACTGCGCTGGTGACGCTCTTCACACCGTTCGAATTCGCCGTCAGTCCGGTTGTGCTGGTGCTCGGCGCCGGGGTGGCGGCGGTCGTCGGCCTGATCTTCGGCCTCTATCCCGCGATCGCCGCGTCGCGCATCCGACCGATCGAGGCGCTGCATGCGGAATAGCCGGCTCGTCGCCATCGTCACGGTCTGCGCCGCCGCGCTGGCGCCCTGTCTCGCCCAGGCGCAGCCGCGTCCGATCGCGGACGTGCCGTCTCCGATGAGCACGCCCACGCCCTCCGGCGCCCCGGCCGCGCTCAGCCTGGAGGAGGCGGTGGCGCTGTCGCTGCGCGGCAATCGCGGCATCCAGTCGGCCTACCTGCAGCGCGTCGTCGAACGCTTCGACCTGACCGTCTCGGAACGCGCCTTCACGCCGAAAGGCAATCTGGCCGCCCAGCTCATCCAGCGCCGGGTCGGCGGGGTGACGACGGAGGAGGCGATCCTCGCCCCGTCCTTCGGCCTGCGCACGCCGCTCGGCACGACCATCGGCTTCCTCTGGGAGCGCCGCGATCCCCTGAACGGCGGCCTGGTCGGCGCGGACGAGGCGGTGGCCCTGACGGTTCGCCAGCCGTTGCTGCGTGGCGCGGGCGTGGCGGTGAACATGGCGCCGGTCCGCATCGCCCGCCTGCAGGAGGAGATCAACCAGCTGCGCCTGAAGGCCACGGTCTCAGATACCGTGACGGCTGTGGTCTTCGCCTACCGCACGCTGCTTCAGGCGCAGGAGCAGACCCGGCTGGCCGAACTGTCGCTGGAGCGCACCCGGGCGCTGCTGGACACCAACCGCGCCCTGATCGACGCCGGCCGCATGGCCGCCGCGGACATCGTCCAGACGGAATCCAATGTCGCCAACCAGGAGGTGGCGCTCTTCCAGGCCCGCCAGCAGCAGGCGACCGCGCAGCTCAGCCTGCTGCGACTCCTGGGCCTGGACCTGCGCACCAACGTCGTCGCAGCCGACCGCATCGCCGTGAACCGGGTCGAGGTGGACATGGACGGAGCGCTCGGGATCGCGCTCGATACACGCGAGGACGTCGTGGCCCAGCGCGCGTCTCTGGAGCAGATGCGCCAGGCGCTGATCGTCGCCCGCAACAACCGCCTATGGGACCTGTCGGTCGTCGGCTCGGTCACCCAGCGTGACGAGGACGGCCGCTTCTTCGGCGGCTTCAGCGCTCCCGCCGATCACGTTATCGGGCTTCAGCTCGACATCCCCATCGGAGACCTCTCCTTCAGGCAGCAGGAGCTGGCGGCGACGACCAACCTGCGCGTGGCGGAACTGCGCTACGAGGATCTCGAGCAGGCCGTCGAGGCCCAGGTTCGCGACGCGGTGCAGCAGGTCGAAATCCTCTGGCGCCAGGTCGAGGCCGCCCGCCGCGCCCGCGGCCTGGCCGCCAGGGCGCTGGAGCTGCAGCAGGAGAAGCTCAAGGTCGGCCGCGCCTCGAACTTCGAGGTGCTGTCCTTCCAGGCGGACCTCCGCGCCGCCGATGTCCAGGAACTGACGGCCAGCATCGCCTACCTCAACGCGCTGACGGCGCTGGACCAGCAGATCGGGAGCACGCTCGACACATGGCGCATTTCGCTCAACGACTGACCGGACTCGCGCGGACCCCGCGCGGGCGGATCCTGATGGCGGTCGCCGGGCTGGCGCTCGTGGCGCTGCTGTGGCTGGTGTTTCGCGGCGCGTTCGGTGGTTCGGAGCGAACCGGCGCCGAGCAGACCCTGGTGGTCCAGCCCACGCCCTTCTCGGTCGCCTCGAATTTCACCGGCAAGGTCTCGCCGGGCGATAGCATCGAGGTCGTCGCGCCCTTCGACGCCGCCGTGGCCCGGGTGCGGTTCGCCTATGGCGACCAGGTCGCGGCCGGCCAGATCCTGATTGAGCTGAACGCCGCCGACGTCGCCCGCGGCCGCGCGGAGGCGGAAGCCGCCTGGCTCGGCGCGCAGGACCTGGCGACGCGGATGCAGACCTGGGACAGCAGCCCGGAAATGTCACGGGCGGCCCGCAACGTCGCGGTGGCCGAGTCGGATCTCGATGACGTCCAGCGCAAGGTCCAGGAGTCGAAGGCGCTGCTCGATCGTGGCCTGGTCCCGCGTAGCGAGTACGAGGGGCTTCAGCAGCAGGAGCGCGCCCGCCGAATGGCGCTGGTCCAGGCGCGCGAGGAACTGGAGGTCACGCGGCGGAGAGGGCAGGGGGTCGAGCGGCGCATCGCGGTACTCAAGCGCGATGCCGCCCTGTCGCAGTACACGGCCCTTGGCGGCGACGCGGGCTCGGCGACGATCCGCGCGCCGGCCAGCGGCGTCATCGTGCGACCCCGGGCAGG
>JBIICO010000316.1:0-2957 GCA_044238855.1 Caulobacter sp.
AAGTATTCCCGGTTCGAATCGGTCGACCGGCCGCCCATCCGCGACACCTGCCAGGCGGTGAGGATGGCCATGAGCGCGGTGAGGCCGATGAAGACGGCCCATTGAATCAGATCGGTCTGCACGGCTTCCCCCCGGCCCCGCAGAGTCGCGGTATGCCAAGTTCGCCGTGCTGAAGGTCCCGGCGTCAACCCGAAGACTGGCGCGTCGAACGACCGCTCGCCAAAGCCTCCACGCATGCTAGCTTTCAGCGAACAGGGAACGGGCGGTCCGATGCAGGCGGCCCCTCGAGGGAGGATGCATGAAGGGCCCGGCGATTTTTCTGGCGCAGTTCGCGGGGGACGAGCCGCCGTTCAACAACCTTGAGTCCATCGCCCGCTGGGCCGGCGACCTCGGCTACAAGGGCGTGCAGATCCCGACCTGGGACCGGCGGCTGTTCGACCTGAAGCTGGCCTCCGAAAGCGACGCCTACTGCGACGAGGTCAAGGGCGTGCTGGCCGCGGCCGGGCTGGAGGTGTCGGAGCTGTCGACCCACACCCAGGGCCAGATGGTAGCGGTGCATCCGGCCTACGACGAGATGTTCGACGGCGCCGCGCCGAAGGCGGTGCGCGGCAATCCGGCGGCGCGGCAGGCCTGGGCGGTCGAGCAGGTTCTGCTGGGCGCCAAGGCCTCGCGGCGGATGGGGCTGGACGCCCACGTCACCTTCTCGGGCTCGCTGGCCTGGCCCTACCTCTATCCCTATCCGCAGCGGCCGGCCGGGCTGATCGAGGAAGCCTTCGACGAGCTGGGCCGGCGCTGGCGGCCGATCCTCGACGCCTTCGAGGAGGCGGGTGTCGACCTCTGCTACGAGATCCATCCGAGCGAGGACCTGTTCGACGGCACGACCGTGGAGATGTTCTGGGATCGCGTGGATCATCATCCGCGCGCCTGCCTGCTCTACGACCCCAGCCACTTCCTGCTGCAGCAGCTCGACTACCTCGAGTACATCGACCTGTACCACGAGCGGATAAAGATGTTTCACGTCAAGGACGCCGAGTTCCGGCCGACCGGGCGGCAGGGCGTCTACAGCGGCTATGCGCCGTGGAAGGAGCGGGCCGGGCGGTTCCGCTCGCTGGGCGACGGGCAGATCGACTTCAAGGCCATCTTCTCGAAGCTCGCCCAGTACGGCTACCAGGGCTGGGCGGTCCTGGAGTGGGAGTGCGCGCTGAAGGCCCCCGAGGACGGCGCGCGAGAAGGCGCGAACTTCATCCGCGACCACATCATCAACGTGACCGGCAAGAGCTTCGACGACTTCCTGGCCACCGACGTCGACGCGGCGGCCAACCGCCGGCTGCTGGGCCTCGACCGCTGACATGCGGCTGAAGCTGGGGATGATCGGGGGCGGCGAGGGCGCCTTCATCGGCGGCGTGCATCGCATGGCCGCGCGGCTGGACGACCGCTGGGACCTCGTCGCCGGCGCGTTCAGCAGCGACGCCGGACGCTCGCGGGCGTTCGGTCAGGGCCTCGGCCTGGCCGAGGACCGATGCTACGGCGACTGGCGGGCGATGGCCCAGGCTGAGGCGGCGCGGCCGGACCGCATCGACGCGGTGGCCATCGTCACGCCCAACCACCTGCATCATGGACCGGCGAAGGCCTTCCTCGAGGCCGGCATCGCGGTGATTTGCGACAAGCCGCTGACGACCGGTCTGGCCGACGCGCTGGACCTGGCGGACGGGGTCGCGCGCACTGGCGTCCCGTTTGTGCTGACCCACAACTACAGCGGCTACGCCATGGTCCGGCAGATGCGGGCCATGGTGGCGGCGGGAACGCTCGGCGCGATCCGGGTGGTGCAGGCCGAATACGCCCAGGACTGGCTGGCCACGGCGCTGCCCGGCAACAAGCAGGCCGACTGGCGCGGCGACCCGGCCCAGGCCGGGCCCGGCGGCGCACTGGGCGACATCGCCACCCATGCCTATCACCTGGCGACCTTCGTCATCGGCGAGGCGGCGACGCAGGTCAGCGCCGAGACCTCGCGGTTCGTCGCGGGGCGCCGACTGGACGACGACGTTCAGCTGGGGCTGCGCTGGGCGAGCGGCGCCCGGGGCCAGCTCTGGGCCAGCCAGGTGGCGGTCGGGGCGGCCAACGGCCTGCGCCTGCGCCTCTACGGTGAGACCGGCGGGCTGGAGTGGTCGCAGGAAGATCCGGACATCCTGAGCTACACGCCGCTCGGCGAGCCGCCCCGGATCCTGCGGCGCGGCGGGCCCGGCCTGTCGGCGGCGGCCCAGGCGGCGACGCGCATCCCGGCGGGACACCCGGAAGGTTACTTGGAAGGCTTCGCGCAGATCTACGCCGACGCGGCGAACCTGATCACGGCGCACAAGGCCGGACAGCGCGCTCCGGCGACGGACCTGCCCGGCGTCGAAGCCGGGGTCGAAGGCGTGAGGTTCATCGAGGCGGCGGTGCGCAGCGCGGCGGCCGACGGCCGCTGGACGCCCCTGGGCGAGGAGATCGCGTGATGCGGCAGAGCTTTGCCTGGTGGTCGTTCACCCTGGGGCGCGAGGTGGATCCGGCCACGCTGCTGCGCGAGGCCGCGACGGCCGGTGCGCAGGGTGTCGAGATGCTGCCGGAAGCGCTGTGGCCTGTCGCCAAGGACGTCGGCCTCTCGCTGGTCACCCTGACCGGCCACACGCTGGAGCGCGGGTTCAACGATCCGTCCCTTCACGCGGCCCTGACCGACGAGGTTCGCCGCAACATCGATACGGCCGCCGCCGGCGGGTGCGAGGCTGTGATCGTCTTCTCGGGCAACCGCATCGGCGACGGCGCCGACGGTCCCGCCATCGCGGCCTGTATCGAAGGTCTGGCCCCGGTCGTGGCCCATGCCGAGCAGGCGGGGGTGCGGCTCCTGATGGAACTGCTCAACAGCAAGGTCGACCATCCCGGCCACCAGTGCGACCGCACGGCCTTCGGGGCCGAGGTCGTGC
>JBIICO010000016.1:0-35241 GCA_044238855.1 Caulobacter sp.
GGGGCGGCGACGCGCGCCTTCAGGAACGGCCGGCCGTCGGCGCCGGTCGCCCAGCCCTCGACCGCGTTACGACCGCCGCGCGGGGTGAGCCGGACGGCCAGCCGCATGGTCAGACCAGCGCGCGCAGGAAGTCGAAGAACGGCCCGATCAGGAACATCTGCGCGCCCTGGATCACCAGGAACAGCACCAGAAAGCTCAGGTCCACGCCGCCCAGCGGCGGCACCACGCGGCGAATCGGCCGCAGCAGCGGGTCGATGAAGTTCTGCAGCCCGTAATAGATGCGGGTCAGCGGCGTGTTCCGATGCAGCTTGATGACGTCGAAGGCCACCAGCCACGACAGGATCGCCACGACGATCAGCACGAAGATCAGCAGCCCCAGCACGCCGTTGAGGAGGAACTGGATGAAGTTGAGAATGGCGTCCATCGGTTGCGGCGTGCTCCTGATTACCTTCCCCGCTTCTATCCGTCGCACGGGACGCCAGCAAGGCGCGGCGCCGCTTGACAGCTAGGGGAACCCCGCCGTATGTGCCGCCCTCTTCTCTCGCCTGAGAGGGGGCCGTAGCTCAGTTGGTAGAGCGCCTCGTTCGCAATGAGGAGGTCAGGGGTTCGACTCCCCTCGGCTCCACCAGGGGACTCCCTGGTGTTCAGGCGATGGAGGGGAGCCTCCATTCCAGTCATCCGACGTGCTCTCCGGTCCCGGCGGCTTGCCTCCGCTCCGGGGGCTGTCGCATGGTCCGGGCTTCTCTGTTTCGCCGGGTGGGCAACATGGTTTCGGGTTGGTGGGCGCGGGTCGCCGTGGGTGTGGTCGCGGCGGTGGTGCTGTCGCTGGGCGGAGCGCCGGCGGTGGCGGAGATCGTGGGCGCGCCGGCGACCGTCTCTGCGCCGATGTCGGGCGACAAGACGTCCAGCATGCTGGTCTGGAAGGCGGCCGACACCCGCGCCGTGGTGATTTTCGCCTCGGGCGGCGGCGGCCAGCCGGCGCGCTACGACCGGCTGCTGGCGGCCTGGGCCGGGGCGGGTTTCACCGTTGTCGCGCCGATCCATGACGACGCCATCGCCACCGGCCAGCTGGGCGGGGCCGGCGGGCAGCAGGCGTTCGGCTCGCGCATCGAGCAGCTGGCCGTCGCGCGGGCCTGGGCCCGGCAGGCCTATCCCGGCAAGCCGGTGGTCGTGGCGGGGCATTCGTTCGGCAGCATGATGTCGCTGATCGAGGTCGGCGGCATCCTGCCGCCGGGCGCGGCGAGCGATCCCGACGTGAAGGCGGCGCTGCTGCTCTCCTCGCCGGGCAGGATCCCGGGCCTGATCGGGCCGACCTCGTACGCCGCGGTGTCCGCGCCGCTGCTGACCATCACCGGCGACGCCGATGTCGTGCCGGGCTTCGTCACCGGCTGGCATGACCACCGCCTGGCCTTCGACACCAGCAAGCCGGGCGACAAGCTGCTGCTGGTCGTGGCCGGGGCCGACCACGGACTGCCGGCGACGCGGGACTCGGCGCGGTTCGACTGGCTGGTCAAGGTCAGCACCGACTTCATCGCCGCCCATGCGCTGGACGACGCGTCGGCGAAGGCGCGGCTGGCGGCGCTGACGAGCGGCGACGGGGTGACGGTGGAAAGGCGCTAGGCGCCCGCTTTCAACCGGATAATGCGGGTTGCCGATCTTCCCGCGAAAGTAGAACATCGGTCTTCGACGTTGCAGCGAAGGGGTGTCCGATGATCCGCCGTGTTTCCGTTCTGGCCGCGCTGGCCTTCGCGCTGGTCCTCGCCGCCTGCGGGCAGGACTACGATCCGGCCAAGGCGCCGAAGGCCGACATCCCGCCCGCGTCGGCGCAGAGCTCGGCCACGCCCGACAGCGTCCCGGCCACGCCCTGGGCCGCGCTGGCCGGCCACATCGGCAAGTATCCGAACGAGACCGGCCTCTTCGATACCAGCGTCATCGCGCCCGACCTGAAGGCGCTGCTGGGCGAGAAGTTCGTCGCCTTCAAAACCAACATGCAGACCGAAGGTCCGCTGGCGAAGGACCAGAGCGGCGTGCTCTGGACGTCCGGCGCCAGGGACGGCGCGCGCGCCGGCGAGCAGGCCTATCTGATCATCGACCCGGCGAAGAAGCAGCTGGAGGTCGGGCTTTGGGAGCAGGGCAAGCTGTCGACCTACGCGACGCCCGGCTCCGCCCTGCCCAGGCCCCAGGTCATCCAGACCATGATCGCCAAGACCGGCGGCTGAGGCGACAAGTCCTCAGGCGTTGCGCAGGACTTCGTCGTCACGGGCCCGCAGCCAGTTGTGGGCCCGTGTCGCGGCGATGGCGCCGTGGCCCATGGCGACGCTGATCTGGTCCAGCCCCTCCACGACGTCGCCCGCCGCGAACACGCCGGGCGCATCGTCCACGCCGAACGGCGCGCGGGCGTCGAGGCAGCCGTTCTCGCCCGCCGGCAGACCCAGGCCCAGCGCCAGCTCGTTGCGGGGACGGCAGCCGAGCGCGGGATAAAGCACATCGACCGTGATCGCCTTGCCGGTCGCCAGCGTGATCCGCATGGCGTCGCCGCCGGGCTCCAGCCGATCGAGCGCGCCGCGTTCGACCGTCACGCCGGCGGCGCTCAGCTCCGCGGCCTGCGCCGCGTCCAGTTCCGAATAGCTGAGCGGCATCAGCACCACGTCCGGCGAATAGCGCCTCAGAAACAGCGCCTCGGCCGCGCCGTTGCTGTCGCAGCCGAGCACGCCGATCCGGCTGTCGGTGTGCTCGAACCCGTCGCAGATCGGGCAGTAACGCAGCACGCCGTCTTGCAGCGCCTTCTCGTGGATCGCCGATGGCAGGGGAACTTCGTTCAGGCGGATGCCGGTGGCCAGAATCACGGACCGGGCCCGAGCTGCGCCCGCGGTCGTCGTTGTGACCAGGAAGTCGTCCCCGTCGCGCTCGACGCCGACGACCTCGCCCTCGACGATCTTTGCGCCGTATTCGGCGGCGTGACGGGTCATCCGCTCGATCAGCGCCCGGCCGCCGATGCCGTCCGGAAAGCCAGGCGCGTTGTGCGTATTGGGGATGCGCAGCGCACGGCTGGCGCCGTCGTGAAACGCCACCACGGTGCGCCGGTATCGCGCCAGGTACATCGCCGCTGTCAGGCCGGCGATGCCGGCGCCGACGACGATGGTGTCTACCGGCCGCGCGGCGGTCAGCCTGCCGCCTGCATGAGCTTCAGCAGGATCAGCGCCAGCACCGCGGTCGCGGGTACGGCGAAGCTCCAGTACAGAACGTCCTTCATGGCGAGCCCTCCAGATCTTCCCAGCACTTCTGCGAACGCGGGTGGCGAGCCCCCGGTTCCGGCGCGGATCAGATGCGTTGTTGCTCGCGATGCTGGCGCAGCATGTGCAGCTGTTCAATCAGCATCGCGGTCGCTTCCTGCGGCAGGGTGACGCTGCCGCCGAGCAGCTTCAGGGCGTTGATGTGCACGTCCACGGCGGGCCAGTCCCAGGCCCCCGCCTCGGCGCTGCCGTCCAGCACGTCGCAAAGGCTTCCCGCCGCCTCGATCAGCGGCGCGTCGTGCTCGCCGACCGCCGACTCGATGATGCGGGCGGCCAGGCGATAGAGCTCCATCGGCTCGCGCGTCTGGCGACCGGCGACGCCGGGGCCGAAGCCGGTCTCGATCTCGACGACCAGGCCACGCACGGTTTCGGCGCAGGCGTCCGCCAACTCGGCGATGCCGGCTTCGGCGCGGGCGAGCGCCTCGCTGGCGCGCAGGCCCTTGCCGTCCATCAGGGCGGCGCGGAGGCGACTGTGAACCTTGAAGCGACGCATCACGGTCATATCGCCGTCTTCTTCTTCTTGGGGTTCATGAGGGCGTCGATCTCTTCCTGCGACATGTTCGGCTCGGAGGCGATGCCGACCTCGGCGGACAGATCCCCGGATCGGCGGCCGGCCTTGTCAGGCGGGGGGCCGAGGTTCTGGAAGCGGCGATCGGGGCCGACATAGTCGGACGTCTCGACCGCCATCCGGTCTTCCTTGGCGATCCAGACGATGCGCTCGAGCAGGACCTTCGGGGTGATCGGCTTGGCGACGATGAAGTTGGCCCCGCAGTCGCGGGCCCGCAGCACCTCGACCTTACGGGTATGGGCCGTGACGATGACGACCGGGATGAAGCGGTTGGCCTCGGCGGCGCTGCGGCGGATCCAGTGGACCAGCTCGTAGCCGTCGCTGCCGGGCATCTGGGCGTCGGTGATGATGATGTCGACCGTGTTTCTCGCCAGATGCTCGCGCGCCGCCTCGGCGGAGTCGCAGCGCACGATCCCGCGCGCCCCGAAGCCGGAGACGACCGACGCCAGGATGTCGAGCGCCTGACTGTTGTCGTCCACGAGGACGACAGACAGGTTGGCGAAATTGATCTTGTCGGACGGCAGGATGCTCACGATGCCGGGCAGCCTGCGCCCAGCCGGTGAGCGCAGGGTTAACGCTGGCTTTCCGCGTCAAACGGACGCGGCTAGACCTAGTGAGCCTCGTCCCAGTTGGCGGCGGCGCGGGCGTCGACGACCAGGGGGACCGACAACGACACCGCCGGCTCGGCGGCCTTCTCCATCACCGCGCGGGCCACGCGCATGGTCGCCTCGGCCTCCGCCTCGCCGGCCTCGAAGACCAGTTCGTCGTGCACCTGCAGCAGCATGCGAGAGGACAGGCCGGCCTCGGCCAGCGCGGCGGGCATGCGCATCATCGCCCGGCGGATGATGTCCGCGGCCGCGCCCTGGATCGGGGCGTTGATCGCGGCGCGCTCGCCGAACTGCCGCTCGGCGCCGGACTTGGAGTGGATCGCCGGAATGTGGATGCGGCGGCCGAAGACGGTGGAGACGAAGCCGGCCTCGCGAACCTCGGCCTTCGTCTTGTCCATGTAGTCGCGGATGCCGGGGAACCGCTCGAAGTAGGTCTTGATGTAGGCCCCGGCCTCGCCCTGGTCGATGCCGAGCTGGTTGGCCAGTCCGAAGGCGCTGATGCCGTAGACGATGCCGAAGTTGATCGCCTTGGCGCGGCGGCGGGTTTCGGCCGGCATGCCCTCGACCGGGACGCCGAACATCTCCGAAGCCGTGGCCGCGTGAATGTCGAGCCCGGCCTTGAAGGCGCGCTTCAGCTCCGGGATGTCGCCGATGTGGGCCAGCAGGCGCAGCTCGATCTGGCTGTAGTCGGCGCTGATCAGCACGTTGCCGGGCCGGGCGACGAAGGCCTGGCGGATCTGGCGACCGATCTCGTTGCGGACCGGGATGTTCTGAAGGTTCGGATCGGAGGAGGCCAGGCGCCCGGTGGTGGCGGCGGCCAGCTGGTAGGAGGTGTGGACGCGGTTGGTGCCCGGATCCATCGCGGCGGTCAGGGCGTCGGTATAGGTGCCCTTCAGCTTGCTCAGCTGGCGCCAGTCCAGGAGCGTCCGCGGCAGGTCATGGGTCAGGGCCAGCTCCTCCAGGATGCTGGCGTCGGTGGCGAACTGGCCGCTGGCGGTCTTCTTGCCGCCGGGCAGGGCCATTTCGCCAAACAGGATCTCGCCGATCTGCTTGGGGCTGCCCAGGTTGAACGGCCGGCCGGCCAGCTCGTGGGCCGTGGCCTCCAGCTCGACCATCTTCATGCCGAACTCGTGGCTGAGCCGGCGCAGGCGGTCGGGGTCGACGCGGATGCCCTCCAGCTCCATGTCGGCCAGCACGGCGGGCATGCCGCGCTCGAGGGTCTCGTAGACGGTCAGCAGGCCTTCGCGGGTCAGGCGCGGCTTGAGGATGCGCCATAGCCGCAGGGTGACGTCGGCATCCTCGGCGGCGTAGCAGGTCGCCGGCTTCAGCTCGACGTGTCTGAACGACTTCTGGCTCTTGCCGACGCCCGCCACCGACTTGAACGGGATCGGGTCGTGGCCCAGGTGCAGCCGCGCCAGCTCGTCCATGCCGTGGCCGTGCAGGCCGCCTTCGAGGACGTAGGAGATCAGCATGGTGTCGTCGATCGGCGCCACGCGGATGCCGTGCCGCGCCATCACCGCCATGTCGTACTTGCCGTTCTGGGTCACCTTCAGGACCGAGGGGTTCTCCAGTAGCACCTTGAGCCGGGCCAGCGCCGTCGGCTTGTCCAGCTGGACGATCGGCTCGCGGGTGTCCGGGGTATCGCCGAAGTCGAGCCCGCCGTCGCCGGCCATGGGCGTGTGCTCATGGGTCAGCGGGATGTAGCAGGCGTCGTTCGGCCCGATGGCCAGCGACACGCCGCAGAGGCCCGCGTGGGTCGCCGACAGGGCGTCCGTCTCGGTGTCGAACCCGACCACGCCGGCCTCGGTCGCGCGGGCGATGAAGGCGTCGAGATCCTCCAGCGTCTGGATGCAGGTATAGGCGTCGTGGTCGAAGGTCTGGGCCTCGACGTCCGCATTGACGCCTTGCGGCGCATAGCGGGGCGAGATGACCGGCGCGGTCGGGATCGCGGCCCGTCCCTTGGGCGCGGTGAAGGCCTGGCCGTCATGCGCCTCGGTCTTGCCGTCGCCGACGCGGCGCTGGAGCCCGCGGAACTCCATCTGCTCCAGGAAGGCCGACAGGATCGCCGGGTCGGGATCGCGCACGGCGAAGTCGTCGATCGGCTCGGGCGCGGGAGCGTCGCAGGTCAGGCGGACCAGCTCGCGACTCAGCAGGATCTGGTCGCGGAACTCGATCAGGGTCTCGCGGCGCTTGGGCTGCTTGATCTCGCCGGCGCGGGCCAGCAGCGTGTCGAGGTCGCCGTATTCGTCCAGCAGCTGGGCCGCCGTCTTGGGGCCGATGCCGGGGGCGCCGGGGACGTTGTCGACGCTGTCGCCGATCAGCGCCTGCAGGTCGACCATCTTGTCCGGCGTCACGCCGAACTTCTCCATGACCGCGTCTTCGGCCAGGCGGCGGTCCTTCATCGGGTCGTACATGACGACGCCGCGCCCGATGAGCTGCATCAGGTCCTTGTCGGAGGAGACGATCACCGCCTCGCCGCCGGCGTCGCGCGCCTTGCAGGCGTAGGTCGCGATCAGGTCGTCGGCCTCGTAGCCGGGCAGCTCGACGCAGTGGACGCCGAACGCCCTGGTCGCCTCGCGGACCAGCGGGAACTGCGGGACCAGGTCCTCGGGCGCCGGCGGGCGGTGGGCCTTGTACTGGTCGTAGAGGTCGTTGCGGAACGTCTTCTCCGAGTGGTCGAAGATGGCCGCCAGGTGGGTCGGGCCGTCGGCGCCCTTCATGTCCTTGAGCAGCTTCCACAGCATGTTGCAGTAGCCCTGCACCGCGCCCACCGGCAGGCCGTCCGACTTGCGGGTCAGCGGCGGCAGCGCGTGGTAGGCCCGGAAGATGTAGGCCGAGGCGTCGATCAGATAGAGCCGGATCGCCGGCCCGTCCTGGGTCAGCGGGCGATCTTCGGGGGCGGGCGCGTCGGTCGTGTCGGTCATGCGCCGAATGTAGTCACTGACTCGCCTCCGGTCAGCCTCCGATCCGCGACAGCACGTCGGCGGCGAAGGTCGAGAGGGTGTCGTCGCGGGCGCCCATGATGACGATGCGGTCGCCGGGGCGGGCCAGCTCGACCAGGCGGTCGCCGCAGGCGGCCCGGTCTTCGAGCAGCTCGGCCTTGCGGCCGCCGGCCAGCACGTCGCCGATGATGTGGATGCTGCTCACCTCGCGGTTGGTGGTGCCACCCTGGTAGACCGGCGGCGGCATCAGCAGGATGTCCTCGGGACCCAGGCCCGCGATGAACCCGGCGACGAATTCGTGGCGCATCAGCCGCAGCGGTCCGAAGCCGTGCGGCTGGAACATCACCAGCAGCCGGCCCGGGAAGGCGTGCAGCGCTTGAAGCGTGGCGGCGATCTTGTCCGGGTTGTGGGCGAAGTCGTCGATGACGGTGACGCCGCCCTTGCGGCCGACGATCTCCATCCGCCGCTTCACGCCGCTGTAGGTGGCCAGCGCGTCGGCGGCCTTGGCGAGGTCGAGACCGAGCGCCTTGGCGGCGCCCAGGGCGGCCATGGCGTTGGCGACGTTGTGGCGGCCGGGGACGCCCAGTTTCACCGCGATGTCGAGGCCGTCCTTGCCCGTCAGGCGGAACCCGATCGCCTCCGGCTCCGGCCGGATGTCGGAGCCCTGCAGGTCGGCCCCCAGGTCATCGAGGCTCCAGGTCACGAGGTTGGCGGCGTTGACCCTCGCGGCCAGGATCGCGGTCTCCTCGTTGTCGAGGTTCAGCACCGCCTTGTGGGCGCGCGAGACGAAGCCGGCGAACAGAGTCCGCAGCTCGTCCATCGTCTTGTGGTCCTCGGAGATGTTGTTCACCACCGCCACCGTCGCGTCATAGCGGGCGATCGAGCCGTCGCTCTCGTCGACCTCGCTGACGAACAGGTCGCCCTTGCCGACCAGGGCGCTGGCGAAGGGAATGTCGTCGGTGACGAAGTTCTTCATCACCGCGCCGTTCATCACCGTCGGGTCCTGGCCGAGGCGATGGAGAATCCAGGCGATCATGGCGGTGGTCGTCGACTTGCCGCTGGTGCCGGCCACGCCCACCGAGCGCGGGGCGGCGTTGAACAGCTTCGCCAGCAGTTCGGGGCGGCGCAGGACGGTCGCGCCGACTTCGCGGGCGCGGACCATGTCCGGCACGGTGTCCTCGACGGCGGCGCTGGCGACCAGGATCTGGTCGCCGCTGATCACGCCGCTGCCGTCCTGCGCATGCAGGCCGATGCCGCGCGCGGCGAGAAACTCGAACTTGGCGCCGGTCAGGCCGTTGTCCAAGGCTCTGTCGGAGCCCTCGACACGGGCGCCGGAGGCCTGGACGATCAGCGCGAGGGGCAGCATGCCGCTGCCGCCGATGCCGGAGAAGAAGTAGGGTTTGCCGCGATCCATGTCCGGCCAATACAAGGTCGGGCGAAGAGCGGCAAACAGCTGGAAGGACGCAGGGCGCGAGCATGGGCAAACCGGTCAGGATCGGCGTCGTCGCGCCCTCGTCCTTCATCGACCCCACGGTTCCCGCCGATGTGCTGGCTTTCGCCCGGGCGCGGTTCGGCGACCGGGTGGAGGTCGTGTTCGATCCGCAGTGCCTGTTGCGGCACGGCCATTTCGCCGGGACGGACGCCGAGCGGGCCGAGGCCTTCGTGCGGATCGCCAACGACGACAGCTTCGACGTCGTCTGGCACGCGCGCGGCGGCTACGGCTCCTGCCGGTCGGCCGAGGCGATCGTCGCGGGCCTGACCGGGGCGGGGCGGCGCAAGACCTACATGGGCTACAGCGACGCCGGCAGCATCCTGGCCGGGCTCTACAGGGCGGGCTTCCCGCACGTGGTTCATGGCCCGATGCCGCACGACCTGCGGCGCGAGGGCGGCGAGGCGGCGGTCGGACGGGCGCTGGACTGGCTGGTCGACCGCGACCCGTCGGCGCTCGAGGGCGGGCTGGCCAAGGACGAGAAGGTCGCGGCCTTCAACCTGACCATCCTCAGCCAGTTGCTGGGCACCGCGCTGGAGCCCGACCTGACCGACCATGTGCTGTTGCTGGAGGAAGTCGGCGAGTACGCCTACCGCATCGACCGGTCGCTGTTCCACGTCACCGGCAACCCGTCGATCCGCCGCGTGAGGGGCATCCGCCTAGGCCGCTGCTCGGTGGAGCCGAACCCCACGGCCGACTTCGGCATGACGCCCGAGCAGATCTGCCGCGACTGGTGCGAACGGTCCGGCATCCCGTTCCTGGGAACGGCCGACATCGGACATGACGTCGACAACAAGGTTGTGCCGTTCGGGGCGGCCTAGTCACCGCGTCCTTCGCGGCCCGGCTTCGCCGCTCCTCAGGATGACGAGGGCGGGTGGGCCGCAAGCCATTAGCGGATCACGGGAACAGCTTGTTCATGTCGCCCAGGTCCTTGCTCGTAGCGTTCAGCGCGTCCGAATCCCCGGTCTCCAGGAAGTTCGCCGTCGCCTCCTTCAGCGCCGCAAGGGCGTAGCGGGCCAGGCCGGTCGCCGACGACAACCGCCGGGCGCCGAGCGCTTCCAGCCCCGCCGCATTCGGCAGGCCCGGACGGGCCATAACGTTCAGCGGCAGGCCGCATTCGGCGGCGAGCGTGCGGATGTGCTCTGCCTCGACCACCAGCGGCGTGAAAAGCCCGTCCGCGCCGGCCTGGCGATACAGGCCGCCCCGGCGCAGCGATTCGGCGACCGCCGCCTCGCCCTGGGCCAGGCCGCGAAGGAAGACGTCGGTGCGGGCGTTGACGAACAGGTCGACGCCGGCCTTCACCGCCGCCTCGCGGATGACGCCGATCTTGGCGGCCAGCAGTTCGGGGGCCTCGGTTCCGTCCTCGATGTTGATGCCGACCGCGCCGGCGTCGATCACCTTGGCGATGTTTTCCCCCACGGCCGGGAGGTCGTCGCTGTAGCCGCCCTCGAAGTCGCAGGTGACCGGGATCGACACCACGCGAGTGATCTCGCGCACCGTCGTGACCAGGAAGTCGACCGGCAGGTGGTGGCCGTCGGCGTAGCCGTGCGCCCAGCAGACCGCGGCGCTCGACGTGGCGACGGCCCTGGCCCCCAGGGTCTCGATCAGCCGCGCGCTGCCGGCGTCCCAGGCGTTGGGAAGGGTGAGGAAGCCCGTGTGCAGGGCGCGGAAGGTGTCGGAGGTGCTCATGCCTCCACGATAGGCCTGCCGCGACGGCGGGTCATCCCGCGGACCGGCGGTTTCCGGACGTCATTGGCGCCGGGCGGCTAGTGGCCAGCCGAGCCTTCGTAGACGCCCGGGGCCAGACGCTCGTCCTCGTCGCCGGCGGCCGTGGCCGCGACGAAGCGGCGGTCGCAGTAGGGGCAGTCGACGAAACCCGCCTCGCCCATCTCCAGCCACACCTTCGGATGGCCGAGCGCGCCGCCGACGCCTTCGCAGGCGATGCGGTGCGAGCGCACCTGGATCGTTTCCGGGGGCGGGAAGGCCGCGGCCTGGGGCAGCGGGGTAGCGGTCGGCGTGGTCGCCTTGGGCTTGCGGGCCATGAGGTCTTCCGTGAAAGCGCCGCGTCGGCCTTGGCTGGACGACGCGCGAGGCATACCTATGCGACGCGCTGCTTTGGCGTCAACGAAGAGTCCCCATGCAACTGCCCGACTACGCCATCGAGGCCGAGGGTCTGCGCAAGACCTACGCCGGTACGAAGACGACGCCGCCGAAACAGGCGCTCAACGGCATCGACCTGAAGATTCCGCGCGGATCGATCTTCGGCCTGCTGGGGCCCAATGGCGCGGGCAAGTCGACCTTCATCAACATTCTCGCCGGACTGGTGAAGAAGACCGAGGGCACGGTCCGCATCTGGGGGCGCGACATCGACCAGCGACCCCGTGACGCACGCGCCGCCATCGGCGTGGTGCCGCAGGAGCTGGCCGCCGACGTCTTCTTCACCCCGCGCGAGTCGCTGGAGGTCCAGGCCGGCATGTACGGCGTGCCGAAGAGCGAGCGCCGGACAGACGAGTTGCTCGCCGCCCTGGGCCTGTCCGACAAGGCCGGCGCCTATGTGCGCATGCTGTCGGGCGGGATGAAGCGCCGCCTGATGGTCGCCAAGGCCATGGTCCACCAGCCGCCGGTGCTGATCCTCGACGAGCCGACCGCCGGCGTCGACGTCGAGCTGCGCCGCCAGCTGTGGAACTACGTGGTCGGGCTGAACCAGATGGGCGTGACCATCGTCCTGACCACCCACTACCTGGAGGAGGCGCAGGAGCTCTGCGACCAGATCGCCATCATCAACCGGGGCGAAGTCGCGGCCTGCGAGCCGACCGAGACGCTGTTGCGCCGCCTGGACACCCGCAACGTGGTCGTCACGCCCGAGCAGCCGGTGGCGACCGCCCCCGACCTGACCGGTTTCGAGACCCGCCTGCGCGGCGGCGGCTCCTTCGCGGTGACCTACAAGACCGGGCAATCGAGCGTGGAGCAGGTCCTGGCGGCGGTGAAGGCGAGCGGCCTGAGCATCAAGGACATCGCCACCGAGGATCCCGACCTCGAGGACGTGTTCCTGGCCCTGACCTACGACGCCCCCGGCGGCCTCAGCCCGACGAAGGACTGAGCTACATCTCGATCATGTCGAAGTCGGACTTCGGCGTGCCGCACATCGGGCAGAGCCAGTCGGCCGGGATGTCGGCCCAGCGCGTGCCGGGCTCCAGGCCTTCACCGGGGTCGCCCGACTCCTCGTCGTAGATGTAGCCGCAGGTGCGGCACTGCCAGGTCTTGTAGGGCGCCGCCTCGGCCATGGTCGTCAGGTTCCGGAAGGGGCGGCGGCGAGGCCGTCGCGAAGGATCGACAGGCTGGTGGCGCTGATCGGGGCCAGGTCCATGGCCGGGTCGATCAGGCTCTGCACCGACAGGCCCAGAAGCAGGCTGCCGATCGACAGGGCGGCCGCGTCGGCGTCGACTTCCGGCCGGATCGTCCCCTCGGCCTGGCCGCGCTTGATCATCGCCTCCAGCATCCGCTCAATCCGCTCGTGCGAGTTCGCGAAGGCGTGGCGCAGCGTCGACAGGTCGGCCACCGCGTCCGCCAGAAGCATGAAGTAGGCGCGGCCCTCGTCCTCTTCCCGCAGCCGCGCGATGTAGTGACCGACGTAGCCGAGGATGGCGTCCAGGCCCGGCGCGGTGTCGACGCCCGCCGCCGCCAGCGCCTCATTCTGCCGTTGGTGCAGATGGGCGATCAGGGCCTCGGTCATACCCAGCTTGGAGCCGTACTTCAGCGCCGCCAGGCCCCGGCTGTAGCCGGCGCGCGTTCCGATCGCCTCGAAGGTCGCCGCGCGCACGCCCTGCTCGCAGATGACCTCGATCGTCGCGCGCATCAGCTTGCGCTCCGATTCGTCGCGTCGCTCGGCCTGGGAGCGGCGGGGGCGGGACTGTGAGCCGTCGGCTGGCATGTCGCTCATGTAACTTAATTGTTGGACGTATAACAAGATGAGAGTAGCGTCGTTCGATGAAGGCTGCCCGCCGAGAGCGGCCCAGGGAAGCGCGAACGGAGAGCCCAATGATCCCCCAGGAGATCGCCAGAACCATCGTCGACCCCAAGGCCTACGCCGACGGCGATCGTATCGACGAGGCCTTCACCTGGCTCCGCGCCAACGCGCCGCTGGAAAAGGCGCAGCCCGAGGGCTTCGATCCTTTCTGGGTGGTGACCCGGTTCGACGACATCCAGCAGGTCGAGAAGCAGAACGAGCTGTTCCACAACGGTGATCGCGCCACCATCGTCACGCCGATCGAGGCCGACCTGAAGGTGCGCCAGATGACCGGCGGCTCGCCCCACCTGGTCCGCTCCCTGGTCCAGATGGACAACCCCGACCACTTCGCCTACCGCCGTCTGACCCAGTCCTGGTTCTTGCCGCAGAACATCCGGGGGCTCGAACCTCGCATCCGCGAGATCGCCCGCGGCTTCGTCGACCGCATGGCGGCCAAGGGCGACCGCTGCGACTTCGCCAAGGACGTCGCCTTCCTCTACCCGCTCCATGTGATCATGGAGGTTCTGGGCGTGCCCGAGGCCGACGAGCCGCGCATGCTGAAGCTGACCCAGGAACTGTTCGGCAGCGCCGACCCGGAGCTGAACCGGACCGGCAAGGAGATGGACCGCGCGGCCGACGTCGAGGCCGGCGTCCAGGCGGTGCAGGCGACGGTCATCGACTTCATGACCTACTTCAACGCCATGACCGAGGACCGCCGCGCCAACCCGCGCAACGACCTGGCCAGCGTGATCGCCAACGGCGCCGTGCACGGCCAGCCGCTCGGGCACCTGGAGGCGATGAGCTACTACATCATCGCCGCCACGGCGGGGCATGACACCACGTCCAGCACCACCGCCGGCGCCCTGTGGGCCCTCGCCGAGAATCCCGACCAGTTCGCCAAGCTCAAGGCCGATCCGTCTCTGATCCCGGGCCTGGTCGAGGAGTCGATCCGCTGGGTGACGCCGGTGAAGCACTTCATGCGCACCGCCACCGAGGACGCCGAGGTCGGCGGCCGCGAGATCGCCAAGGGCGACTGGCTGATGCTCTGCTATCAGGCCGGCAACCGGGACGAGGCCGTCTTCGACCGGCCGTTCGAGTTCGACATCGAGCGCAGCCCGAACAAGCACGTCGCCTTCGGCTACGGCGCCCACGTCTGCCTCGGCCAGCACCTGGCGCGGATGGAGATGCGGATTCTCTGGGAGGAGCTGCTGCCGCGGCTGGAGAGCGTCGAGCTGGACGGTTCGCCCAAGCGCATGGAAGCCGCCTTCGTCTGCGGGCCCAAGTCGGTGCCGATCCGCTTCAGGATGCAGTAGGGCTTGCGACCCGCGCCGGTCCGGATAACGCTGTTCCGGACTGGAGGCGGGCGACTTGCGTTGGGTGCGGGAGTTACTGTCGGCGGCGGGCGTGGCCGCGATCGTGGTGCTGATCGGCGCGGCGATCGCGACGCTCGACCCCATGGGGCTGGACGACGCCGCCGACCGCCACAGCGCCGACGTCGTCGCCCGCATGACCGCGCCCTACTACGGCGGCGAGCAGCCGAAGGGCCGCGACCGCGTCACCGTCGTCGAGATCAGCGACGCCGCCCTGCGCGAGATGGGCGAGACCTGGCCGCCCCCGCGCGACTTCTACACCCAGCTGCTGGACACCCTCGCGCCCGCCGACGGGCCCAGGCCGGCGGCGATCTTCCTCGACTACATCCTGCTGTCTAACCTTCGCGATCCGGAGGGCCAGGACCGCTTCATCGCCAAGGTGCACGAGATCACCCGGGCGGCGGATTGGGAGGACGACCGCGCCTGCCGCGTCTCGCCCGCCGCCAAGATCGGCTGCATCGTCGAGGCCGGCGGCGTGCCGGTGATCCTGGGCAAACCCTATCCGCCGGACGTCTGCCTGGCCGGCATGGGCGACGACATCGCCGAACTGGCCCGGTTCGACGCCGAAGCCGTGGTCTCGCCGCTCGGCTGGCCCGGGGCGCCGGAGACCGCCACGCCGGTGTTCCGCCGAAGCGACTACGCCGCCGCGCTGGGCGTCGACCCGACCCGCCGCCAGACGACCGAGGACGTCGCCGCCTGGAAGAGTTGCCGCGCCCTGCAGCCGTTCCTGCAGGGGCGCGACCATCACCGGGCGCTGCCGTTCGAGACCCCGACCGGCAAGCCCGTCACCTGGTGGGGCGTACCGGAGTACGACCTGGCTCCGGCCGGGGCGATGTTCGCCGCCCTGTGCCTGGGCGACCGGCCGCCCGCGACCTGCGGCGACTTCCTGAACGAAAAGGGGCGGCTGGACTGGAAGGGACCCGACGACATGGTCGTGGCCTGGGGCTCGCGGGCCGATCCCGACCTCCTGGACCTGCGCAAGGATCTCTATGCCGACGCCGGGGCGCACGACGCGCCTTGCCTCGCGGAGACCCGCACCCTGGGCCGCGCGGCTCTGATCGGCTGGCGGCAGCTGTACTCGGCGATCGGCGGCGGCGTGGCGGCCGAGGCCGTGCCCTGTCCCTATCACCCGACCTTCGACTACGCCCTGATCCATAGCGAGGTGGCGGGCGGCTCGGAGCTGGGCGCCACGATCCGCGACGACTACCTGCGCGGCCGGGTGGTGGCGGTCGGGGCGGCGATGGTGGCCGGCAACGACTGGATCGACACCGTCGTCCACGGCCGGCTGGCCGGCGTCCACTACCACGCCATGATGCTCGACAACCTGATCGAGCGCGGGGCCGGCGTCCTGCGCTCGCCCGAGCCGGTCTTCCCCTCCGGGCCGCTGGCCAGGCTGAACATCGACTGGGGCGAGATGCTGGAGTTCGGCGCCGCCTTCCTGGTGGTCGTGGTGGTCGAGATCGGCCGTCGCCGCATGGCCGCGCGGGAGCGTCCCGACGGCCGCGCCCTGCTGTGGATCGCCGGCGTCTTCGCCTGGGCCATCATCGTGCTGGCGGCGACGACCTGGCTGACGGTCCAGCTGCACTGGAAGCCGGTCAACATCGTCGGACTGTTCGGCCTGACCGTGCTGGACGCCACCGCGAGCTTCTGGAGCGTCGAGGGCCTGACCTGGCTGGTCGGAGTCGGCTGGGTCGGCGCCCGCAATCGTAGCCGGATGGCCACGCGAGGATTAACGAACGTTGTGTTGCGAGTTGCGGGGGGAGTCGGCATGCTCCTCTCCGCCTTCGGGAAATCTGTGAAACCAAGGGGCCGCCCAGGCAGGCCGTCCCCCAGTCGTGAAGAGAGTCCCCCCGATGTTCAGATCTAGCGTTCGCCCCTTCTTCGCCGCCGCTGTCGCCGCCGCCTCGCTGTGCGCCGGACCCGCCCTGGCCGGCGACCCGGTCAGCTTCCCCGGCGCCAGGATCGCCACCTTCAAGGATCCCGACTGCTTCGACCGTTCCGGCGAGGTCGCCACCGCGTCGCTGAAGAACCCGACCCGCGAGAGCCCGGCCGGCGCCGCCTGCGTGAAGATCAGGGACGGCGCGGCGACCTATTACGTGCTGCCCTCGGCCATCAAGCCGCCCGCCGGCTGCGGCCCGGCCCGCAAGGTCGCCGGCGGTCCGCAGGCCACGACCTACGGCTCGCAAGGCGCCTCGGCGTGTCCGCGCGGATAGCGCGCGGGGCGGTCGTCGCGACCGTCCTCGCCGCCGTCGCCGGGCCGGCCCCCGCCCAGACCCCGCCGCCCCAGCTGGTGGAGCAGTGCGCCGCCAGCCGCTCCGCCGTCGGGGACGTCCCGAGGGGCAACCGCACCGGCTTCGGCAGCGCCCTGCGCCCCGGCGGCTTCGCGATCAGCGGCCGGGACGGCGTCTTCCTCTGCTCCCGGGCCGCGGCCGCTCGTCGGGCCCAGGACCGCACGGCCGCGCCGGTGTCGGGCCAGGGCATGGGTCTCGCCGCACAGGCCGACGTGCGCGGCACGCTGCGCCCGACCCTGTTCGCCATGCCCCAGACCCAGGCGCGGCTCCAGGCCATGGTCGATCGCATCGCCGCCGCCTGGCCCTATCCGGACGCGCCCCGCCCCAAGGTGCTGATCAGCGCCAACGTCGGCTTCAACGCCGAGGCGCGCGCCGACAACACCATCGTCGTCTGGCTGGGGGTGTTCGAGGGCGACGCCGGCCAGCCGGCCACCGACCTGTCGGACAACGACCTCTACTGGCTGCTCGGCCATGAGTACGCCCACCTGGCGCTCAATCACGCCGGCCGGGACGAGGTGGTCGAGGGCCAGCGCCGCTTCGCCCGGGACGCCGCCCGCGTCTACGAGCGCGGGGCCAGGCTGGAATCGACCCTGCGCTACGCCGACAGTTCGGGCGCGCTCAGCGGCCCCGCGAAACTGGAGGTCCGCGACTCGCGCGAGGCCCATCAGCGACTGCGCTTCATCATGGACTCGATGATCGCGCCGATGTGGGGCCGGGCCCAGGAGGACGAGGCCGACGTCGCCGGCTACGACATCGTCGCCCTGCTCGGCCAGCGGCCGCGCACCTCGCTGGCGACCGGCCGGTTCGAGGCCTCCGAACAGGGGCGCGACGCCCAGCTGGAGGAGATGAACGACCGCATGGAGGACAGCGCCGAAACCGCGCTGGCCGATCCCACCGTGCAGTCGGCCCTCGCGTCCGGTTCGTTCGGCGCGGCCTTCACCAGCCTGGCCGGGACGCTCGGCAAGAGCCTGCTGGAGGGCATGGGCAAGGCCTTCACGGCCTGGTCCAGCCGCGACCACCGGCCGGCGAGACAGCGCGAGGAGGGGATCGAGAAGTATCGCGCCGCCGCCTACGAGCGGCGCGGCGTGGTGCTGACCGGTGGCCTGGTCCGCACCGAGGTCGACGCCATCCTGGCCTCGCCCGAACTGCGCCAGGGCCTGATCGCCGCCCGCGCCGTCGCGGGGGCGCAGGACGCGCTGAACCAGGAGCCGTCCGATACCGCCGGGGCGATGCGGCAGATGACCATCGCGCTGAGGACGCCGTTCGGACGCGAGGCCTATGTCCTCTACTGGGCCGCCCGCGTGGAGCTGGCCCAGGGCCGGACCGAAGCGGCCGTCGTCTGGCTTGAGAAGGCCCGCAACGCGCCGAACGTCTCGCCCGAGGCCTATCGCGAGCTGGCCCGGCTCTACGCCGTCAGCGGCCGTATCCCGCAGGCCATGGCGGTGACCGCCGAGGGACGGCGCAAGATCGGCGACAGCGACTACTTCCTGCCCGAGGATGTCCGGGTCGCCTCTCGCACGCGCAACCTGGACGCCGTGCCGCCGATCGTCGACCAGTGTCGCAGGACCCGCCGCGAGCAGATCATGCTCGACTGCCAGAACGCGGCGCTCGACGTCGACTACGCCAGCCTCTCGGACTCCCAGAAGCGTCAGCTGGAGGACGCGGCCTACTGGGGGACCGGCGAGAAACAGGACTCGCCGAAAGTCCCGAGTCTGGATGAACTGAAAGGACTGGGGAGGCTGCTAGGGGGCGGTTAGCGGATGCTCGAGCGGATATTCCGGCTGAAGGAGAACGGCGTCGCCGTGCGCACCGAGGTGCTCGCGGGCGTGACGACCTTCCTGACCATGGCCTACATCGTGCTGGTCAATCCGGCGATCCTGGCCGACGCGGGCATGCCGATGGCCGGGGCGGCGGCGGCCACCTGCCTGGCCGCGGCTTTCGGCTCGATCATGATGGGGCTGGTCGCCAACTACCCGATCGCGCTGGCGCCCGGGATGGGGCTGAACGCCTACTTCACCTACACGGTGGTCAAGGGCATGGGCCTGCCATGGGAGACGGCGCTGGGCTGTGTCTTCCTGTCGGGCGTGGCCTTCCTGCTGCTGACGGTGGCGGGCATCCGGCGGATGATCGTCCAGGCCATCCCGCGCGACCTGTTCGCCGCCATCGCCGCCGGCATCGGGCTGTTCATCGCCTTCATCGGCCTCCGGAGCGCGGGCCTGGTGGTCGCCGACCCGGCCACGACGGTGGCGCTGGGCGACCTGACCACCCCGGCGGCGGCGCTGGCCGCCTTCGGCCTGGTCGTCACCGGCGCCTTGCTGGCCTGGCGGATCCGGGCGGCGATGCTGGTCGGCATCCTGGCGACGACGGCCCTGGCCTGGGCGATCGGCGCCGTGGACTTCAAGCCGGCGCCCTACAGCGTCGAGGCCCTGACCTCGACGGCCTTCAAGCTCGACATCCCGGCCGCGCTCGGCATCGGCGGCCACGGCCTGACCCTGGCGCTGATCGAGATCCTGTTCGTGTTCCTGTTCGTCGACCTGTTCGACAACGTCGGCACCCTGGTCGCGGTGACCAAGCGCGCCGGGCTGGTCGACGGGAACGGCGACATCCCGCGCCTGAACCGCGTGCTCGCGACCGACTCGGCCGCCACCATGGTCGGCGCGGTGGCCGGCACGACGACCACGGTCAGCTACATCGAGAGCGCCGCGGGCGTCGCCGCCGGCGGCCGCACGGGCCTGACCGCCGTGGTCGTCGGCCTGCTGTTCCTGGCGGCGATGTTCCTGGCGCCCTTCGCCCAGGCGATCCCGGCGGCCGCCACCGCGCCGGCGCTGATCCTGGTCGGGGCGATGATGATGGCCCCGCTGGTGGAGAGCGACTGGACCGACCCCATGGTCGCCATCCCGGGCTTCCTGACCCTGGCCGCCATCCCGCTGACCTTCTCGATCGCCAACGGCCTGGCCATCGGCATCATCGCCCACGCGGTGCTCAAGCTGGCGCGGGGGCAGGCGAAGATCGGCGACTGGATGCTCTACCTGCTGGCGGGCCTCTTCGTGGTCCGCTTCATCTGGCTCGCGGCGGGGTAGCGCGCGCCCGCGCTTTCGGCTAAACACCCGCCTCCCAGCGATGCGCACCCGTAGCTCAGCTGGATAGAGCGTTGCCCTCCGAAGGCAAAGGTCACACGTTCGAATCGTGTCGGGTGCGCCATTCGCAAGTCCCAAAGTGTTGGAAGAGCGGAGAATTTCGCCATCCCACGGGGGCGCTCCCTAGCATTTGCCCCAACAGCGCCAGCTTGGTCGCGCTTGGGTTAGGGTTCGCCCAACCCGCGCGCGTGCAGGCCAGTTGGCTTCCCAAAGGTTGATCTAAACCTTAGGGTGACTACGCCGAGGGGGCGAAATCACATGCAGGCTAATCCCAGAACGATCGATGAGCTGTTCAACTCGCAGTGCAGATACGTCGTTCCGATGTTCCAGCGACTCTACGTGTGGGGCGAGAATCCGCAGTGGAGCACGCTTTGGGAGGACATCGTCGAGAAGGCCGAGCTCCGCCTGGCAGATAAGAAGTCCAACCCGCACTACCTCGGGGCGCTAATAGTAGAAGGCGTGAAGCCTTCGTCCGCCCGTGAGGTGAAGAGGCTTCTTGTGATCGACGGGCAGCAACGCTTAACTACGCTGCAGCTTCTTCTTTGCGCATTTCGAGATTTTGCAAGGTCGGAAGATTGGAAAGCTCTTGAGCGGAAGGCGAACCGCTACATTGAAAACCCAGATGCTGATGTTATGGAAAGGCCGGATGAAGAGATATTCAAGATCTGGCCCACGGTTCTGAACCGTGAGGTGTTTTCCAACCTGATCACCGCCGGTTCGCGTCAGTCTGTGGAGGAGAAATACCCACTCACGAAGCTGAAATACAAGCGGAAGCCAGAGCCAAGAAGTCCCCTGGTCGAGGCCTACCTGTACTTCTACACGCGAATTGGTGAGTGGGTGTCCGCCGCCCCACCGGAAATGGAAAGTGGCCGAGAGGGGCGCGGGCTCTCGCTTATGCAGGCGATCCAGCACGACTTCTGCTTGGTGGAGATCGCGCTTTCCGAGGGCGATGACAGTCAGGAAATCTTCTACTCCCTGAACTCGCAGGGGCGGCCGCTTTCTCAATCTGACCTCCTGCGTAGCTTGATATTCATGCGCGCGGAGAAGGAGCAAGAGGACCGAGACGCGCTCTTCGCGGACTTCTGGGGGGCTTTCGAGACCGCCTACTGGAGCAGCGAGGTGAAGCGCGCGGGGCGGACCTACACACGCCTCGATCTGGCGCTTCGCCACTTCCTGACTGTTAAGACAGGGGAGCTCGTCGATGCTCGGCGTGTGAACGAAGATTATCGTCGCTGGATAGCCTCCGCCCCCGCGCCCTACCCTTCTGTCCGAGCCGAACTGACTGACTTTACCCGCTACACCACGGCCTTCCAGAAGTTGGACGGTAGCTTTTCGGCGGCCAGGAGCGACGAGATCGGTCGCGTGCTTCAAGATTTCGAAGTCTCAACGGCCATTCCGCTCGTCCTCTATCTTCACCTCGAAGCTGGCTTGAGCCCTGCCGAATTGAGGACGTCCATCAACACGGTTCAGTCTTTCATAATTCGGCGCGCGTTCATCGGAGAGGAGAACAAGGAGTACAATAAGCTCTTTGTCGAAGTCGCCGCTTCCTTACGTGGCGTCGAAGCGTCGAGCGTGCCGGCGGCACTGGCGGCCAAGTTGCTTTCAGGCGGTGGGAGCACACGCTCCTGGCCAACCGACGAGCAGCTCATGGAGACGGCGGTTACCGATGCCGTCTATGGCCGCCTCAAGCCTCCTGCGCTCCGGATCATCCTTGAGCGTATCGAGCTTTCGCTAAGGGGGAAGAAGACAGAGGACGACGCGGTTCAGGCAGGGCTTCAGGTGGAGCATGTCATGCCTCGGAGCTGGTCAACGAACTGGCCACTGCAAGGGCAGACGGTTCAAAACCTACATATGCACTATCCGTACCTGATCGCGACGGAAGAGCCGAAGCTTTCGGAGGCAATACGGACCAGAAATATCGCTGTGAACTCCATTGGTAACCTTACTCTACTGAATGAATATCTGAACCCTGCTGCCAGCAACGGTGATTTCGGATTGAAGTGCGAAGAGTATCGGCATTCAGTGCTGAGACTCAACAGACACTTTGACGGTAGAACAGCGTGGGACGAGGAGGCCATCCGAGCCAGGGGTAAGGTGCTCGGCGAGACGATGTGCAAGCTTTGGCCGCGCCCGAAAGCTCTTGTGCTCAGCGACTCGACCCAAGGCCTAGCTTGATCGGACGAGGGTTCAGTCTCGTCCAAACTCAAACCACCAGCAGCATCTCGGACAGGCCATCCAGCTCGTCCTTCGCCCTTCGCCATTCCGGCATGTGTCGATCTAGCAGGGCGTAGAAGCGCGGGCTGTGGTTGTGTTCGGCCAGGTGGCAAAGCTCGTGGAGCAGGACGTACTCCACGCAGTGAACCGGAGCCTTGATGAGCGCCGGGTTTAGCGTGATGGACCCGTGCGGGGAGCAGCTTCCCCAGTAGCGCTTCATCTTGAGCAGTTTGACCGGCGGCGGGGCGTCGACCCAAGGCAACTCGGCCGCCATGCGCGCAGTTCTCAGGTTGAAGTAGGATAGCGCCCGCTGGCGATACCAACGCTGGAGAGCCAGCCTGACGTCATGGGCGTCGTCCGATGGAGCAGTGACCTCCAGCCTGCCAGCAACGAGGCGAACCGACTTCGCTGCGCCGTCCCGCGCTAGAACCATAAGCTTGTGACGGCGGCCCAGGTAGAAATGCGCCTCGCCGCTGCGGTACTCGCGAGGAAGCGCGTGCCGGCGGTAGTCCTCGAAGCGATCAATGTGATCCATGATCCACCGGGCGCGCTTCTGCACGCCGGTCCGGATCTTGGCCTCAGGGGTACCCGCCGGGGCCTCCACGACCAGCCGACCACCCGGCTCCACGTGGATGCGCAGCTTGGCGGTCAAACGGCTGCATTCGCGCACGTCGTACTCAACCGACTTGGAACCGTAGCGAAGCGTCAGACGCATCACGACGGCTCTCGCGACAGCCCCGCCCGCGTAACGTCGACGATCTGGTCGGTGATCGAGCGCGCCAGGTCGAGACCCGTAAGCGAGAACAGCCTGGGGAGAACAGCCTTCCGAATGGCCGCCTCAACGCTGGCGGGGTTGAGCGAGTTCTCGGCTACGGCCGTCTGGACCATCGTCTCGATATCCAGCGCGGCGGCGGTGAAGCTCTCGGTCTCAGGCCCCAGCGCGCGTCCATCGCCCACCGCGAGCCTGATGATGCCGAAGTAGGCGGCGGCGTGCCGCTTCCCGTTGAGCGCCGCCGGTGTCCCGTCGACCTTCATCCCCTCGACCTGAGCCTCAACGTCCTTGAAGAGCGCGTATTGCTTCAGGGGGTGGTCGAAGAGCGCTGACGCCTCAGCGATCGCCGCCTTCAGCAGCTCCGAGAAGTGCCGCTGGGCGTAAGGGTCCTCCACGAGGTCCTGTTCGATCGTGCGGGTGAGGCGAGTCCGGATGATATCGGTCTCGTTGCGGGTCTTCTCGTCGCTCCACTCCTCCGGCGGAGCCTGCTTGGCCAGGTCATTGACCACCAGCAGGTTGCCGTCCGAGGTCACGTCCTCGCCAATGACGTACCGGTCCACGATCTTGCGGATCTGGTCCTCGTAGGCGCTGAAATCGACGGTCTCGTGGGCGTCCTGCTTCGCCATGCGCCGCAGGTTGGAGAAGAACTTCAGGTCACGCTTGTAGGCGGCGATCTGGGCCTCCGAGAACGCACCATCCTCGAAGAACGACCGCGTGGCCAGGGCGGTCCTCAGGCACATGCCGAAGGCCGTCAGGGCCTCGTAGAAGTCCTCCCGCACCTTCTGATGAACGTCGGTCGAGTTGCCGGCCTCATCGTCGTCGTAACGGGGAACCAGAACCTGACGGTACTGCTCGATGTCGCTGCGATTGCGCACGCTGGCGAAGATCGCCCACAGGGCGTCGTGCAGCGCCGGCAGCTTTTTGTACTCGGTGCTGACGTTGGCGTAGAGGCTGTCGATGTCGTCGATGTCGAAGCCGCCCTGGGTCTGGTCGGCCAGGTTCTGGTACTCGGTAAGGGCTGAATCCAGCTCGGCCAGAATGCCGCGATAGTCGATCAGCAAGCCGAACTTCTTCTCCTCGTGCAGGCGGTTCACGCGGGCGATGGCCTGGATCAGATTGTGCTGCTTGAGCGGCTTGTCGATGTAGAGGACGGTGTTCCGCGGCTCATCGAACCCGGTCAGCAGCTTGTCGACAACGATGAGCAGATCGGGCCGCCCCTCGGTCGAGAAGTCCTCGATCACCTGGCGTTCGTAGGTCTCGGCGTCACCGGGGACGTTGTCCTTCCACCACTGCAGCACCTCGGGCAGCTCGGCTTCATCCACCTCCTCGTGACCTTCTCGGGTGTCAGGCGAGGAAATGATGATGGCGCTACTGACGAGGCCGGTGGCGTCCAGAGCCTTCTTGTAGCGGATCGCCGACAGCTTGCTGTCGGTCGCGATCTGGCCCTTCAGGCCCAGGTCCAGGTCCTTGAAATTGGTCTTGAAGTGGACGGCGATGTCCCACGCGATCAGGTCGATGCGGTTGCCCGATCCATAGACCGGCCCCTTCTTCCCGTACTTGGCCTTCAGGTCGCTCTGCTGCTTCTCCGAGAGGCCCAGGGTGATCTTCTCGAACCAGTTGTCGATCGCCGCGTCATTGATATCCAGAACCGGCCGGCGCTCTTCGTAGAGCAGCGGTGTCACGGTGCCGTCGCTGACGGCGTCGCGCATGGTGTAGGCGTGGATGATCCGTCCGAACTTTCCGGCGGTCTTGTCGTCCTTCAGCAGCGGGGTGCCGGTGAAGGCCACATAGCTGGCGTTGGGGAGCGCCTGGCGCATCCGCTCGTGGTTCTCGCCGCCCTGGCTTCGGTGCCCCTCGTCGACCAGCACGATCATGTCGGGGCTGGCGTTGTGGCATTCCGGCAGCTTCGAGGCGCTGGCGAACTTGTTGATGATGGTGAAGATGATCCGCTCGGTTCCCTTGCCGATGCGGCGGGCGAGATCGCGGCCAGACGAGGCTTTGGCCTTGGCCCCCTCCTTGTCAGCCAGCCCGGACCCGAAAGCGCCGCCGGTCAGGAAGTTGCCGGCCAGCTGCTTCTCGAGGTCCCGACGGTCGGTCACCACGACCACCCGGCAGTTCTTCAGCGCATCGTCGATCAGCAGCGCCTTGCACAGCAGCACCATGGTGAAGCTCTTGCCGGAGCCGGTGGTGTGCCAGATCACACCCCCCTCGCGACCGCCATCCGGGCGCTGGGTGCGGACCCGCTCAAGCAGGGCCTTGATGCCGAAATACTGCTGGTGGCGGGCGGCGATCTTGCCGGCCTTCCGGTCGAACAGCATGAAGGTACGGGTGAAGTCGAGCAGGCGCTCAGGGGAGCACAGGCTGATCAACAGGCGGTCCTGCCCGGTGACTTCCTGCTCTTCGCTCCACAGGCTGACGAAGTGGTCCTTCACGTCCGAGAGCCGGTCGCGCAGCAAGGCCTCGCGGGGATCGGTCTCCAACGCCTGGTTCTTGATCCGCTTGAAGTGGGCCTCGTCGAGAACCTCTTCGCGCCAGCGCGACCAGAACTTCTTCGGCGTCCGGGTCGTCGCGTACCGCCCGTCGGTCATGCCGATAGACAGCAGCAGCTGGGCATAGGCGAACAGGTGCGGGATCTCGTCCTGGCCCTGGTTGCGGATCATCTGGCTGATGCCTTCATCAACCATCGCCTTGTTCGGGTTTCCGCTGTCGGGCCGCTTTGCCTCGATGACCAGCAGGGGGATGCCGTTGACGTAGCCGACGATGTCCGGCCGCCGCGTGTGGACGCCGCCCGTCGCCAGCAGCTCCACTTCCTCGGTGGCCGTGAAACGGTTGGCTAGCGGGTGCTGCCAGTCGATGATCGGTACAGTCACACTATGGCGCTTGCCGTCGACAAACTCGGTCACCGTCACGCCGAGCGCCAGGGCGTTGTAGAGGCGCTCGTTGGCGGTCAGGAGGCCTTCATTAAGAGCCGGCGAGGCCAACTCCCGCACAATCTGGTCGATGGCGTTGGTCGACAGTGGATAGGTCTTGCCCTTGTAGTCGAACGTCCGCGCGCGCAGCGCCTCGACGAGGACAGACAGCAGCAGGACGCCCTGATTGCCGCCGCGCGCGGCCATGCACTCGGCCGGGGGCATGTAGCCCCATCCCATCGCGACCAGGGTCGCCAGGGCGGGGACATGGGAGGAGTAGATCTCCGCCGTGTCGGGGGCTTTGGTCATGGTGCGCCCCAGACATTGGCGGAGGCGGCGTCGTAGAAGGCGACTTCGAGGGGGTATGCCCCAGCGCGCAGGCGCGTCAGCGCGTGAGCCCGCGCAATGATGCGTCGATTGTCGGGTGAGTCTTCATCGCCATAAATGCCGACATACAATTTTGAGAAGCGCCCCCGCCCCATGCGGACCAGGAAATGGTCGTCATTTTCCGCAAGCGAGTGGCCATAGACGAACAGACAATGGCTTCGAGTTTGAAGATTGCGAGTGAACTGCTTGAAGCCCTGATACAGATAGGCGTTGTGGCGGATCTTCGCCTTCTTCTGGGCGCTCGTGCCCTCGGCGACAAACAAAGGGTAGGCATCGGCATTGATCGCTTCACGGGCCTGATCGATCAGCCGAACCTGCTTGCGAACCCACGTGTACTTCTTCAGCTCCGAGCCTGAGTCGAAGAGGTGGAGCGCCCCGTGGAGGAAGTGGACCTTCGCATCATGGGCTCCCGTCTCGCCTTGCCAGACCACATAGTCGGCATCGGGGTCGTCCTCGTCGTTGCCGAAGCCATCGTTCCTGACGAGCGCTATCGGGTCTCCGAACGGCATGTCGTCGTGCATCAGCGTCCAGTACAGGAGGAGATCGTAGTTGAGGGTGAATACCTGCCCGGCGTTCGGTCCCGCCAGGAAGTGGGCCAGGAAGCGACGGCATGCCCAGAACCGCTCGTCAGCTATATCCGACGGGATGTTGGGGTGGTTGCCGGCGATCGTCTGAACGAGGACTTCCTTGAGCGCGGCGGCATGCGCCAGCATTTTGGCCGCCGCCGCCTCGCCATGAGGGACATAGGCCGGAAGGATGCGCGCCGCGTTTTCGAGCGCGCGGATCGCCGCCTCGAAGTCTTGAGTCGCCAAGGCCTGGAAGACGGTTTGAACTTCCGGGATATGGGAGAAGTCTGCCTGCGCGTAGAGCGAGCCATAGTGGAAGATGTCCGCACGGCAGGCGATGCTGAATCCGTTGCCGAGGAGCAAGTGGCGCTTCGCATACCGCTCGGAATCGGCAATCGCATCGTCGAACGTCATGAGAGGCATTAGGCCGCCTCCGCCGAAGGCTTGACGCGTCGCTTGCCGGTCAGGAGTTGCTGCAAGAGCGCCGCCTTTTCATTGCGGAGAGCCAAGAGCTGGGCACTGAGGCGAGAAACACTGACTTCTGCTGCGCACATTACATCGGCAATCGCACTCTGCTCTTCTATACTAGGACAATGGATCGGGGCTTCCTCGATCACGCCGACAGACAAGCCAAAACGTGTCGCCCCGTTGGCGCGAGACGCGAAGTACTGGCGACTATCGGAATGCTCCAAGTGGTACTTTAAGAACTGACCGTTGATCTTTCTCGGTCGAATGATGGCAAGATGGTAGCCGCATACGAGGTCGGGGCTGGTCGAAGCGACGTAGCTGGGAACTGCGATGTCGGCAGGTGTCTCCGAATCCTTCGTGATCAAGACGTCCCCGACATGAAGCCCGAAACGTTTGATTTGAGCGGTGGAAGCAGTCGCAAGCATGAACTGACCATCGGACTCGATCCGGTCTGAATAGTAGACGTCCACGTAGTTGCAGAGCCTCACCGGTCGCTCGGCTTCTTGCGACTTTTTGTCGACGTTCGAAACGATGACTTCGGCCACTTCGGCGAGTTCTACTTGGAGCCATTCTCCAGTATACCCCGGCAGTCGCCGTTCCCCCCCGAGCAGCATGCGCATCAGCGCCGCTTTCTGAGTACGCGCGGTGGAAACGAGGGCTTCAACGGTTGCGATTGCGCTGTCCCAGGCTTCCAAGATCTCGACGATCCGCCGCTGTTCCCATATCGGCGGCAGATCGAAGTCCCACTTCATCCACTCGTCGAGCTTGAAGATCATCTTTTCGACGTGAACGCCGATGCTGGAATGGAAGCAGGTCTGCTGGAAGTAGATCGAATGCGCGAGGTAGTTCAGGAAATCCAAGTCGAGCGTGGGACGCGCCCGGAGGACAGAATACTCGTTCGAGACGATAGCGCCGTCGAGTTCCGGCGGAACTATCCCGCAGGCGCCGTGGACGATCTGACGCTTTGAAATCAGGAAGTCGCCAGCCTTAAGGCGAAACTGGCTTTTTACCGAGATTTGTGCGCCCCTCAGCCGTTCGCGCAGGACAACACCGCCTCGCGAGCGCTTGACCGTCACCAGGTCATAGACCTCGTCGTCCGCCATGTTCAGCGGTCGCAGCTCCTCGATCAGCTGGGCGGAGAGCGGCCCGCGCGTCCAGCCCGGCGGGCACGTTCCAAGCCTCGGCAGGCCAGATTGGACGGACTTGGGGTAGGCGGACGCCTTGGCGACGATGGTCATGCCTTGCCCTTCTTTGTGGCGGCGGGCCGGCCTGCCTCGATGGCCTTCGCCTTGCCGACCGCTTCCAGGAAGTGCTGCTCCACCGCGCTAGGCGCATTGATGGCGCGGGCATGCCAGGCGTCGTACTCGGCATCGACCTTCCTGGCGGCGACCTTGGCCTGGATCTTGCCGGCCCCGGCCAGCAGGGGGTGGTCGCCGAGCTTGAGGAAGTCGTCGAGCTTGGTGATCCAGTCGACCATGTGCATGGGCTTGCGGCCCTTAGCCATGGCCTCGGCGAATTCCAGGAAGGCGACGGTGATGCGGTTCAGCGTCTCCATCTCCTCGGGCTCCAGGTAGTTCTTGGCCACCTGGGCATCGACGCGAGTGGGCAGCTGACCGCGGCTCTCGCCGGGCCAGCTGGTGATGCCCATCATCGGCTTGGAAGCGTCGGCCCGGGCCATCTTGGTTTCAGCCGCAGTCTGGCCGTGGGCCGCGTGGTGCATCTTGTTCTGCACCGTCTGGAAGAACTGCTGGCTGGCCTCGGCCTTCGGGTCGTAGTCGGCAGCGGTCGCGTAAATATCGAGAACCTTCTTGTAGAACAGCTTCTCCGACGCCCGGATGTCCCGGATGCGGGCCAGCAGCTCTTCGAAGTAGTCGGTCTCAGGGTCCTTCAGCCGGGCGTCATCCATGACGAAGCCCTTGACCAGGTATTCGCTCAGGGCGGCGGCCGCCCAGCGACGGAACTGAGCGCCGCGCAGCGAGCGCACGCGAAATCCAATCGCCATGATCATGGGGAGGCTGTAGTGCGCGATCCGGCGAGACACCTCCCGCGTGCCCTCGGTTCGAACCTGTAAGTAATCGTTACAAGTTGCCGCTTCCTCCAGCTCGCCGTCCTCATAGATGGCGCGGATGTGCTGGGTGATCGCCTGCGGCGTCACCTGGAACAGTTCCGCGATCTCCGCCTGGCTGAGCCAGACGTTTCCGTCACGGGCCTGAAGGCGGATGACCGTGACGCCATCCTCCGTCTGGTACTGGATGATCTCGCCGGCCATCAGTAGCCGAGCTCCGTCAGGTAGCCGTCCATCTTCCGCTCAAGCTCGGCCAGCTCGTCCTTGAGCCGGAGTCGTTCAGCGCGGACGGCGACAAGATCGATCTCGACCTCCTCCTCGAAGGTGTCGACGTAGCGAGGGATGTTGAGGTTCCACTCGTTGCCGGCGATCTCTTCCGGCGTGGCCAGGTGGGCGTACTTCGGCATGGAGACCCGCGCCTTGTAGGCGTTGACGATCTTGCGGACGTTGCTGTCCTCGCCCTCGACCGTCAGCTGGTTCTGGTTCTTGCCCGACTTGAACTCGCGCGAGGCGTCGATGAACAGCACGTTCCGATCCGGCTTGGTTTTGCGCAGGATCAGGATCGCGGCGGGGATCCCCGTGCCGTAAAACAGCTTCTCGGGCAGCCCGATCACGGCTTCGAGGAGGTTCTCCTCGATCAGCTTGCGGCGGATCGCGCCTTCGGCGGCCCCCCGAAACAGAACGCCGTGCGGCACCACCACGGCCATGCGGCCGGTCCGGGGCTTCATGGTCTCCACCATGTGCAGGATGAAGGCGTAGTCGGCCTTGGTGCGGGGCGGAAGACCACGCCGGAAACGCCCGAAGCGGTCGTTGGCGGCGGCCTCGTGGCCCCACTTGTCCAGGCTGAACGGCGGGTTCGCCACCACCACGTCGAAGTGCTTCAGCGTGTCCTCGCTGTCGAGCAGCTTGGGATTGCGCAGCGTGTCGCCCCACTCGATCCGGTGGTTATCCTCGCCGTGGAGGAACATGTTCATCTTGGCGAGCGCCCAAGTGCTGCCGATCGATTCCTGGCCGTAGAGGGCGTATTTCTTCGATTGGTGCTTGGCCTGGACGCGCCGGCCGCACTTCATCAGCAGCGAGCCAGAGCCGCAGGCGGGATCGCAGGCCTCCTCGCCCTCGGCCATGTCCATGATCTCGGCCATCAGTTCGGACACCTCAGGCGGGGTGTAGAACTCACCGGCCTTGCGGCCGGCGTCCGACGCGAAGTTCTTGATCAGGTACTCGTAGGCGTTGCCGATGATGTCGAGCGTGCCGATGCGCGAGGGGCGCATGTTCAGCTCGGGCTTGGCAAAATCCTCCAGCAGGTGGCGGAGCAGGTCGTTCTTCTGCTTTTCCTCGCCCAGCTTGTTCGAGTTGAAGCTGATGTCCTGGAACACATCGCGCAGCTTGCCGATGTTGGCGTCCTCGATGGCGTGCAGCGCCTTGTCGATCCGCTCGCCGTTGCCGGGCTCGTGCCGCCGGTCGTGGAGGGCGTAAAAGCTGGCCCCGTCCGGCAGGACGAAGCGTTCGCTCCGCATCAGCTCGGTGATAAGCTCCGGCGCGTCCCCGTACTCCTTCTGATAGCCCTCGTAGTGGTCCTTCCAGACGTCGCTGATGTACTTCAGGAACAGCAGGGTGAGGACGTAGTCCTTGTAGATGTCGGGCGAGACGGTGCCGCGAAATGTATCGCAGGCCGCCCAGACGGCTCTGTTGACTTCGTCCTGAGTGATGGCGTCGGCCATGGGTTACTCCTTGATGCTGGGGCGCAGCGCGGCGGCAAGCGCGTTCATTTGCTGCTGGCGATTTTCGATGAGGGCGGAGAGCAGGCGCTTCTCGCGCGCCGCTGTCTCCGCAAGGGCGACAATGGCGGCCTGGCGCGCCCGCGACGGAATCACCATCTCCAACCGCTCGATGACTTCCCGGCGGATGTTGAGGATGTGCGACCCGGTGGCCTCCCGCTGGAGATAATCCTGCGCGGCCACCTGGTTGATCTGCCACGCGAGGAAGCGGGGCTCGATGGCCTCTCCCTGGACGCGCAGCACGAAGAAGTGGGGGGAGCAGACGGCGGGGAACGGGACCTCAGTCAGCGCGACCGCATAGGTGCGAGCGCCCCTGGTGGAAAAGATCACGTCGCCCGGCGCGAGGAACTCGATCCGCCGGGCCGGCGGCAGCTCAATGCGGGCGACGCTAGACCAGTCGACCCCCGCCTCGGGGTCCACGTTCCGCATCTGTACCACGCCGACGTCGCCCTTCGGAAACTCGTCGACGCCGAACCGGAGGGGGTGTCCCGCCGAGATCCCAACTAGGCCCGCCAAGGCTGAAATTTGTGCACCATCGCTATTCATGCGCTAAAACTACCCCGACTCTGGATCGAGTCAAGGAGAAAGTGCAGCAAGGGCGATATTGCAGATTAGCCGTTGCGGGGGCATTGGGGAAGGGCGAGGGCGCTCCGCAACTAACTGGCTCAAGAACTGAACCGCACCGCGCCTGCGATCGCGAGCGCGCTCGACTCCATATCGCGGCCCCAACTCCAAGCTGGAGCCACATCCTTGAACGCCTTTCCCACCCCTACGCCCCTCATGACCATCCAGGGGTTCTGCGCCTGGTCGACGCTCGGCCGGACCAAGACCTACGCGGAAATCAACGCGGGTCGCCTCAAGGCCCGCAAGATCGGCGGCCGCACGCTGATCTCCCACGCCGACGCGGTCGCCTGGCTGGAAGGCCAGCCCGCCTACGCCGTCCGGAGCGCTGGCTAATGGTGAAGCAACGCTCCAAGACTGCTCCGCTCCGGCAGGAAGGCGATAGTCCCGCCATGTCGGCCGCTATCGACTGGTGCATCGAGCAAGGGCTGCGGCCGGTGCGCCCGACCCGCTACCAGCTGAAAGTCGGGACCCTGAATTTCTACGCGGACTCTGGCACTCTTCAGTTTGACCGGGAGAAGGCCCTGAAGGCGCGCGGCCTCGAAGCGTTCAAGCGTATCGTCCTGCAGCAGCGCGAGCTCGCCGCGGCCTTCGAGGACCACGAGTACCCGATCAATCTGCGCCTCTAGCGGAAGCGGGCTCTTTGCTGGGGGAGTCGCCGATCGTTGAAATTGCATCAGTCTGGACACTGTGCGATTTTTCGCGGACTCCCCCGGCATCTCCAACACGTCACCGACACAACAGAACAGCGTCTGGACTGCATCCGGACTGCATCTGAACCGTTACACGACGCGATCTGATCGATCCGCTTTGCGCCGGAAAGTGTGACCAAGTTTAAGGGGCGAGGGTCGCCCCCGATCACCCCAAAATCCGTAGACCAAGGTCAAGGCGGGAGCGGCGAAAAAGCCGTTCACCGCCAAACACTTGTGACCGCTGGGCAGCCCAGGACTTCCGTTTCTTCTTCATTCACCCGGCGGTTCACGCAGAGGCCAGTTGTCACAGTACCAGGCATAAAACTGACGGTGGTACAGATCGCTCGGAACATTGGCCGCGACAGGGTTCATTTCGGGAAGGCGGTGAAAAGCCGACCAGCGCTTCAGGGTCGCCTCATCCAGTTCCCGTGACACGCCGAACCGCTTCACCGAAACCTCGCCCTGACCCCGGAGCCGGATCGCTGCGATCGCCGCGAACGGGGTCAGGGCCTTGGACGGCGACACCTTCACGAGGTCGGGGCGCAGGCCCTTGAACAGATAGCGAAAGTGCCACCACTGCCTGTCCACATTCTCGGTCGGCCGCTGGACGATGAAGATCGTCTTGGATTGAGGCGTGTCAAGCAGGGGGACCGGCGACACCGTCGCGGCAGCTTCCTTGGCGTACAAGACGAAGTCACGGCGCAGCGCCGGCGGGATCGCGATGATCATATGTGTGTGCAGGCCGATGCGAGCCCCGCGTTCGAGAACCCAGAGCCACGCAGGCCAGACGCCGACGCGGACGCACCATTTGCGGACCAATTCCAGGAACCGTTGGTGCAGATCAAAGACCGAGATGTCCGACTCCACCCCGACCGTCGACCAGGAAATGGAGATGTGCATGTCCAGGACGCGGCCCCGGCAATTGGCCAGGGCCAGCGCGCGATAGGCGCGCTCGAAGTGCTCGAAGGACAGGTGGTCGGTGACCCCATAGCCTTCCCAAGTGCGGGCATAGGCGCGCTCGGTAGGACCGTAGATTGCACGGGCCAAGTCGCTGTAGTAGCCCGTGCCGGAAGGATACTTCCAGCCTGTCTCTTCCTGATCGCACCAAGGAAGCTCGCCACCCTCGTGACAATGCCGGTTCCACTGTTCGGCACAGGAAAAGTCGCCTCGGGCTAGAGGGCGTTCGGGACGTTCGGTCATGTTGACCTCCGCAAGTTGGGGACGGCCAAGCACGACGCGAGGCCCAACTATGCGGCAAAACAACGTGTTTATCAGTTCGGAGGCGGTCGCTGCCGTTCGACTGGGAACGGCTGAACGCAATTCGAAGGCAGGATTCCTGAACCACTCGCGTCCAACCACGCGAGATCATTCATGCTTCCCGAAGAACCGGAACGTCTGCCCCTCCTCAGCGAGACGGTGCGCAAGGCGCACAAGACGTTCATCCCCAGCGACTCCAGGTTCCGCGCCGCCGCGCGCCTCAACCAGGCCCTTTGGCGCGAGCAGCACAACGTGCCCATCGGCGTCTCGGTAGACACGGCAGGTCGGCCCCAGAAGTACGGCCATCTGATCGGCGCGGGCGCGGCGGCCGCCGGCTGGAACTTCCTCGACCCGGTGGTTCACCGCACCGTCTTCAGGGAGCTGGCGTATCGCGAGCCGGCCGCGCTGATCGACACCCAGCGGGTCTACCGCAACATGTTGGCTTCGACCCCGCTCGCCTACAACGTCTTCGGCTTCCTGAAGGCCAACATCGAGCTGGCCGAGAAATGGGTTGCCGAATGCTTCCCCGAGATGGCCGGCACAATCTCGAATATTCAGTTCGAGCACTCCCCTGGCCGAGGCGACCCGCGATTCACGGAAGACGGGACCGCGTTCGACGTCTTCATCAGCCTGCGACGCGACGACGGCTCCAAAGTCTTCATCGCGGTTGAGGTGAAATACTCCGAGGAGATGTCCGAACCGGAGCCGCGACTGCGCGCCCGCTACGATGACCTCAGCCAGAGCTCGGACCTGTTCAAGGACCACGAGGACCCGGCCCTGCGCCGCAATCCGCACCAACAACTTTGGCGCCAGCACCTCTTGGCCCACGCCATGGTCGCCTCAGGGCTCTACGACGGCGGCGTGGTGGCGCTGATGGCCCCGGCGCTCAATTCCTCAGTCCAGCGGGCCGCTGTCACCTACAGCCGGCTCCTCAACCAGGCCCCGGGGCGAGTCCTTTTCCGCAACCTCCCGCTGGAAGAAGCCATCGGGGCCATCGCGCTGGCCGGCGCGGCCGACTACGCGCGGGCCGTCGCCGATCGCTACACCAGCTTCGAGCGCGTTCATGCGCTGATCTAACCCAGAGACGGCGATGCCTGGCCGGTGCGTTAGGCTTCGTCGTCGGGCTGGACGAGATCGACGTGTGACACGCCAAGGGCCTGCGACAGCTCGTATAGCGTCAAGATCGTTGGGTTGCGGCGGCCGTTCTCCAACACGCTGATGTAGTGCTGGGTGAGTCCGGTCCTTGCGGACAGTTCTTCCTGCGTCAGCCCCTTGGCGAGACGCGCCCGCCTCACCTGCCGGCCGACCAGTTTTCGCATGTCCATGCCGGGAAAGTCGGCTGGACAGCGGCCGGCGAATAACCATTAAAGTATATATTCCACGATCCTTGGGGGCTCCCTTGAAGCGCATCAAGTCCATGATTGTCGCGGCCGCGGCCGCGCTCATTCTGTCCGCATGTTCACCGGGTCAGCTCAGCGGCCCGCTGACCATCAAGGGCCTTCATCTGGGAATGACCAGCGCCGAGCTTGACGAGGCTGCCAAGACGAACGGTTGGTCTATCACCAATCTGATCCGCGCCGCGGAGGGACGGTCCACGGGATCCTTCATGGCGGGCGACGCCTACTACGGACAGGTCATCATCGATGACGAGATGGGCGTCATCTACTTTCAGCTGAACACCGAGGCTTTCGACGCAGGGGATCTGTCCTACCAGGCCTTCGTGGAATCCCTGCAAGCTGCCTACCCCATCGGTGAGCTCCAGCAGACCCACGAATTCGGCGGCTGTGGCCGCTGGGAGGGCAGAGGCC
>JBIICO010000317.1:0-2886 GCA_044238855.1 Caulobacter sp.
GCCAATGGACACGAGCACGACATCGGCCTTGATGGTTCCTCGCGCGCCGTCTCCCATGGGCTCGACCTCAAGGACGACGTCGTCCGCCTCCATTCGCGATCCGACCACCTTGTGCGCCAGGCAGAACTGGAAGCCCTGGGCCTCGAGCACCTTGTGCAGCGCCGTCGACATCTCTGAATCAACGCCGGACGCGATCCGGTCGAGCACCTCGACGACCGTGACCTCGCTGCCGAGACGGCGCCAGACGGAGCCCAGCTCCAGTCCGACATAGCCGCCGCCGATCACCGCCAGATGGCGCGGCGCCGCCGTCAGGCTGAGGGCGCCCGCCGAGGTGACGATCCGCTGCTCGTCGATGGGCAGGTCCGGCAACGTCGCCGCTTTCGATCCGCTGGCGAGCACGATCGCCTTGCGGACCTGCACCTCGAAGCTGCCGTCCGGGGCGCTCACTTCCACACGGTCGCGCGACAGCAGCCGGCCGCGGCCCTGCAGGCGGGTGACCTTGTTCTTGCGCAGGAGGTAGGCGACCCCTTCACCAAGCTCCGTCACGACCCTGGCCTTGTGCCGCATGACGCCTGCAAGGTCGGCCCGCACATTGTCGACCAGGACGCCGAAAGCCTCGAGATTGCGGGCCATCTCCAGCCGCTCTGTGGCCTGCAGCAGCGCCTTTGACGGAATGCACCCGATGTTCAGGCAGGTTCCACCGAGGAGTTCCCGGTCGTCGATAACCGCCACCGACATGCCGAGCTGGCTCGCCCGGATGGCGCAGGGGTACCCGCCCGGCCCGCCGCCGATTATCACCAGGTCATAGGATGTCATCGAAGCCATCGCGTCAGCCTTCGCTGTAAGTGAAAGAGGGACGAAGGCGCCGGCCACCCGCATGAGCAAACATCAGGCGCCGCCCTCACGCGGGGAAGTCCGACGCGTCATCATTCGGAACCCGCTCCTGGGGAGGGCCGGAAGGCGGCGGAAGTCGATCTCCAGATCCTGAGCCGGCAGCCGGTAGTTCAGGCCGGCGAGCAAGCCGAGGGCCCGCTCCATCAATTCGACGACGATGCTTTCGCCGGGACAACGGTGACCGGTCAGGGCGTCCCCGCCGCCTTGGGGAATCAGGCCGAACGCGTCCCCGGAGCCGTCGATGAAACGCTCTGGCCGGAATTCGTCGGGATCGGTCCAGACGGCAGGATCGTGATTGGAGCCATAGAGATCGAGGATCACCTGCCGACCCACCGGGAAGTCAAGGTTGCGCCAGCGAAACGGCGCGCGCACACGCCCGATCACCGCCGGGAAAAACGGATAAAGGCGTCGCACCTCCTGAACGAAGGCGCGGCGGCGGCCGGCGTCCGCGGTGGCCAGACGGGCCGCCGCGGGGTGCGCCTGCATCGCGTGCGCCACAAACGCGATATAGACCGAGGTCGCCACGGTCGGCCTCAGCACATTGGCCAGTTCGACCGCCGCCGTCCGGGCCGCCAACGGTTCGCCATCATCCGCGCTCGCCCAGGCCCAGGCGTAGGCGGCGGTGTCTGGATCCGGCGCCAGTCGTCCGGCGCGAATGCCCTCGATGATCGAGGCCAGCCAGGCGTCGACGCGTCGCCGCGCGTACCTCGACCACAGGTGGCGAGGCCCCCGCGATCCTGCCGCGTCAAACAGCGCCCTGAGGTGACTGACCCGTTTCGCTTCGTCGTCGGGATTCAGCGGCACCCCCGCCCAGCGGCAGACGGCGCGGGTGAGCACCGGCTGCAGGGCGTCGTACAGCACGATCTCTTCCTGGCCAGCCCATTCAACGGCCGCGCGTCGCCATTCCGCCTCGAACAGGTCGCCCAGCCGCGCGATCCGTTCCGGCGACATAAGAGCGATGAACACGCGTTTGCGGGCGCGGTGCGCTTCGCCATCCAGGCCCTGGACGCCGCCTTCGCCGAGCAGTGTGCGTCGGACAGGCGCCGGCATGGCGCCCGCGCGCGAGATGCGGGTCTCGTCGTAGAAGACCTGGGCCGCTTCACGCCCTCTCAGACAGGCCGTCTCCTTCAGCGCCAGACGGGTCTCGATTGCGTCCGCGCCGGCCTGCTCGAACAGGCGGGAGATGCGCCTGTACGGGTCCGTCAAAAGGGCGAACGTCTGATCGGCGTGTCGCTGTGTCGATCGATGCGCCATCGAAGTCCTCCATGGACGAAGGGAGCGCGACGAGGGCCGCGGGATTACTCAAAACGTCGCGGTGACCCAATGGCTCCTGCATCATCCCGGGCCCGTTCTGACCTTCAGCGCCGACCTGCACGGCGAGGCCGAGGAGCGGTGCAAACCCGGGTCGGGTTCGTCTTCAAACCGGCGCCGAGGGATCGTGCAGGGCTTCGATCACCTTGCAGGCGGACACGCGGCCGCCGGCACATTCCGCCGTCATCCGCGAAAGCTCGCGTTGCAGGGCCCGGAGTCGGGCGATCTTATGCGTCACCTCCGCCAGATGACGTTCGGCGAGGATGCTGGCTTCGGCGCAGGGCCGATCAGGGTGATCGGACAGATCCAGCAGGGAGCGGATCGAGTCCAGATCGAAGCCCAATTGCCGTGCATGCCGAATGAACGACAGGCGGCGTTCCGCCGCGTCGTCATACATCCGCCGGTCGCTGGCGGTGCGCGGGGCGGCGGGAAGCAGGCCGATCTCCTCGTAGAAGCGGATGGTCGGGACCTTGACGCCGGTGGCCGCGGCGAGCTTGCCGATAGGGCGCAGGCCGGACGAGGCCGGGGAGGGCAGGGTCATCGCATCATCTCGCAGCAGCGGGCTGAAGGGCGGCAGGCGCAGGACGGAAAAGGATCATCGGCCCAGCCCCATGAGGACGATGGCGGCGCCGAAGGCGGCGATCGTGGAGGCGCCGGTAAGGGCCATGCCGAAGGCCCGGG
>JBIICO010000111.1:0-10303 GCA_044238855.1 Caulobacter sp.
CGCCGCATGACCGACATCCGTGAAAAGACCCCGCGTACCCAGGGAGGCAAGACGGCCATGACCAGCGGTTTTCCCCACCAGAACCCCATGCAGAACTTCACCTTCCCGAAGGTCGACAGCCTGCCCCAACACGGCCAGAAGCCGGACAAGGGCTGTCTCAAGGGGCAAAAGCCGTCCCGCGAGGTAAAGCCCCGCCCGGGGCATTGAGCCGCACTGCCCGCGCGGTCATGACCCTTCGATGAAATCTACACCCGCGTTCGGCGAGCGGACTTGCCTCGGCGTTGCAAGCCGTTAACGATATCGACCGGGGAATGGACCAGCGGGGGAGTGCGCAGTGCGCACGGCTGTTGCGGCAGGTCTGGCAGGGGTGACGGTTCTGGCCACGCTGGGACTGACGGCCGCCGTATCCGTCAGCGCCATCAACGACATCGTCTACCCCACCACCCTGGCCGGCGGCCCGCGCGTGACCGAGGATCCCGACGCCCCGATCCGCACCGGCCGCTGGGACGGCGAGCCGACACGGACGGTCGCGTTGGCCGGCGGCCCTTCCGTCGAAACCGCGCCTCCGGCCGCCACACCCGCCCCCCAGCCGGTCGAACTCACCGCCCTGACGCCGCCGCCGCCCGCCGAGGCGCCGAGAACCGCGCTGCCCCAGGTCGGCCTCGCGCGCGCCGCGTTCCGGCCGATGGGCCGGCAGGCGCTCGCCGGCGGTCCGCCGCGCGTGACCCTGGCGATGACCACCGACGCCGATCCTGTCGCGCCGGGCTCGGGTCTGGACGCCGGCGAGACCTTCGCCGGCCGGTCCCTCGCGCCGCGCGCGCCGCGCCAGGACCAGCGCATCGACGCGCGCCGCATGCTGGTTTCGATCGGCCCGGGGCCGGAAGACCGCAAGAAGGGCCGCTGGTTCGTGTTCGCCGCCGGTTCGGGCGAGGCGTTCGGCCTCAACCTGATCCGCGACCCGGCCCGGGGCGGCGTACGCCGCGCCGGCTGGTCGGTCGAGCGGCTGGCCGAGTTCGGCAAGGCGCAGCTGGGCATCGGCTGGCGCAAGGGCGACCGCCAGATCGCCTTCAGCGCCGCCCGCCGCGAGATCGGCGCCTATGGCGTGAAGCGCGAGGACACCGTCTTCGGCCTCACCTTCACGGTCAGCGGCCGCCCGCCGCAGAAGGTCCGCCGCGAACAGCGCCTGCCGAAGGCCTGAGGCTTCCCCTTTCCGGCCGACCGGACTAACAGGATGCCGTGCCCAGCGAACCGAGCGATACGCCGGCGCTTCCCGCGTCGGTCGAGACGGCCCCGCCGTCTCCCCCGACGCAGCCCGTTCCCCGCATCGCCTACCTCGCGGTCGCCACGGCGCTGTTCATGGAGTTCATCGACTCCACCTCGCTCTCGACCGCCCTGCCGACCCTGGCGGAGGCCTTCGACAGCGACCCGGTGCACCTGAAGCTCGCGCGGACCTCCTACATCCTCGCCCTGGCCGTCTTCATCCCGATCAGCGGCTGGATGGCCGAGCGCTGGCAGCCCAAGCGGGTGTTCCTGGCGGCCATGGCGGTGTTCCTGATCGGCTCGGCCCTGTGCGGCTTCTCCAGCAACCTCGGCGAGCTGGTCGCCTCGCGCATCGTCCAGGGCATCGGCGGGGCGATGATGACGCCGGTGGCGCGGCTGATCGTGGTCGGCTCCTCGCCGCGCGAGGACCTGATCCGGGCCATGGGCTGGTTCACCACCCCCGCGCTCCTCGGACCGCTGGTCGGACCGCCGCTGGCCGGTTTCGTGCTCGGCGTCGCCGACTGGCCGTGGATCTTCTTCATCAACATCCCGATCGGCCTGCTCGGCATGGCGGCGGTGGTGAAGTTCGTGCCCAGGATCGCCGTGGTCGACCCCGGCCGGTTCGACTGGAGCGGCTTCTTCCTGTCGGCCATCGCCATCACCGGCGTCGTGGTGGTGGCGGAAACGGCGGGCCTGAACCTCTTTCCGCTCTGGGCCCAGGTCGCCAGCGTCGCCGTCGCCCTGGCCTGCGGCTGGGCCTATCTGCGGCTGGCGCGCCGCAAGCCCAAGCCGATCCTGAACCTGTCTCTGCTGAAGTACCCGACCTTCCGCGCCAGCCTGCTCGGCGGCAGCCTGATGCGCCTGGGCGTGGGCGCCAGCCCGTTCCTGATGCCGCTGCTGCTGCAGGTGGGCCTGGGCTGGACGCCGCTGCAGGCGGGATCGGTCACGCTGGCCGGCGGCCTCGGCGTCTTCACCGCCCGCCCCTTCGCCGCGCCGCTGCTCAAGCGCTGGGGCTTCCGCACCGTGCTGCTGCTGTTCGTCAGCCTGACCGCCGCCCTGACGGCCGCGCCCGGCTTCTTCCGGCCGGAGACGCCGGTGTTCGTGATCATGGCCCTGCTGCTGTTCGCCGGCTTCGCCCGTTCGAGCCAGTTCATCGCCACCAACACCATCGCCTACGCCGACGTGCCCCAGACCGAGATCGCCCAGGCCTCGACCCTGTCGGCGGTGACCCAGCAGATCGGCCTGGCCATGGGCGTCAGCTTCGGCGGCCTGATGCTGCACCTCACGCGCGGCGCGGGCGGCGCCCTGACGCCCGACCGCTTCACCTGGCCCTTCATCGCCATCGGCCTGACCAGCCTGCTCTCGGCCGTGGTCTACTGGCGGCTGGACAGGAGCGCGGGCGCGGCGCTGAGCGGGAACAGGCGGACGTAAAGGGCCGCCGCGGTTGGCGGGACCTGTACCGCGCGACCGCGCGCCCTGATGACCCGATGGAGATGCCCGCCTACGGCCAGCACCGGCGGTGCGGAAAAGCGGGACTCTGGAGACATATAGAGTCGAGACAAAGCGAGACATTCGAGGACAATCCGCCCCCTCGCCCCGCTCCTGTCATCATGCGCCGGCCGCCCCCCCACGGGCCGCCGCACCGGAGTTCGTCGAGGCTGGCGCGCGGTCTGGCCGCGAGAAAGCCCCTGATCTATCGGGACTTTTTCTCGCGAACTCACCGCTGCCTGGCCGCCCTTAGAGTAGAGGGATGAGCCCGCGCGTCCCTTGCTCGCGAAGCCGGCCCGGCTTCGGCGAAAACCGGGATGAAGACAGTCGCCCCTCAGGCGGCGGTCTTCGCCTTCACCGCCTCGGCGATGCGCGCCTTGGCCATCTCGTCGGCGACCTCGTGGGTCGGACGCTTCTCGGCGATCGAGCGGTCGAGGACCTCGCCCAGGGTCTCGGTCAGCCGCGACAGCTTCCCGGCCACCCACGCGGCGTCGTAGGCCGTACCGTTCTCGATGCCGATGATCTCGGCCGCGACGTTGATGATGCCGCCGCCGTTGATCACGTAGTCGGGCGCGTAGAGGCGGCCCTGCTCGAACAGCGCCTGCCCGACCTCGGGGGTGGCCAGCTGGTTGTTGGCGCCGCCGGCGATGACTCGGGCCGTGATGCGCTTCAGCGTGTCGACGTTGACAGCGCCGCCCAGGGCGCAGGGCGCGAACACGTCGGCCTCGACGTCGAAGATGGCGTCGGCCGAGACGATCCGGGCGCCGGTCTTGGCGGCGACCTCGGCCAGGGCCTGCTCGTTGACGTCGGCGATGATCAGCTTCGCGCCGGCCGCGTGCAGCTTCTCGGCCAGATAGGCGCCGACGTGGCCGACGCCCTGGATGGCGACGACGACGCCGGTCAGGTCGCGGTCGTAGGCGCGCTCGACGCACAGGCGCACGCCCCGGAACACGCCCTCGGCGGTCACCGGGCTGGGATCGCCGGAAGCGGCCGGATGGCCTTCCAGGCCGGCGACGTACTTGGTGGTGCGGCTGGCGTGGGCCAGGTCGCCCGGCGCGACGCCGACGTCCTCGGCGGTCCAGTACCGGCCGCCCAGGCTGTCGACCGCCCGGCCGAAGGCCTCGAACAGGGCCGGCGTCTTGTCGGTGCGCGAATTGCCGATGATGACCGACTTGCCGCCGCCGAGCGGCAGGTCGGCCATGGCGTTCTTGAACGACATCCCCTGCGACAGGCGCAGCGCGTCGGTCAGGGCCTGTTCGGCGCTGGCGTAGGGCCACATGCGGCAGCCGCCGGCGGCCGGCCCGCGGGCGGTGGAGTGGACGGCGATGATCGTCTTGAGGCCGGACTTTTCGTCGAAGACCGCGTGTACGCCTTCGTGGTTCGCGAAGTCGGGGGAATCGAACAGCGTCATGCCGGAATCTTTGGCGTTTGGGGGAAGGAACGTGCGCGCGCCGTGTACGCCTCGCGCCGCGCCCTCACAACCCCCAACCGGTGCGCTGACGCGTCCCCGTCCTCCCGGGCCCGGCGGGCGGGATCAGGTCTCCGGCAGCGCGATCTCGGCCCGGATACTGGCGTCGTAGCGCTCCTCCAGCGCCGTGAACATGTTCATCACCGTTTCGAAAGCCGCATCCCGGTCATCCGAGCGCTCGTAGATCGAGGCCGCTTCGTCGAGCGCCTTGGCGATGTCGCCGCCCACGGCCAGCTGCTGCCGGATGTAGCGATCGGAGCCGCGAACAAAGCCCGGCTCGGCCGCGGCGCGGTCGGCGGCGCGGAGGCCGGCCTCGACCCGCTCGCGGCAGAGACGCGCCGCGGAACGCATCGAGCGCACCGCCTGCCGCTCGGAGACGGTCTCGAAGCTCAGGTACAGCGCCGCCCGCATGCCCTCGTAGAGGTTTTCCATGCTGCCCAGGATGTAGCGGTTGGGATCGTCGCGATCGAACAGCGCCTGACGGCCTCGGACCATCACCAGCTGGCCCTCGACCAGGACCACGCTGGCCTGCTGAACCTCGGCCATGGCCGTCTCGACCCGCTCGACGTCCTTGTCGATGATGGCGAGCATCAGCGTCTCGCAGCTGGCCAGCACCTCGTCGATCCGCTTGGCGTACTCACGGCTCTCCTTCAGAAGCTTGACCGAAAGCTCGTTCTCGTAGGGGTCCGAGCCCTTGTAGGGCTGCAAAGCGTCGAGCCGGTCGCGGGTGGCCCTCAGCTTGGTCCGCGCCGCGTGGAAGGTCGGCAGGACCTTCTTCGCGAAGGCGGCGGCCTCGTCGGGCCCGTCGATCTCGCCCGTCCCGTCGGCCCAGGCGTCGAACACCAGGACGGCGTCGGCCACCTCGCCGGTCAGGGCCATGAGCTCGACCGCCCAGGTCTCGATACCGGTGCGCTCGCCCGCGACCGGCCGCGCGGCCGCCACCGACGGCGCCCCCGCGCCGGCGAGCATGATCGCCGCCATCAGCAGGCCGATCCAGTTACGCATGGCTTGTCCCCCCACAAATCCCCGTCTTTGCGTAGCAGCAAACGGGGCGCGGGCTCAATCTACGAGCGCGCGCGGCTCTGGGGCGCGGTGGGAATGGGCTTTGGGTTGGAAGGAAAAGGCGCGTCGGGATCCAGGATGAAGGCCTGCACATCGCCGATCACCCGATCGCGCGCATGGTCGCGGGTCAGCAGATGGTAGCCGTTCTCGTAATATGCGGAGCGGTCGCTGGGCTTCAGCCGCCGGGCGGACTGGAAGCTCGGCTCCTTGGGGATGATCTCGTCGTTCTGGCCGTAGAAATAGCCGGTCGGCACGCGCAGCCGCGGCACACTGGCCCAGGCGCTCTCCATCAGGTCGACCAGGCCGTAGAGGGTGTCGTTGCGCGCGCCCCAGATCATCAGGGGATCGCGGCCCATGGCGATCAGCTCCTCGATGTTGTCGCTGGGATGCACGCGATCGGTGACCCAGCGCGGCGGCTTCAGCACCTTGTCGCCCGCGACATGGGCGGTGAACCACAGGGCGGTCTTGTAGGGAAGCGGCTGGCTGGACCAGCCCCAGACCGCCGGCGCCATCAGGGCCATGCGGTGCGCCTGCGGCGGGTCGGCGGAGGCGAAGGCGGCGATGGCGACCGCCCCGCCCATGCTCTCGCCGATCACCGTGACCGGGAGGTCTGGATGCCGCTGACGGACCAGATTCACGGCCACGCGCAGGTCCTCGACCATCAGCGCCTCGCCGCCCCAGACGCCCCGGCCCGGCGAACGGCCGAAGCCGCGCTGGTCGAAGGCGTAGGTGACAATGCCCGCCTCGGCCCATTTGGGCGCGGCGAAGTGGAAGGCGTTGGCGTAGTCGTTCATGCCGTGCAGGGCGATCACCGCCGAACGGGGCGCGCCCTCGGGTTTCCAGACGGTCAGGCCCAGCCGCGCGCCGTCGAAGCTGACGATGACCTCGTCCTCGAGGCGGGGCCCGCTGAACCCCAGGCCCGGCACGCCGGCCTGCTGGATGGTCGGAGCGCAGGCCGCCAGCACGGCGGGCGCGGTCGCTGTGATCAGGAACTGGCGACGATTCATCGGCTCAACATGCCCGCGACACGATGGCGGAGGAAGGGCAGCACCTCGGCCTCGAACCAGGGATTGCGCTTCAGCCAGCCGGTGTTGCGCCACGATGGATGTGGCAGGGGCAGGACGCCCTGCCCCGCATACTCGCGCCAGGCCCGCACGGTCTCGGTCATGTTGCGCTTCATCCGATCCTCGAGGGCCCACGCTTGCGCATAACCCCCGACCAGCAGCGTGAGTTCAACCTCGGGCAGCTCCGCCAGCAGCGTCGGCCGCCACAAGCTCGCGCAGCGCGGCGGCGGCGGATAGTCGCCGCCCTTCGGGTCAGTGCCCGGATAGCAGAAAGCCATGGCCGCCACGCCTATGGCCGGATGGCCATAGAAGGTCTCGCGGTCGATGCCCATCCAGTCGCGCAGGCGGACGCCGGAGGGATCGTTGAACGGCAGTCCGGTCTCGTGGACCAGCCGCCCCGGCGCCTGGCCGGCGATCAGCAGCCGCGTCTTCGCCGTGACCCGCGTCACCGGCCGCGGCGTGTGCGGCAGCTCCCCCGCGCAGGCGCGGCAGGCGGCGATGTCGGCGAGAACGGCGTCGAGGCTCATCCCGGCCTATGTAGGAGGTCCGGAGCCCTACGGCAGCTTCAGGCGGTAGACGCCCTTGAACGCGTCGGGATCGGCCGGCTTGCCGTGGCGCAGGATGACCAGCTTGCCCTGCCTCGCCAGGCCCACGGCCGTCGCCTTCACCTGCGGCAGGATGCGCTGCCAGCGCTCGGGCTGGAGGACCTTCGCGACCTCGGACGGATCGATGCTCTTCCCGGCGGGGACCTTGCCGAGCAGGTCCATGATGGCGTCTTCTATGGGCGAGGTCATGAGCAGAGTTTCCGGCACGTTTCGGACGTCATAGACCATTCCGACGCAGATTCTCAGAGCGCCGCTGTTCGCATGGCCCGCGGACGCCGCTATGACGGCCTCAACAACAAGACGCGGGGATACGACATGGACGGCGGTGGAGAGATGCCCGGCGGGCCGAAGCTGCTCACGGACGGCGAGTGGGCCGGCTGGTGGTTCTGGGGCGAGAACGACCCGTTCGAGACACAGTCGGGGCCGTACTACTTCAAGCGCGAGGACGACGGCTCGATCCGCTGCGCCTTCAAGGCCGAGAAGAAGCACATGAACGGCGGCGACTTCATGCACGGCGGCTGCATGATGACCTTCGCCGACTACGCGCTGTTCGCGATCGCCATCGACGAGCTGAAGGAGGCGCATGCCGTCACCGTCAGCCTGGGCGGAGAGTACATGGGTCCGGCCCACGTCGGCGATTTCATCGAATGCACCGGCGAGGTGGTGAAGGCCGGCAAGTCGATGATCTTCGTGCGGGGCCTGATCTCGACCGGCGGCAATCCGATGATGACCTTCTCGGGCGTCATCAAGAAGGTCGGACGGCGGCTGTAGCCCTCCGGAACATGAGCGAGATTTAACGCGCCTGTACAAAAGTTAAGTCGCCTGTTGCGCGGGATTGTCGTCATACCCACGTTCTCGGAAGAGACGGGAAAGACGATGAAACACCTCACCATCCTGGCATTCGCCATGGCGAGCCTGGGCACGGTGATCTGGATGACCCTCGCGGCTCCAGCCCTGCGCAGCCTTGCCTAGTGACCCCGGCGCGACGCGCGAGCGCCGCCCGGGGAACCACCCAAACTAATCAATTTAATTGACGTTCGACGGACGCCCGGTATCTGACCTCCCCAACACAGGGAGCAAGTCATGCCGAAGGTCCTCGTCCTCTACTATTCCAGCTACGGCCACATCGAGACGATGGCCCACGCGATCGCCGAGGGCGCCCGCCAGGTCGAGGGCGCGGTCGTCGACATCAAGCGCGTTCCGGAAACCGCTCCGGAAGCCGTCGCGAAGGCCGCCTACTTCAAGCTGGACCAGGAAGCGCCGATCGCCACGATCAACGAGTTGGCCGACTACGACGCGATCCTGATCGGCACGGGCACGCGCTTCGGCCGCATAAGCTCACAGATGGCGGCCTTCCTAGACCAGGCCGGCGGCCTGTGGATGCGCGGCGCCCTCAACGGCAAGGTCGGCTCGGCCTTCAGCGCCACCGCCGCCCAGCATGGCGGTCAGGAGACCACCCTGTTCTCGCTGATCACCAACATGATGCACTTCGGCATGGTGATCGTCGGCCTGCCCTACAGCTTCAGCGGCCAGCAGCGCATGGACGAGATCACCGGCGGCACGCCGTACGGCGCCACCACCCTCGCCGGCCTGAAGGGCGAGCGCACCCCCAGCGAAAACGAACTCGAAGCCGCCCGCTTCCAGGGCCGCCTCGTCGCTGAAACGGCGAAGAAGCTGCACGGTTAGACGTGGCGGGGACACGCGACGCCACGCGGAGCATGTCCCCGACCGTCAGGCGGCCTTCTGCCCCGCCCCGGCCGCCGGGCGCGACATCATCGCCTCGTACCAGCGCTTCACGTTGGGCATGTCCTCGGGCACGGCGAACTTGGCCATGCGGGAGAAGTCGATCGAGGTGGCGACCAGGATGTCGGCGATGGTCACCCGGTCGGCGGCGATGAACTCGCTTTCCGACAGGCGGCGCTCGAACACCTTGAGGGCGCGGGTCGCGCCCGCGCGGTTGCTCTCGGCGATCTCGGGGACCTGCTTCTCCAGCGCGGCCAGCGCCGGGTGGCTATGCCGCACCGTGAGCATCAGCGGCGTGGCCAGCATCATCTCGGCGCGGCGGGTCCACATCTCGACCACCGCGATCTCCCGGGCGTCGCGCCCGAACAGGTTCGGCTCGGGGAACACGCTCTCCAGATAGCGGCAGATGGCGACGGACTCAGTGATGGTCGTGTCGGCGTCGATCTCCAGCGCCGGCACGTTCGGCAGCCCCGCCTTGGCCAGGTAGTCCGGCGCCCGGTGCTCGCCCTTGAAGACGTCCAGGTTGATGATCTCGACCTGGTCCTCGACGCCCTTCTCGGCCAGGAACCAGCGCACGCGGCGCGGATTGGGCGCGCGGAAGCTGTCGTAGAGTTTCATCGGCGTTTCCCCTGCTTTTGCTTATTGAATTCCGAACAGCTCGCGCGGCATGGCGCCGACCACGGCGGCCGTCATGCAGGTGGCGAGAAAGCCGGCCAGCAGCGCCTTCCAGACCATGCCGATGATCTCGGCGCGGCGTTCGGGCATCAGGATGCCCATGCCGGAGACGGTGATCCCCACCGAGCCGACGTTGGCGAAGCCGCACAGGGCGTAGGTCATGATCATTCGGGTGCGCTCGCTCATCTCGCCGGCGGGGATGGCGCCCAGCTGGATGAAGGCGATGAACTCGGTCAGCATCAGCTTGACGCCGAGCAGGTAGCCGGCCTTGCCGCTCTCGGCCCAGTCAACGCCCATGCACCACGCCAGCGGCGCGAACACCACGCCCAGGATGCGCTCGATGGTCAGCGGCGCGCCTCCGACGTCGGGGAGAATACCCAGGATGCCGTTGCCCACGGCGACCAGGGCGACGAACACGATCAGGATCGCGGAGATGTTGAGCACAACCATAAGGCCGTCGGCCGTGCCCTTGGAGATGGCGTCGATCGAGCTCTCGTATTTCAGCAGCGAGGTGTAGTCGACGTTCACCCCGCCCTCCCCCTTCTTCTCCGGAATCATCAGCCGGGCCAGCAGCACGCCGGCCGGCGCCGAGACGACCGAAGCCACGATCACGTGGGCGGCGGCGTGAGGCAGAACGTCCTTCAGCACGGTGGCGTAGGCGACCATGGTCGAGCCGGCGACGGTGGCCAGGCCGACCACCATCATCAGGAACAGCTCCGAGCGGGTCAGCTTGTCGAGGTAGGCGCGGATGATGATCGGCGTCTCGACCATGCCGACGAAGATGTTGGCCGCCGTCGCGGTGGCGGACGCCCCGCCCATCCCCATGGTCTTCTCGAACAGGAAGCCGAAGCCGCGGATGATCCACTTCAGGATCTGCCAATGCCACAGCAGCGCCGACAGGGCCGAGATAACCAGGATCAGCGGCAGCACCTGGAAAG
>JBIICO010000318.1:0-2876 GCA_044238855.1 Caulobacter sp.
GCGCGCCGGACCAGCCGCGCACATAGCGGACATCGTAATCGGTCGGATCAAGCTCGGCCTTGTCCAACAGAGTCGCCGGCAGGGGCGCGCCGTCGGCGCGGCGCAGACGCCCGCTGGTGCTGAGGCTGACCCGGTCGGTGAAGCCCTCATGCTCCAGCCACACGTCACGCCGCTCCGTGGCCGCGGCGGCGCCCGCGGGCTTGAAATCACCCGCAAGTTCGACCGCCGGTCCGAAGGCGGCGTCAGGCCGGGCCGTGAACGGCGCCTGGGCGTTCAGCTTCAAGGTTTCCGACGGGGCGTCTCGCCATGCGTCCGGCGCCCAAGTCTGAGCCTCGGCCGGAAACAGGCCGGCGACCGCGCCGACAAGCACGCCTCCGCAACCCGCGATCCAAGCCCTTAGACGCATACGACCCCCTCAAGTCGCCGACGACCCACCCTGCACCACAAGGCCGCCGGAGCCAATCGCCAACTTCGCGACGCATTCAGGGTCGGAACGCTGACGCTTGGCGAGAGGTTCCTGTGTCAGTCGGCTATTGGCAGGCCAGGCACTCGTCGTAGTCGGTCTTGGGCATGGAGAAGAGGTCCGGCTGGTTCGGATCGATCTCTTCTTCCGCCTTGTCCTCGGCTCCGGCGAAGGCCGCGCGCTGCACCGACTTGGAGCGCAGATAGTAGAGCGACTTCACGCCCCGCTCCCACGCCGACCAGTGCAGCATGTGCAGGTCCCACTTGTTGACGTCGCCCGGAATGAACAGGTTCAGCGACTGGGCCTGGCAGATTTCCGGCGCGCGATCGGCGGCCAGTTCGATCAGCCAGCGCTGGTCCAGTTCGAACGCGGTCTTGAACACGCCCTTTTCGTCCTCGTCGAGTTCGTCGATGTGCTGGACCGAGCCTTCCTTCTCCAGGATGGTGTTCCACACGGCCTCAGTGTTGATGCCCTTCTGCTCGAGCAGTCGCTCCAGATAGGGGTTCTTGACCGCGAACGAGCCGGACAGGGTCTTGTGGGTATAGATGTTGGCCGGGATCGGCTCGATGCCGGCGCTCGTGCCGCCGCAGATGATGGAGATGGAGGCGGTCGGGGCGATGGCCAGCTTGTGGCTGAACCGTTCCATCACGCCCTGATCGGCGGCGTCCAGGCAGGGTCCCTTTTCCTCGGCCAGCAGGCGGCTGGCCTTATCGGCCTCGCGGCGCAGGTGCTTGAACAGCCGCATGTTCCACGACTTGGCCATGGCGGATTCGAACGCCACGCCCTGCGCCTGAAGGAAGGAGTGGAAGCCCATCAGCCCCAGACCGACCGAGCGCTCGCGCTTGGCCGAATAGACGGCGTCGGCCATGGCCGGCGGCGCGCGCTGGATGAAGTCCTCCAGCACATTGTCGAGGAAGCGCATCACGTCCTCGATGAAGCGAGGCTCCTCGCGCCATTCGAGGAAGGTCTCGGCGTTGACCGAGGACAGGCAGCAGACGGCGGTGCGGTCCACGCCCAGGTGGTCCTTGCCGGTGTGCAGCATGATCTCGGCGCACAGATTGGATTGCTTGACCTTGAGGCCCAGCGCCTTCTGGTGCGGCGCCATCTGGCGGTTCACCGTGTCGGAGAAGATCAGATAGGGCTCGCCCGTCTGCATCCGGATCTCGAGGATTTTGGTCCACAGGCTGCGGGCGTCGACGGTTTTCCGCACCTCGCCGGTCTTGGGCGACTTGAGATCAAAGGTTTCGCCCAGTCTCACCGCTTCCATGAAGTCGTCGGTGATGTTGATGCCGTGGTGCAGGTTCAGGGACTTCCTGTTGAAGTCGCCCGACGGCTTGCGGATCTCCAGGAACTCCTCGATCTCCGGGTGGAAGACGTCGAGATAGACGGCGGCCGAGCCGCGGCGCAGCGAACCCTGGCTGATCGCCAGCGTCAGCGAATCCATCACGCGGATAAAGGGGATGATGCCCGAGGTCTTGCCCGCGCCCTTGACCTTTTCGCCGATGGAGCGGACGCCGCCCCAATAGGTGCCGATGCCGCCGCCGTTGGAAGCCAGGGCAACGTTCTCGTTCCAGACGTTCTGGATGCCGTCCAGGCTGTCGCCCACCGAGTTCAGGAAGCAGGAGATCGGCAGGCCGCGGTCCGCGCCGCCGTTGGACAGCACGGGCGTGGCCGGCATGAACCACAGCTGGCTCATGTAGTCATAGACGCGCTGGGCGTGACCGGCGTCGTCGGAAAACGCGGTGGCGACCCGGGCGAACATGTCCTGATAGCTTTCGCCGGCCAGCAGGTAGCGATCCTCCAGCGTCTTCTTGCCGAACTCGGTCAGCAGGGCGTCGCGCGCGCGGTCGATGCGCACGCCGGTCTCCACGACCTTCAGCTGCGGGCGTTCGGGCGCAGGGGCCCGGGAAACGCTCATCAATTCCGCCGTCTTCAATGCTTCGCCGCCAGCCATGATGTTCCGCGTCCTGAACTCGTGTTCCCTCGGAAGCGTTCCGTTCACACCACATGATCTTGTGGCCTGAGCGTTGCCCGAGCCCACATATGGGGCGCAGATGGCTAACGACACGTCAACGGGGTTGACGATCACTTTATGGGCGAATCGGTCGAACAAGTGATTTCGGGCTGGGGAAAAAGACATCGGAGCCGCGTCATCGCGTCTCTCGGCGGAACGGCGGCCGAGCGTGGCCGTTCGGGCCTCCATGGCTTCATCCGACATCAGATCGTTCCTTGGCCGCGCGGTGCGTCTGGCCCGCACCGAATTCGCGGCGCTGGGCGCCATGGCGGTGATCGCCCTGGGCGTCATGACCTTTGTGGAACTGGCCGACGACATGACGGAGGCCGACGGCCAGGCCTGGGACGCGCGCATCCTGGCGGTGATGCGCCCCTACGCCGACGATCCCTCGCGCCCGTG
>JBIICO010000112.1:0-10299 GCA_044238855.1 Caulobacter sp.
CATCGATCTCAGCGCGTTCGGGACCTACCTCTACCTGGTCGAGAACCCGAATCTCCTGACCGTGGTCGTGGCGTCCGGCATCGGATTCCATCTTTCCGGACTGACGCTCGACGATTTCCGGCCCTCGCGGCTGCTGGGCGTCACCGGGCCGATGGCCATCGAGCTGGTGGAACTCACGGCCGGCAACGACACCTATACGGTGGACGGTTCATCGGCCGAGGAGATCGTCGGCCTCGGCGGTGACGACACGCTGACCGGCGGCGGCCTGGCGGACTGGGTCATCGGTGGCGCGGGCGATGACGTGCTCAACGGCGGGGCCGGCGCCGATATCGTTGTCGGCGGGGCGGACGATGACACGCTCTACGGCGGTGACGGCGGAGACCGCCTCTACGGCGGGGCCGGCGACGACGAGCTTCACGGCGGCAACGGCGACCAGCTGCACGGCGGCGAGGGTGATGATCACTACTACGTCGATGATGCCGGCCAGACCATCTACGAGTACGCGGGTGGCGGGTTCGACACCGTCCACATCTCCGGGGCCGACATCCGCCTTTCGGCCGGCGCCAACGTCGAGCACCTGATCGCCGAAGGCGACGAGCTCGACCGGATCGACGGCAACAACTTCAACAACGTCATCACCGTGGCCGGCGACGGAAACTTTCCGTTCGACATCGACGTCGACGCCAAGGGCGGCGACGACATCATCTACGGCGGCCATCATGACGGCGTGCTGGAGCGGCTGATCGGCGGGGCCGGCGACGACATCATCTACACCGGCGGCGGGATCGAGGACTGGGCCTACGGCGACACCGGCGACGACATCATCTACGCCGGGGGGCCGGGCATCGTCGAGGCCGGCGCCTTCGTCGGCGGCAACGAGGGCGACGATCAGCTGTACGGCAGCGCCTACGACGACTCCCTGGCCGGCGGCGAGGGCGACGACATCATCGACGGCGGCGCGGGGAACGACGACCTTGGGGGCAACGAGGGGAGCGACCTCTTCATCATCGGCCTGAACAGCGGCCATGACGAGATCATAGGCCCGTTCGACCGGGGCTATGACCGGATCGACGTCAGCGCCTACGGCTCCTACGACTCGGTGGTGGCCGACGGCCCCAATGCGGTGCTGGTCACCTTCCCCGGCGGGGCGACCCTGCGCATCCCGCTGTCGATGGCGCAGTTCAGCGACCATCTCTTCATCGGCCTGACCGATCCCTCGCCGCCGTTCCAGCAGGTGGGAACGGCCGGCGACGACACCCTGACCGGCGACGTCTGGAACGACCATCTGCTGGGCGGCGGCGGGCTCGACACCCTGAAGGGAGGGCTGAGCGACGACTGGCTGCAGGGCGAGGCCGACAACGACCGGCTGGAGGGCGGCGCCGGCGACGATCATCTCGAAGGCGGCGATGGCGCCGATACCCTCTACGGCCAGGACGGCACGGACCTGCTCGAGGGCGGCGACGGCGCTGACAAGCTCTACGCCGGCCTGGGCGCGGACCAGGTCTACGGCGGCGCCGGGGACGACATCCTGAACGACGACGGCCTCGTCTACTACGGGCAGGATCCCGTGGAGGACGACCACTTCTACGGCGAGGCCGGGCAGGATCGAGTCAACGGCGCCTACGGTGACGACGTCATCGACGGCGGCGACGACAACGACGTGCTCTACGGCGCCTACAACGACGACACCATCTTCGGCGGCCAGGGCGCTGACCGGCTCTACGGCGGCGACGACAACGACACTCTGGACGGTGGCGAAGGCGACGACATTCTCTATGCCGGCAACGGCGCGAACGACCTGAGCGGCGGGGCCGGGGCGGACCGCCTGTACGGCGGCGAAGGCGTCGATCAGATGCACGGCGGGCTGGACGGCGACATCGTCTACGCGGCCGAAGGCGACGATGTGATCGACGGCGGCGACGGCGTCGACAAGCTGTTCGGCGAGGCTGGAGCCGACCGGATCGAAGGCGGCCTCGGCGCGGACAATCTGCAGGGCGGCGAAGGCGACGACCGGCTCGAGGGCGGCGCCGGCAACGACGCGCTGACCGGCGGGGCGGGTCTCGACACCTTCGTCGTCAGCGTCGGCGGCGGCGCGGACACCGTGATGGACTTCGAGGTCGGGGTCGACGTCATCGACCTGTCGGCTTTCGGCGACTACCTCTCCGTCACCCAGAGCGGCGTCTACGCGGTGGTCACCTTCAGCGGCGGGACGACCCTGCGTCTCAAGGACATCAGCGCCGGCCAGATCACGGACCTGAGTTTCGTCGGCTATCCGTACAATCTCGTCACGGGCACGGCGGCTGGCGAGACGCTCGGCGGGACCGCCGCTCCGGATCATGTGCTGGCGGGCGGCGGCGCCGACCTTGTCAACGGCCTGGACGGCGCCGACTGGCTGGAAGGCGGCGGCGAAGGGGACACCCTGATCGGCGGAACCGGCGACGACCGGCTCGTGGGCGGCATGGGCGCCGACGTGTTCGTCGCCTCGGCCGGCGGCGGCGCCGACGCCATCGATGATTTCCAGGCGGGCTTCGACAAGATCGACGTCGGGGCGTTCGGCTCCGTCGTTAGCGTGGCGCAGCAGGGTTCGGACACGCTGGTGACGGTGGCGACGGGGGTGACCTTCCTGCTGCTCGACGTCGTCGCGGCCACCATAGGCGACGACAGCTTCATCGGCCTGCCGCCTCCGTCGCCGGTCTACAACGATATCGCCGGGACGACGGCCGGGGAGACGATCAACGGCGCCGCCACGGCAGACCATATCCAGGCGGACGCCGGCGCCGACACTGTTCGTGGTCTGGGCGAGGGTGACTGGATCGAGGGCGGCGCCGGCGCGGACAACCTCTACGGCGGGGTCGACGCCGACATCCTCGACGGCGGAACGGAGAATGATCGTCTCTTCGGCGAGGCCGGCGACGACGAGCTCTCGGGCGGGCTGGGCGCCGACATCCTGATCGGCGGCGCGGGAGCTGACCGCCTTACCGGCGGCGCGGGCAATGACACGTTCCGGTTCGACGCGCCCGGCGACTTCGCGACGGGCATACTCGACAGGATCCTCGACTTCGCCGCCGGCGACCGCATCAACCTCCAGACACTCGACGCGGACACGACGACGGCGGGCAATCAGGCGTTCCACCTGGCCACCTTCTTCAACTACATCGCGGGCGACATGGTGGTGACCTACGACAGCGAGCAGAATCACCAGCTGGTGCAGATGGATGTGAACGGCGACGCGATCGTCGATTACGCCTTCATTGTCGAAGGCAACGCGGCGCTCTCCTGGGTGCTCTGAGGGAACGGGCGCTCACGACCTCGTGTCGTTGAACGCGGATGCGGGGCGGCGCAAAGTCGCGGGCATGAAAGATGCTCCGACCCAGCCCGTCCTGCTCCTGTCGCACGAGATGCTCCTGCCGATGCAGGCCACGTTCGAGCCCGCCTATCGCGTGCTGCGCCTGTGGGAGTTTCCCGACCGCCTGACCTTCCTGGAAGGGCCGGGGCGGGAGGTGCAGGCCATCGTCCATGCCGGCGAGGTCAAGCTGTCGAACGATCTCCTGTCCGAGATGCCGCGCCTGGGCCTGATCGCCTGCGTCAGCGTCGGATACGACGGCGTCGACACGGCCTGGTGCAAGTCGCGCGGCATCGCGGTCACCCATTCGCAGGGGTTGAACGCTGACGACGTCGCGGACCACGCGGTGGGCGGCTTCCTGGCCGTCTGGCGCGCCATCGTCGCCGGCGACCGCATCGTGCGGGAGGGCCGCTGGACCCATGCGGAGCGGATGCGCCCGCGCCCCGGCCTGAATGGCCGCAAGGCCGGCATCGTCGGCCTCGGCCACATCGGCCAGGCCATCGCCAAGCGGATCGAGCCGTTCGGTCTGTCGGTCGCCTGGTGGGGGCCGAACGACAAGGAAACCCACTGGCCCAAGGCCGCCAGCCTGCTCACGCTGGCCCGCGACAGCGACGTGCTGTTCGTCGCCTGCCGCGGCGACGCGGCCAATCATCACCTGATCAACAAGGCGGTGATCGAGGCGGTCGGCCCGCGCGGCTGCATCGTCAACGTCGCCCGCGGCTCGGTGGTCGAGGAGGACGCGCTGATCGCGGCGCTGAAGGACGGCACGCTCGGCATGGCCGCGCTGGATGTGTTCGAGCAGGAGCCGACGCCCGCCGCGCGCTGGGCCGACGTGCCCAACACGGTGCTGACGCCGCACACCGCTGGTGGGACGCTGGAGAGCATCCCGCGCATGGTCGGCCAGACCCACGAGAACCTGCGGCGCTTCTTCCACGAAGAGCCGCTGCTCTCGCCGGTCCAGGGCTAGCCCGCGACCGCCATCACGACGCCGCCGAGCAGCAGCGCGCCGAACAGGACGCCGAAGATCAGCTTCTTGCGGGGGGAATTCAGAACTGCGCCGAGCATGTGATGGTCCTCCGTCGCGGCGACGGCCATCGCCGGCCGACATCGGAGAGGATATCAAAGTGATATCACTTTTGCCAGGCGGTTTCTGATCAGCCTTCCGGCTGCGCGAACGGCGAGTCCGGCTCCAGCAGGCCCGGCCGGTCGTTCGGGTAGCGCTCGTTCCACCAGTCCTTCCAGCGACCTTCCAACGCGGCGAAGGCCGCGTCGTCCTGGCCGTAGGTGGTCAGCACGAGATAGCCGCCGGCTTCCGCCAGTCCGCCCGTGCCGTGCGGCCGGTCGATGACGATCAGCAGGCCGTTCCAGCCGTCGACGGAAACGCCGGTCATCAGCGCCGTGGTGAATCGCACTGTCCCGGTCAGCCGCTCGCCCGGCCCGTCCAGCGCGTAGCGCTCTCCCACCGCGAGGGCGCGGATCGGATCGAGGCCCAGCGCCGTCGAGAGCTTCGGCGCCGCCGCGTCGGCCGCCATGCCGCTCAGGTACAGGGTCCGCCGGTCCTGGCCCCTGTGCTCGTTCAGCAGGAAGGCCAGCTGCTGGATGAAGGTGATCCAGCCAGTGATCATGTCGTCGTAGACGCCGCCCCAGTCCTCGGTCGTGCGCGTGCTCCCGGCCCGGATCAGCCGCACCACCGCGCCGTCGCCGCGGGCCTCGACCTCGAACCGGTCGGGCATGCCGCCGAACCGCAGCACGCGCTTTCCGTCGTCTGCTTCTGCATGGTCGAAGAAGATGTACTGGATCTCGGCCTGCAGGCTGTCGCTGTCCCAGCCGAACCATCGCGTCAGCTGGGCCGGGTCGCGCAGCGCGTCCCAGACCTCGTCGACGGAGGCGGCGACGGTGACTTCGATCATGACGCTGTCGGGTTCGGCCATTTCGGCGCTCTCCTAGTTTCGAGCGGTGCTCGGCGCCGTCTTCGGCGCGGGGTGTCCGCCCGCGATCAGGCGGTAGCGGCGGGAAGTCTCCCCTGGGCGGTCGAACCGCGCCACGACGGCGGCGACGGCCTCGGCCAAGGCTTCGGTCAGGGCTTCCAGGTCGCGCGGACGGGCCAGCGCGACCTCGGCTTCCAGGGTGAAGGTCAGCAGCCGGGCGTCTTCGCGGTCGGCGGCGGCCTGCATGCGGGTGACGTCCCGCACGACGCCGGCGGCGGCGTTGACCAGGTGGGCGGCGGCGTAACGGTCCCGCGCGGCGTCGGCGGCGGCGGGGGGCGGCGCGAGCAGGGCGGGGTCGATCATCAGCCGCCCGGCGGCTACCAGCACCCGTTCGGTGAACCCGCGCCGCCGCCGTTCCTCGACCAGCCGCACCAGCCCCGCCTCTTCCAGCGCCCGCAGGTGATAGCCCAGCTTCTGCCGGCTCATGCCCATCGCCTCGGCCAGCTGGCTGGCGGAGGCCGGCTCGGCCAGCCGCTCCAGCAACGCCCGCCGCAACGGCGGCAGCGCCGCGCGCAGCGTCTCGGCGTCCTGGAGAAGATCGACGGATGAACCGGCCATGGCGGCCATGAATCAATAGAAAGGAAAATTTGTCAAATGGACCGCGCTTGCCGTGCGTCCTTCGACGCGGCGCTTCGCGGCCGCTCAGGATGACGTGCGCGGAAGCCGATCAATCTACGTCATGGCGAGCAGCGCCGAAGGCGCGTGTCGAGCCACGCAAGGAGATGGATCAGATGTACGCCGCCGAGTCGGGGTCTTCGACGTCCGCCTCGACCGGATCTTCTGCGATGACGATCGGCCTGGGGCGCTTGCGGCCGGGCGTGTCGACATAGTGGACGCCGCGCGGGTCCAGCGCGTTGGCCAGGCGGGTCAGCACCGCCGCCGGCGAGAACGGCTTGGCGATGAAGCCGGAGACGCCGACCGCGCGGCCGCCCTCGACGACGGCCTTGCTGGCCTGGGCCGAGGCCATGACGATCGGCAGGTTGCGCAGGGTCTCGTCGCGCAGGGCGCGGATCTCCCGGGTCAGCGCGATGCCGTCCATCGGCTTCATGTACATGTCGGCGATGATGGCGTCGAAGCGGCCGGGGACGAGCATGCCGAGCGCTTCGGGGCCGCTGGCCGCCTGCTGCACCTCGATGCCGACGGCGTTCAGAATCTGAGTCAGGAACAGCCGCGCGTGGCGGTTGTCGTCGACCAGCAGAACCTGTTGCCGCTTGCGCGTCATCGTTCTCCGCCTCGCGGCGGTCCCCTTCCCGTGACGAACAGATAGCGCCGGCCGCTTGCCTGAGAGTGAACGCGATTGGTGAATCTTGGTCCGGGAGATGAAAAAGACCGCGCGTCCCGCACCCTGGCCGCGACCTTCTGGGCCAAAACCCGTGAGGCGGCGAAGCCGTGTCCGGCCGCGCCGGGGATAGGCTCTCCCCGCGACCTGCGGTATCCTCGCAAACCGGTTCGCCACACCGCTCCGAAGCCGCCGCCCACGGCAAGTTTCTGCTTTACATAATCACATAAAGATATCTTTATATCCGTCATGACGCTGAGTTCCGGCCAGACGGTGGAGATCCTGCGCGCGGCGGGCGAACCGACCCGCCTGCGCATGCTCGCCCTGCTGTCGCGGGAGGAGCTTTCGGTCCTGGAGCTGTGCCGCGTGCTGGACCAGAGCCAGCCGCGCGTCTCTCGCCATCTCAAGCTGCTGGCCGAGGCCGGCCTGGTCGAACGCTTCCCCGACGGGGCGTGGGTGTTCTACCGCCTGGCCGCCGACGGCTCGGGGCGCGTGCTGGCCGATCACGCCCTGGCGCTGATCGACCCTGCCGACCCGCAGCTGAAGCGCGACGCCGAGCGGCTCTCGCACATCGAGACCGAGCGTTCTTCGGAAGCCGCCGCCTACTTCGCCCGCAACGCCGCCCGCTGGGACGAGATCCGCTCGCTCTACGTCGCCGAGGCGCAGGTCGAGGCCGCCATCGAACAGGCGGCGGGGCAGGGGCCGGTCGGGCGCCTCGTCGACCTCGGCGCCGGCACCGGCCGCATGCTGACCCTGCTCGGCGGCCGCGCCACCCGGGCCCTGGGCCTGGATCTGTCGCAGCAGATGCTCAACATCGCCCGGCTGAACGTCGGCGAGGCCGGGCTGTCGGTCTGCGAGCTGCGCCACGGCGACATCTTCGCCACCGGCCTGCCCGGCGGCAGCGCCGACCTCGTCACCGTGCACCAGGTCCTGCACTACCTCGGCGATCCCGCCGCCGCCGTTTCGGAAGCCTGCCGACTGGTGGCGCCGGAAGGCCGGCTGCTGATCGTCGATTTCGCGCCCCACACGCTGGAGTTCCTGCGCGAACAGCACCAGCACCGCCGGCTCGGCTTCTCCGACGAGGAGATCGGCCGCTGGCTCGCCACCGGCGGGCTGGAGCTGGAGAACACCGCCGCCCTGCCGTCCGCCGACGGCCAGGGCCTGACCGTCAAGATCTGGACGGCGCGCCGTCCCGCCGTTGTTGAAAGGAGCGCCGCATGAGCGACGCGCCCGCACCCCGCCGCGTCATCGGCCCGATCGCCCGTTCCGGCGAAAAGCCGTCGCGCCCGCTCGGCATCAGCTTCGAGTTCTTCCCGCCCAAGACGCCGGAGATGGAAGAAAGCCTCTGGGGCGCTATCCGCCGGCTGGAGCCGCTGAATCCGTCGTTCGTCTCGGTGACCTACGGCGCCGGCGGCTCGACGCGCGAGCGGACCCACCGCACGGTGAAGCGCATCATCGACGAAACCTCGCTGAAGCCCGCCGCGCACCTGACCTGCGTCGAAGCCTCCCGCGAGGAGGTGGACGAGGTGATCCGCGAATACTGGGACGCCGGCGTGCGCCACATCGTCAGCCTGCGCGGCGATCCGCCCAGCGGCATCGGCGGCGTCTACACGCCCCGCGCCGACGGCTACGCCAACGCCACCGAGCTGACCTCGGCCATCACCGCCATCAAACCGTTCGAGGTGCTGGTCGGAGTCTATCCGGAAGGTCATCCGGAAAGTCCGAACCTCGACCACGACATCGACGTGCTGAAGGCCAAGGTCGACGCCGGCGCCACGCGCGGCATCAGCCAGTTCTTCTTCGACATCGACGCCTTCCTGCGCTTCGTGGACAAGGCTCGCTCGGCCGGGATCACCATCCCGATCTCGCCGGGGATCATGCCTGTCAGCAACTACAAGGGCCTGGTGAAGATGGCCGCCGCCTGCGGCACGGCGCTGCCGTCGTGGCTGGGCAACCTGTTCGACGGGCTGGACCACGACCCGGAGACCCGCCGCCTGATCGCCTGCTCGGTCGCCGCCGAGATGTGCGCCAAGCTGGAGGAGCAGGGCTTCAGCGACTTCCACTTCTACACCCTGAACCGGGCTGACCTGGTCTACGCCATCTGCCGTGTGCTGGGCGTGCGCGAGGCCGCCCCGGCCCCGGCGGAGGCCGCGGCATGAAGCGTTCCAGTCTCTCCCTGGCGGTGGCGATCGCCGCCACCGCGACGGCCGCCCTGGCCCAATCGATCCCGCCGGCCTGGACCGCGCCGAGCGAGCCGTTCAGGATCGCCGACAACCTCTACTACGTCGGCAGCGACGGCCTGACCTCGCTGCTGATCACCACCTCGAAGGGCCACATCCTGATCGACGCGCCGATGGCCGAGAACGTCGATCAGGTGGAGGCGAATATCCGCAAGCTCGGCTTCAAGGTCGAGGACATCGAGGTGCTGCTGGTCAGCCACGCCCACTTCGACCACGCCGGCGGCCTGGCGCGGATCAAGAAGGACAGCGGCGCGATCCTGGCCGCCAGCGCCGGCGATAAGCCGTCGCTGGAGAAGGGGACCTACGTCGGCGCCGAGACGATCGCGAGCCTGAAGTTCGCGCCGGTCAAGGTAGACAAGGTGCTGAAGGACGGCGAGAGCGTGAACCTCGGCGGCGTCAGCCTGACGGCCAACCTGACCCCCGGTCACAGCCCCGGCTGCACGACCTGGACCTTCAACGTGAAGGTCGACGGCGCCGGCCGACGCGTCCTCTACTACTGCTCGACTTCGGTGGCGTTGAACAAGCTGGCCCCGGTGGAACAGTACAAGGGCATCGTCGCCGACTACCGCCGCACCTTCGACCGGCTGGGCAGGATGAAGGCCGACATCTTCATCGCCCCGCACGGCGAGCAGTTCGACCTCGCCGCCAAGCGCGCCAGGCTGAAGCCCGGCGCGCCCAACCCGTTCGTCGACCCGACCGAACTGCAGGCGGTGGTGACCGCCTCCCGCGCCGCCTTCGACAAGGCCTGCGCCCAGCAGGGATGCAAGTGATGACCCGCACCGAACGCATTGAACTGCTTAAGAAAATCTCCCGCGAGCGGATCCTGATCCTGGACGGCAGCTGGGGCGTGATGTTCCAGAAGGAAGGCCTGTCGGAAGAGGACTTCCGCGCCGACCTGTTTCCCGATCATCCCGGTCAGCTGAAGGGCAACAACGACGTCCTCTGTCTGACCCGGCCGGACCTGGTCAGCAAGCTGCACGACGCCTACTACGCCGCCGGCGCCGACATCTCCGAGACCAACACCTTCAGCGCCACCTGGATCGCGCAGGAGGACTACAGGCTCGAGAGCGCCGTCCGCGACATCAACCTGCACGGCGCGCGGCTGGCCCGCGAGGTCGCCGACCGCTGGACCGCCGCGGAGCCGGACAAGCCGCGCTTCGTCGCCGGCTCGATCGGGCCGCTGAACAAGATGCTGTCGATGTCGTCGGACGTGAACGATCCCGGCGCGCGGCTGATCACCTTCGACCAGGTCTACGACGCCTACCGCGAGCAGATCATCGCCCTCTACGAAGGCGGCGTGGACCTCTATCTGATCGAGACCATCACCGACACGCTGAACTGCAAGGCGGCGCTGAAGGCGATCATGGACCTCGAGGACGAGGGCTACGAGACCCTGCCGATCTGGATCAGCGGCACCATCACCGACCGTTCCGGCCGCACCCTGTCGGG
>JBIICO010000319.1:0-2874 GCA_044238855.1 Caulobacter sp.
CCTGCACGTCGACGCCGCTGTGCTGGAAGAAGTTGCGGTCCTCGGCGGCCAGGAAGGCCTGCACCAGCTGCGGCGGGATCTGGTCGTAGGGGACGAAGATCCGGCGTTCCTTCGAGAACTCCCCGATCAGGGTGCCGTCCCACGCATAGACGCGCGTCGCCGTCGGCGGATGGTAGTCGGCCAGATCCCCGGCGTCCGGCATGTCGTGGAACAGCCACGCGGCGTAGATCGCCAGTGCAAAGCCGGCGACGGCAATGACACTGAGCACCGTGACGCCGACGACGGCCACCCAGCGCTCTGGCGGCTCCTCGAACGGCCAAAGTCGGCGAAGGGCCTTCTCAAGCATGGGGCCTGATTAACCTGCCTCGCCCGCAGTGCCAACGGCCCGCGTGTCAGCGGCCGGTCGGCTTCCCCTGTTGCGCGAACCAGGCGTCGATGGCGTCGCCCACGGCGTTCATCAGCCGGGTGCGTCGGCGCGGGTCCGTCAGGGCGCGTTCGTCCTCGATATTGTTGACGAATCCCATCTCCAGCAGCACCGCCGGAACGTCCGGCGCCAGCAGCACCGCGAGGTTGGCGTCCCGGTGGCTGCGGCGAAGCAGCACGGTCTCGTCGTCGATATGTTCCAGCAGCTTCTCGGCGAAGGCGGCCGAACGGTTACGGGTGGCGCGCTGGGTCAGGTCGAGGATGATCTCGCCGACGGTGCGCTCGGCGCCGGGATTGCTGACCGGCATCAGCCAGTCGTCCTTGCGCAGCACCGAGGCGACGCGGCGCTCGCCCTTTTCCGACAGGGTGTAGACGCTGGCCCCGCGCAGGTCGCTGTCCGGCCCCGAGTCGGCGTGCAGCGAGATGAACAGGTCCGCGTCCGCGCCGCGCGCGATCTGCACGCGGCTGTCGAGCGGCACGTAGCTGTCGCTGGAACGGGTCATGACCACGCGATAGCGACCGGTCTTCTCCAGCCGCGCTTTCAGGGCCTTGGCCGCGGCCAGGGTGACTTCCTTCTCGTGGGTGCGGCTGCCGATGGCGCCGGGATCCTTGCCGCCGTGACCGGCGTCGATGACCACCACGCGCAAACCCTTGCGCTCGCGGTCGCGGGTGACGACCGGCGCGGAAGGGCCGGTGACCGCGGTCGCGCGCGGTCGCGCGACGGGCGCGGCGCCGACCTTGCCCGCGCCGCCGCGAGCCTGCAGGTCGATCACGTAGCGATAGGTCTTCACCCCGTCGCCGGGCGGCAGCAGGAAGCGGCGGCGCACCTCGGCGTCGCGGGCCAGTTCCAGCGTCAGCTTGGCGGCGCCCGGCGCGCGCTCGACGTTCCAGCGGCGGACGAGGCCCTGCCCGCCCCCACGCAGGTCGGCGGGCGCGTCCACACGCGGCAGGGAGACGACGATCCTGCCTTCCGACCCGTCGGCCGTGACCTTGCCGCTCACCGAGCGGTCCAGGTCGATGACGACGCGGGTTTCCATCTGGTCGCCGCCCAGCCGGACCTTGAACAGGCCGGGCCCGGTCGTGCCCTGGGCGACGCCGGCGACCGCGAGGCCGGACAGAGTCAGCACGGCAAGGGCGCCGACGCCCCTCCACCCCGCCAAGATTCCGCCGGCCCGGAACGCGCGCATTCTACAGCCCCAACACTCACCGCTTCGCGATTTGGAGGCCATTCTGCGCGCGGCCGCGTATCGAAATGGTTAAGCGTTTGAGAATGGCGTCGGGCTGACACCCCTACGCCAAGGGCCTGACGAGCGTCGACTTCGGAACGCTTTCCTTTCGGTGTCGCATCAGGGTAATGTCCGATCGCGCGCCGACCCCGCGAGACGGGCACTCTCCGCGCACAGAGTTAAGAGGCCGCGCGTCCGGCCCATCGCCGTCCTGGCGAGAGACGCACCATCCGACCCCGCGCCACCCCAGGCGCATCAGGGAATGAACCTTATGGGCAGCGCAAACGCCCCGGCCTGGCATACGCCCCTACGCATCGCTGCCTGCGACGCGTCGGACGGCCGCGCGACGCGCGCCTCCATCACAGACCGGCGACCGGGCCCAGGCTCCGCTGCGCGCCGTGGAGACACTTTCCATGACCAAGAAGATGCTTATCGACGCGGCCCACCCGGAAGAAACCCGGGTGGTCGTGGTCGACGGATCCCGCATTGAAGAGTTCGATTTCGAAAGCCAGTCCAAGAAGCAGCTACGCGGAAACATCTATCTCGCCAAGGTGACGCGCGTGGAGCCCAGCCTCCAGGCGGCGTTCGTCGAGTATGGCGGCAACCGTCACGGCTTCCTGGCCTTCAACGAAATCCACCCCGACTACTACCAGATCCCCCTCGCCGACCGCGAAGCCCTCCTGCGCGCCCAGGCCGAGGATGACGACGAGCCGCGCGAAGCCCGCCGCGGCTCGCGTTCGCAGTCCGCCGAATCGGAAGACGGCGACGAGGACGAGGACGGCCACCACAGCCACGGTGGCGGCGACGACGAGGACGACGTCGTCGAGGAAGAGCTGGCGCGCCGTCGCCGCCGGCTGATGAAGAACTACAAGATCCAGGAAGTGATCCGCCGCCGGCAGATCATGTTGGTCCAGGTCGTCAAGGAAGAGCGTGGCAACAAGGGCGCGGCCCTGACCACCTACCTGTCGCTGGCAGGCCGCTACGGCGTCCTGATGCCCAACACCGCCCGGGGCGGCGGCATCAGCCGCAAGATCACCGTGGCGAGCGACCGCAAGAAGCTGAAGAGCATCGTCCAGAGCCTGGACGTGCCGCAGGGCATGGGCCTGATCGTCCGCACGGCGGGCGCCAAACGGACCAAGACCGAAATCAAGCGCGACTACGACTACCTGCTGCGCGCCTGGGAAAACATCCGCGAGACCACCCTCCATTCGATCGCGCCGGCGCT
>JBIICO010000113.1:0-10285 GCA_044238855.1 Caulobacter sp.
CTACGTCGCCTATCCCTGGTTCACCTGCACGGTGGAGCTGACGCCGGGCGGCGACCTGATCCTGACCAAGACCAACGGCAGCCAGCGCACACGGGGCCTGATCTATCCGAACGAGCAGGACGCCAAGCGGCTGGTCTACGTCGGCGCCCAGGCCTGGGGCGACGAGGAGACGACCTTCCCCGACTACGGCGCCCAGCCGGAGCGCGATCAGGTCGGCGCCTTCGAGCGCATCGGCGACAACCGCTATCGCATGGTCGTGCCCTGGCCGAAGCAGGAGTCGAAGCTCGACATCCTCGAGCTGCGCCAGTAGCGGCCTCGGGGCCGGAACGGCTCCCTCGACGGCGTTTCGGAACGTTGGTGACGACCCTGCGGGCGCCCTTGTGTGACCCGCAGGCCACACCTACATCCGGTCCACGGCCGATCGTGCTCAGCAGAGGCGTTCGGTCCAATTCCGCCTTCCGAGGGGACACCGCCTTGAACATCGACCTCTATTCCGACCGCGCCAAGCAGGCCATCCAGAGCGCCCAGTCGCTGGCCCTCGCGCGCCGCCACCAGCACCTCACGCCCGAGCACCTGCTGAAGGTCCTGCTCGAAGAGCGCGACGGCCTCAGCCGCGCCCTGATCCAGAGCGCCGGCGGCCGTCCGGACGCGCTCGACGGCGCCGTCGAGGCGCTGCTCGCCCGCATGCCGAAGGTCGAGGGCGGCTCCGGCCAGCTCTACCTGAAGCCCGACACCGCGCGCGTCTTCGCCCGCGCGGAGGAAGACGCCAAGAAGGCCGGCGACGCCTTCGTCACCACCGAGCGCCTGCTGATCGCCATCGCCGCCGAGGGTGGCGATGCCGCCAAGGCGCTGAAGGAGGCCGGCGCGTCGGAGAAGGCGCTGGAAGCCGCGGCCGCGGACGTCCGCAAGGGCCGCACCGCCGACAGCGCCTCGGCCGAGGAAGGCTACGACGCCCTCAAGCGCTACGCCATGGACCTGACCCAGAAGGCCCGGGACCAGAAGCTCGACCCGGTCATCGGGCGCGACGAGGAGATCCGCCGCACCATCCAGGTGCTGGCCCGCCGCACCAAGAACAACCCTGTCCTGATCGGCGAGCCGGGCGTCGGCAAGACCGCCATCGTCGAGGGCCTGGCCCTGCGCATCGTCAGCGGCGACGTGCCGGAGTCCCTCAAGGACAAGAAGCTGATGTCGCTCGACATGGGCTCCCTGATCGCCGGTGCGAAGTACCGCGGCGAGTTCGAGGAGCGGCTGAAGGCGGTCCTGAACGAGGTCACGGCCGCCGAGGGCTCGATCATCCTGTTCATCGACGAGATGCACACCCTGGTCGGGGCCGGCAAGAGCGACGGCGCCATGGACGCCTCGAACCTGCTCAAGCCCGCCCTGGCGCGCGGCGAGCTGCACTGCGTCGGCGCCACCACGCTCGACGAGTACCGCAAGCACGTCGAGAAGGACGCCGCCCTCGCCCGCCGCTTCCAGCCGGTGTTCGTCAGCGAGCCGACGGTGGAGGACACCGTCTCGATCCTGCGCGGGCTTAAGGAGAAGTACGAGGTGCACCACGGAGTGCGCATCTCGGACTCGGCCATCGTCGCCGCCGCCACGCTCAGCAACCGCTACATCACCGACCGCTTCCTGCCGGACAAGGCGATCGACCTGATCGACGAGGCCGCCAGCCGCGTGCGCATGGCCGTGGACTCCAAGCCGGAGGAGCTGGACGAGATCGACCGCCGCCTGGTGCAGCTGAAGATCGAGCGCGAGGCCCTCAAGAAGGAGACCGACGCGGCGTCCAGGCAGCGACTGGATAACCTGGAGGTCGAGATCGACGACCTGCAGTTCCAGTCCGACGAGATGACCGCGCGCTGGAAGGCGGAGAAGGAGAAGGTCGGCAGCGCCGCCCAGACCCGCGAGGCCCTCGACCGTCTGCGCGCCGAACTGTCGGCCGCCCAGCGTCGCGGCGACCTGCAGCGCGCCTCGGAGATCGCCTACGGCGAGATTCCGCAGCTTGAGAAGCGTCTCGCCGAGGAGGAATCCAAGGCCAGCGACCAGACCGAGGGCGGCCCCCTGACTCCCGAGGTCGTCGACGCCGAGCAGATCGCCGCCGTCGTCAGCCGCTGGACCGGCGTGCCCGTCGAGAAGATGCTCGAGGGCGAGCGCGAGAAGCTGCTGAAGATGGAGGACGCCCTGCGCGGCCGCGTGGTCGGCCAGGAGGAAGCGCTGGTCGCCGTGTCGGACGCCGTCCGCCGCGCCCGCGCCGGCCTCAAGGATCCCGGCCGCCCGATCGGCTCCTTCCTGTTCCTCGGCCCGACGGGCGTGGGCAAGACGGAGCTGACCAAGGCCTTGGCGGAGTTCCTGTTCGACGACGAGAGCGCCATCACCCGGATGGACATGTCGGAATACATGGAGAAGCACAGCGTCAGCCGCCTGATCGGCGCCCCTCCGGGCTACGTCGGCTATGACGAGGGCGGCTCCCTGACCGAAAGCGTGCGGCGTCGGCCCTACCAGGTCGTGCTGTTCGACGAGGTCGAGAAGGCGCACCCGGACGTGTTCAACGTGCTGCTGCAGGTGCTGGACGACGGCCGCCTGACCGACGGCCAGGGCCGCACGGTCGACTTCCGCAACACGCTGATCATCATGACCAGCAACATGGGCGCGGAGTTCCTCGCGGCCATGGAGGACGGCGAGGACGTCGAGTCGGTCCGTCCGATGGTCATGGACGTCGTCCGCCGCAGCTTCCGGCCCGAGTTCCTGAACCGGATCGACGAGATCATCCTGTTCAAGCGCCTCGGCCGCGCCCAGATGGACGACATCGTGAAGATCCAGCTGGAGCGGGTGGAAAAGCTGCTCGCCGACCGCCGCATGGCCATCGCCCTGGACGGCGCCGCCACCCACTGGCTGGCCGAGCGCGGCTACGACCCGGTCTACGGGGCCCGGCCGCTGAAGCGGGTGATCCAGAAGGAACTGGTCGACCCGATCGCGCGCAAGCTCCTGGCCGGCGACCTGGCCGACGGGAGCGTGATCGACGTCTCAGCCGGCGAGGACGGCCTGGAGATCGGAAAGGCGCGGGTGCACTGAGCCTGAAGCGCGTCCTGCGAAGCGCCCACTCGCAATCGATGATTGTGCGTGGGCGCTTGAACCCGGAGCGCTCCGCCCCTCTCCCCAACCTTCAGGGTGCAAACCCGTGAGGCGGCGAAGCCGTGTCTCGCCGCCTAAAGCTCGTCGAACGGCGGCGGCAGGCGGCCGGACTTGAACAGGATCACCGGGTTCTCGTCGTAGTCACCCATCTCCGAGTCGGCGGTCGCGGAGAAGGCGACCACGCCCAGGCGCAGGGTCGAGAGGCGCTCGGCCTTGCGACGCGCCTCCTCGGCCGAGGTGCAGACCAGGACCTGCTCGGACTTGAGGGCCGCCCCCCGTCCGGCGATGAAGGCCTGGACGAGGTGGACCGTCTGCATCGCCATGAAGCGCCTCAGCCCTTCTTGGGCGGCGTCAGGAACGGGCTGGCGGATGCGGCGACCGTCTTGGGTTTTTCCGCCTTGGGCTTGCGGATTTCCTTGTTGGATTTCTTCTGACCCTTGGCCATGTCGGCGCCTTCAGGAGCGGGGGCCAAGACACGCGGCGCGCGTCGGTTCGTCCCCTTCCCGGCCTCGGCCGGTTTCCTATCGGGACAGACTAGCACGCCCCGCGGTCAAAGCGTCTTGCCCATCCGCATCAGCGGCACGGCGACGCCGCCGCGCCCGTCCTCGAAGGCCTCGATCACCGCGTATCCGCAGGCCTCGTAAAGTGGCCGGCCGCTCATCGTCCCCGCCAGCTCGACGCGGGAGAAGGCCTCGGCCCGCGCCGCGGCCTCGCACAGCGACAGGATCAGCCGGCCGACGCCCCGACGCGCGAAGGCGGGGCTGGTGTACATCGCCCGCACGCGCGCCGCCTCGGTCGCCGGGTCGAGCAGCGCCGCGTCGCGGCCTGGCGTGTGGTCGCCGCCATAGAGGGTGTTGCGCCGGCTCCAGCCGCCCGACCCCGCCAGCACGCCCTGCTCCTCGACCACGAAGTAGGTCCCGTCGGCGATCAGCTGCCGATCCAGCCCCATGATCATCCGGCTGGCGGCGATCTGGGCCTCGTCGAGGAAGCCCTTCTGCAGCTCGCCGATGGCGGCGTCCATCAGGGCGGTCAGGGCGGGAATATCGGCCTCGGCGGCGAGGCGGTGGGTCAGGGCCATGGCCGGACAGATAGGGCCGTTCGGACCAAAGTGCGACATTCGGCCCCGTTCTGGCCGGTTATGCGTTATAGTGGACCCTTGTCGCGCGGCCCGCCGCGCCTTGCCGTTCCCGCAGAAGGCCGGACGGTAGTCTGGAGACCTGATGATCGAAGAAGGCTTCGTGCGGCTGTATGCGCACGACTTCACTGCCCTGGCGGCCCGAGCCGAGACCGGTACGGACGTCGAGGCCCTTGTCCAGAAGCGTATCGGCGAGGCGCGCACCCACGCCGACCTGATGGACGCCCGCAAGGGCGGCGGCCACCTGCCCGCGGTCGCTGACCGTCTGGTCGTGGAAGCCGCGCGCGAAGACGTCCGCGTGATCCGCGCCGGCGAGGACGTCCCCGGCGCCCTGGCGCGCCGCAAGGAATTCCTGCTCCGTATCGTCGACATCCTGCGCGGCCCGGTCGTCGCGGCCAAGCCCAGCATGGCGGTCCGCGCCTAACACCGTTCTCCCCGGTTGAGCCCCGGCCGTTTCCCCGTCAGGATCGCCTCCAACAACAAGGCGAGGACGGGAGGAGCGGTGATGCGTGCATTGATGGTCTCGGTGGCGGCGGCGCTCTGCGCCTTCGCCACGGCGGGCGGGGCATCGGCCCAGACGCCCCCGCCGAACGACTATTCGAAGCCGGAGGCCTGGCTCTGCCTGCCCGGGCGCAGCGACGCCTGCGACGTGCCGCTGGACGCCACGGTGATCGCGGCGGACGGCGGCCAGACGCAGGAGGCGTTCAGGGCCGCCGCCGATCCGGGCATCGACTGCTTCTACGTCTACCCGACGGTCTCGACCGATGCGGGCGGCAACAGCGACATGACCATCGACCCGGCCGAGCGCCGCGTCGTCGCCGTGCAGTTCGCCCGCTTCCGCGCCGTCTGCCGTCCCTTCGCGCCGATGTATCGCCAGATCACCCTGGCCGCCCTGCGCGGCTTCATGACCGGCCAGCCGATCCCGGCCGACCGCGCGTTGGCCTACAGCGACGTGAAGGCCGCCTGGGACTGGTACCTGAAGCACGAGAACAAGGGCCGCGGCGTGGTCCTGGTCGGCCATTCGCAAGGCTCGGGCGTCCTGACCGAGCTGATCAGGCAGGAGATCGACGGCAAGCCGGCGCAAAAGCGGCTGGTCTCGGCCCTGCTCATCGGCAGCAACGTGCCGGTGGTCGACGGCAGGTTCGGCACGATCCCGACCTGCGCCTCACCGGGTCAGACCGGCTGCCTGGTCTCCTACGTCTCCTTCCGCGACACCCTGCCCCCGCCGGCCACCAGCCGCTTCGGCAAGGTTCCTGTCACCGGCGCCAAGGCCGCCTGCGTGAACCCGGCCGCGCCCGCCGGCGGCGAAGCGAAGCTTCACGGCTACCTCTGGTCGGGCGCCACGCCGGGCTCCAGCAGCGCCGCCGCGCCCCACCCATGGACGAAGGACGGCCCGCCGCCCTCGACCGGCTTCGTCTCGGTCCCCGGCCTGCTCTCGGCCCGGTGCGTGGAGAAGGACGGCTTCAACTACCTGTCGGTCCATGTGAACGGCGACCCGGCCGACCCGCGCGTCGACGACATCGTCGGCGACATCATCCTGCCGGGCGGCCGGCCGGACGCGAACTGGGGCCTGCACCTCGTCGACGTGAACATCGCCCAGGGGGACCTCGTCTCGATGGTCGCCGCCCAGGCCGAGGCCTGGAAGAAGTGATGCGCATCCGTACCCTCACGCTGGCCGCCCTGGCGGCCGCCCTCGCCTTCCCCGCCGCCGCGCTCGCGCTGGAGGCGCCGAAGGACTACGCGGGCAGATGGTGGATCTCGGGTCTCGGCGAGGGCGACGACTCCTGCACCGTGACCCTGACCGACGAGGGCGCGATCGGCGGCTGGGCCATCAAGGTCCCCAGGGACTGCTTCCAGAAGTTCGGCTTCTCGGAGGATGTCGCCGCCTGGACCGTCTACCCGGACGGCGCGATCGGCTTCATAGACCCGCTGCGCAAGCCGCTGATGAAGTTCGAGCCGGCCGAGATCGGCGGCTACGTCGCTTCCCCGGGCGAAGGCGAGCCGCTGTCGCTGGACCGCGTCACCGACGCCAAGGCGCCGACCGAACAGGAGCGGATGAGCGGCCGCTGGGCGCTGATGTCGTTCGGCGAGACCCTCTGCGCCTGGGACAGCACCGCCGCGAAGGACGGCCTCAAGGGCGCGCTGAAGGTCGCCCTGCCCTGCCAGCCCGCCTGGGCCTCGAGGACGATCGTCCGCTGGGAACGGGCCAAGGGCCGGCTGATGCTGATCGACAGCGCCGGCAAGGTGGTCCGCTCGCTGCCCGGCGACAGCATCGAGGGCTTCTTCAGCCCCCGGGACGTCGAGGAGAACATCGGCTTCGTGCGCGACTGGGGGAACTAGCCGATCGGCGGCCGGAAGCGCTTCCATGACCCGGCGGCGACGCGCTAGAACTCGCACACGATGAGCAAGCCCGAGAGTCCCGTCGAGCCCTTCAAGCGCGCCCTGGCGCACGCCGCCCGGTCGCTGGCCGAGACGCCGGACCTGGAGGTCGTGTTCTCCGGGGACGGCCCGTCGCTGTCGGGCAACCGCGCGGTGCTGCCGCATCCGCCGCGCGACCTGAACAGCAAGGAGGCCGCGCGCATCCGCGGCCTCGCCGACCAGATGGCCCTGCGCCTGGCGCACCACGACAGCGCCGCCTACGCCCGCGGCCGTCCCGCTTCCCCGCAGGGCGTCGCGGTGTTCGAGGCCATCGAGCAGGCCCGCATCGAGGCCATCGGCGCCAACGCCCTCGGCGGCGTGCGCGCCAACCTCACGGCGGTGCTGGAGCAGGCCATCGAGCGCAAGGGCCTGGCTCGGATGAACGACCGCGCCAACGTGCCGATGGCGGACGTGCTGTCGCTGATGGTGCGCGAGCGCCTGACCGGCGATGCGCCTCCGGACGGGGCCAAGGCGGCCGTCGACCTGTTCCGCGAGGACATCGAGGCCAGGGCCGGCGCCGACCTGGACGCCCTGGCGGGCGACATCAACGACCAGGCGGCCTTCTCCAGGACCGTGAAGGCCATCCTGCGCGACCTCGACCTGGGTGATGCGGAGATCGACGCCCAGGAGGACTCCGAGGACGACAGCGAAGAGGACGACACCCAGTCGGAGTCGGACGAAAGCGACGACGGCGAAGGCGACGGCCAGTCCCCCGAAGGCGCCTCCATGGAGGACATGGACGGCGACCAGGAGCAGCAGGAAGGCCAGGAGCAGCTCGTCGACGCCGAGGACGACGAAAACGCCGAGATGTCCGAGGAAGCGCCGGAGATGGGCGACGGCGCCAAGCCGGCCCGTCCGGAGATCAAGGACAACGGCCAGGTCGAGCCGCCCTACAAGGTCTTCACCACCGCCCATGACGAGATCGTCGGCGCCGAGGACCAGTGCGACGCCGAGGAGCTGACCCGGCTGCGCGCCTACCTCGACCAGCAGCTGGCGGCCCTGTCGAGCGTTGTCTCGCGCCTGGCCAACAAGCTGCAGCGCCGGCTGATGGCGCAGCAGAACCGCTCCTGGATGTTCGACCTCGAAGAGGGGATGCTGGACGTCGCCCGCCTGCCGCGGGTGATCATCGACCCCACCGCGCCGCTCAGCTTCAAGCAGGAGCAGGACACCGAGTTCCGCGACACGGTGGTCACCATCCTGATCGACAACTCGGGCTCGATGCGCGGCCGGCCGATCATGGTCGCCGCCGTCTGCGCCGACATCCTGGCCCGGACGCTGGAGCGCTGCGGGGTCAAGACGGAGATCCTCGGCTTCACCACCCGCGCCTGGAAGGGCGGCCTCAGCCGCGACGACTGGATCAAGGCCGGCAAGCCGCCGTCGCCCGGCCGCCTGAACGACCTGCGCCACATCATCTACAAGGCCGCCGACGCCCCGTGGCGTCGCGCGCGGCGAAACCTCGGCCTGATGATGCGCGAGGGGCTGCTGAAGGAGAACATCGACGGCGAGGCGCTGATGTGGGCGCACCAGCGCATCATCGGCCGCCCCGAGCAGCGCAAGATCCTGATGGTCATCAGCGACGGCGCGCCGGTCGACGACTCGACCCTCTCGGTCAACAGCGGCCACTACCTGGAGCGCCACCTGCGCAGCGTCATCGGCGAGATCGAGGCCAAGAGCCCGGTCGAGCTGCTGGCCATCGGCATCGGCCACGACGTGACCCGCTACTACAAGAAGGCGGTGACGATCGTGGACGTCGAGCAGCTGGGCGGGGTGCTGGTCGAGCAGCTGGCCGCGCTGTTCGAGGAAGAGCCGCGCCAGGTCGCCAGGTCGCGCGGCCTGCTGGCCCCGCCGCCGGTCACCCAGCCGCCGGCGCCGAAGACGACCACCTTCCGCGAAGTCCGGGGCGCGCTGACGTGAGGCGGCTGGCCGGTGGCTTCGGCGCGCTGTTGCTGCTGACCGGTTGTGTCGGCGGCCACGTCGCCCTGCCGCCGGCGCCGATCCCCTACGGCCCGACCATCGCGGTGCGGACCACGCCTGTCCCGCTGGACCCGAGCGATCCCGCCCGCACCGCCGTGGACGGCTTCCGCTACGCCGGCGGCGTGGCGCTGACCAGCGACCAGACCTCGGACCTGCACAGCCTGTCGGACCTGGTCCTGTCGCCGGGCGGCCGGATCACCAGCGTGACGGACGACAGCGGCAAGTTGTTCACCGCCCGCCTGGTGCTGGACGCTGACGGTCGCCTGACGGGCGTCACCGACGTCGCCATGCGGCCGCTGGTCGGCGAGGACAGCCAACCGCTCCAGGGCAAGGCATGGACCGACGCCGAAGGCCTGGCCATCCTGGGCAACGGCGAGCTGCTGGTCAGCTTCGAACGGAACCATCGCATCTGGCGCTATCCGCCGTCGGGCGACCGCAAGCCTTTCCCCGTCGCCTGGCCGAAGATCGCCATGCCGGAGAACGACGGCATGGAGGGCCTCGCCGCCGCGCCCAACATCGCCGGCGACGCCTACTGGGTCGGGGTCGAGGGCGGCGGCTTCTGGCTCTGCCGGCTGCACGTCGGCTGCGACGAGGTCGATGGCCTGCCCCGGATACCGGCCGGCTTCCGCATCTCGGCCATCGCCGTCGGGCCGGAAGGCGAGCTGATCATCCTGCACCACAGCTACATCCCGGCGATCGGCTCCCGCTTCCGCGTGACCGTGGTGCGCGATCCGCGCGGCGCCAGGCAGGTGATCGGCCAGTTCGCGCTGGGCCCGAGCAGCACCTCGGACAACATGGAAGGCATCGCCGTCGAGCGGAAACCGGACGGCGACTGGCGGCTCTACCTCCTCAGTGACGACAACGCCGCCGCCAACCAGCGCACCGTGCTGCTGGCCTTTGACTGGACCCCGCCGAAGTAGCCGCGTTGCGCCGCGGGCTTACGTTGCGGCGCCGCATGAACTTTATGTGCAATGCAACATAATCGTTGATCACCCTTTTTCGTGGGCGTATAGACGACTCGATGGGGTCAGACGGACGATGAGCCGCGACCATCAGAGGAAGCGTTTCGGAAGCGGTTGAAAACTCAACCCCTTTCGGGAGTGCTTGATATGACCAAGCTTAAGTTCGGCGCTCTGATCGCCGCGATCGCCATGTTCTCGGGCGCCTCGGCCCTCGCCGCCGAAGTTCGCGTCCCCACCACCGGCAAGACCACCGAGCAACTGCACGCCGACATCGTCCGCGCCGCGGCCGACGCCTGCTGGGCCGACCTGCGTGGTGAGCCGATGGCCGGCTACATCTACCCCAACTGCATTCGCGCCAGCGTGAAGCGCGCCGTCGCCCAGATCGACGACGCCCAGCTGACGGCCTACGCCAAGACCGCCCCGGCGTCGGTGAAGTACGCCGCCCGCTAAGACGCGGAACGGCTAGGGGCCTCCCCGGTCGGACGCGATCGTCCGACCGGAGCGAGCCTCACCCGAGTTGGCGCCGAGTAGCGTTGAGTTGAGTTTCGAGTACGAGAAAGGCCCGCGGATCGCTCCGCGGGCCTTTTTCTTGTTCTGCCTGGAAGGAAGAAAGGGCGGCTTAGGCCGCCGCGGTTTCCGCCAGCTTCGCCTTGACCTGGCGCTTGAT